>NZ_CP146232.1:4306250-4615000 GCF_037040815.1 Pararoseomonas sp. SCSIO 73927
GGCCTGATCCTCGGACGTCGGTCTGTGGCCAGGGAGAGGAAGAAGGAATTCTTCCTCTCCCCGGACCCCTCACCATCATCTTCTTCTAGGCTTTGGTCTCTCTCGGCTGACAGTGCGCCTCGGGTCGATGACCCGAGGCGACTTCTAGGGCAGGAGGAGGCCCGTCAGGTGGAGACCCCGTCTCAGGACGGCACGGCGGCAGCCAGACGGGGATCCAAGGGCCTCAGGCCCTTGGCGGGGGTTCCAGGGGGCGGCGCCCCCTGGTCCCGGACAGGGCAGCACTCAGCCGAGCATCCGCTCCGCCTGGGGTGGCAGGAACCGGTCGGTGAACAGGTCTGCGAACTTCGGCGGGTTGGACACGCCGTAGGCCTCTGCGTTCACCCGGATCAGCAGCTCGCCGCGCGCCTGATCCAGCACGCCCGTGCCGCCCGCCCGCACGTTCGGCGTCAGGATGGAGCGGTCGCGGGTCATGAACCAGCGGCGCTTCTCCAGCGCCTCGTCGAACAGCGCCTCGCGCTTCTTGAGGGAGGCCATGGCGGCGTCGGGCTCGGCCAGCAGCAGCTTCAGCCCGGCGATGGAGGACTTCACGAAGTTCGCGGCCATCTGCGGGTTCCTCTCCAGCCAGTCAGCGCGCGCGACGATGGCGGAGCCGTAGATGTCCAGCCCGTTCTCGGCATAGGGCCAGGCGACGATGTCCTCCTCCTTCGTGCCGAGGCCGACGAGGTTGAAGTAGGTGGTGAAGAGGAAGCCCGTCACGGCATCCACCTGGCCCTGGGCCAGCATCGTGTCGCGCAGGTTGGGCGCCATGCTCGTCCACCGCACGGCGGCGGCGTCGATCCCCGACACCTTCGCGAAGGCGGGGAAGAGCATGCGGCTGCCCTCGCCCTCCGGCGCGCCGAGGCGCTTTCCGGCCACGCCCGCCGGTGCGGCGATGCCGCTCCTCTTCAGCGTGATCAGCGCGGCCGCCGTGCGGTCCAGCACCTGGTAGATGCAGACCAGGCGCTTGTCCGGGTTCTCGGCGTTGAACTTCACCATGGTGGAAACGTCGGTGTAGCCGATGTCGTAGGCGCCGGAGGCGAGCTTCACCGTGGTGTCGCCGGAGCCGAAGCCGCGGTCCATCCGCAGGGCGATGCCGTTCTGGCGGAAGATGCCCCGGTCATCGGCGAGGGAGAACATCCCGTGGTTCCCCTGCAGCGCCCAGTCCAGGCAGAAGCGCAGCGGTGCCTGGGCCAGGGCGGGGCGGATGGCCGGCGCGGCCAGCCCGGCGGCACCGGCCGCGAGAAGGGATCGGCGGGAGAGGGTCATGGTCGGCGTTCTCCGTGTGTCGTGGCACCCGGATCCCGGGGCGCAGGAGGCGCGCCCATGCAGGAACGGTGCCGCGGATACGCGGGATCAGCCGGGAACCGGCTCCGCCTCCTCCATGTCCACGCCGACGTTCACGGAATGGCTGCCGCCGCCGAGGATGATGCCCAGCAAGGGGGAGACGTCGCCGAAGTCGCGCCCCCAACCCAGGACGACGTGCTCCTCCTCGACGAAAAGGCTGTTTGTCGGGTCCATCTCCACCCAGCCCGCCTCCTCCCCGAGCCATGCGGCCACCCAGGCGTGGGACTGGTCCGCGCCCACCCGGCGCACCCCGCCCGGCGGCGGGCGGGTGCGGATGTAGCCGGAGACGTAGCGCGCGGGGATGCCGAGCATCCGCAGCCCCGTGATCATCAGGTGCGCGAAGTCCTGGCACACCCCCGCCTTCCGCCGCAGCACCTCCTCCACGGGCGTGGAGACGGTGGTGACGCCGGAGCGGAAGGCCATGCTCTTCCGGAAGGCCGCGATCATCTCCACCGCCGCCTCCCCGGCCGACCGCCCCGGGGTGAAGTGCGAGGCGAAGAAGGCGCGGGCGCCCTCCACCGGCGGCAGGGCCGGGCTGGGGAAGAGGAACTCGGCCACGTCCGGCCGGCGCAGCGCGGCCTCGCGGAGGCTCTCCCAAGCCGGGGTGGAGGCGGGCAGGGGCGGAGGCGCCGTCACATCCACCATGAACTCCGCCGTCACGGTGAAGCGGGCGTGCGGCCGGTCCAGGTACAGCCAGGCGGTGGTGTTGCCGAAGTGGTCCAGCCCCTCCGCCCGCCGCGCCGGGGCGGGGTCGCTGGTCAGGGCGGCCCGCAGGACGCGCTGCCGCCCCTCCAGCGGACGCGGCAGCAGGTGGAGGAGGTGCGTCGCCATCTCCACCGGAGATTCATAGGCGTAGGCCGTGACGTGCCGGACCCGGTAGATCACGCCGCGCCCCTCTCCGCGGTGTCCACGCCGAGCAGGCGCGGGGCGGCGATCAGGGTGAAGTAGCGGCGCCCGATCACGTCGGACAGGTCGCCGACCGCGTCCTTCAGCGCAAGCAGCCGGGGCGAGAGGCCGTTCGCGGCCTGGGCGGGCTCGGCGGCCTGCACCACCTCCGCCACCATCGCCTCCACATCCTGCCGCAGGCGGCGCGCGGCGGCAGAGAGGCTGGGATCGCCGCCGCCCTCCACCCCGGCGAGCAGGCGTTCCGCCGCGGAAAGCTGGAAGGACAGGCCGCGGGGATTGGCGGGGTCCGCCATCACCAGGTCCAGGGCCGGGGCGGGCTGCAGCACGTGCAGGTAGCGCGTGCGGTAGGTGATGACGGAATCGCAGAGCTCTAGCGCGAGAACCAGGGCGCTCTCCATCCGCGCCGGCGGCTCCGCCAGGAGGTGCCCGAGCAGGGCCGAGACGCTCACCCCGCGCTCCAGCCGCCGCCCGAGGTCGAGGAAGCTGTGGGCGCCGCCGCGCACCATGTTCTCTGCCGCCACGCCAGCGACGCCGGAGGCGTAGCGCACCAGCCCGCCGAGCGCGGCGCCGAGCGCGGCCGGGTTGTCCGCGGCGAGGAGCGCGGCGCGGGAGTCCCGCAGCGGCACGGTGAAGGCGGCGTGCATGTCGCCCGTTAGCCGGTCCCGCGTGGCCTCCACCAGCCGCGCCACCTCGCCGGTCAGCCGGTGCAGCCGCCCGCCTTCCCGCCCGGCGCGGGCCAGGGCTCGGCGGAGGGCGGCGTCTTCGCCGGAGCTCGGCCGCTCCTCCTCCGTGATCAGGCGGGCGTCCTGCAGGCAGCGGGCGAGGGCCGCCACCTCCGCGACGTCGTGCGGCAGCATCGGCGCCCGGTCCAGCCGGGCGAGGGTGGCGCGCATCAGTCGGGCGGAATCGTCCAGCCGCTCGACGTAGCGCCCGAGCCAGAACAGGTTGTCCGCGACGCGGGAGGGCAGGTCCCCCGCCGCGCGGCGGATAGGCAGGGCCGGGAGGTTCAGCGGCCCCGGCCCGCGGATCTCCGCCCGGTCCTCCGACAGCACCCAGACATCCTTGCAGAGCGGCGTCGCCCTGCCCTCCGCATCCGCCACCCGGGCAAGACCGCCGGGCAGGGCGCGCCACTCCGCGCCGTCGTGCAGCAGGAACATGCGGAGCACGACAGGGCGCGGCTCAAGCCCCTCACCGCCCAGCTGAAGGGAAGGGGAGAGGGAAGGGGCCATGCGGGCCACGGCGCACCAGGCACGCGGATCCTTGTCGGGTCCCGGCCCCTCGGGCACACCGCGCGCGGCCGGGCGAAGGGTGAAGCCCTCCGGCGCCGCCGCCACGCGCGCGCGGGCCGCGGGGTCGCCGAGCCAGAGCGTCTCGCGGGAGGGCAGGGCAGGGACTTCCCCCAGCAGCGCCTCGCAGAGGGCGGGCAGGAAGGCGCGCAGCCCCGGCGCCTCCGCCAGCCCCGCCCCGGGGTGATTGTGCACGGCCAGCCCGCCGGCCCGCATCGCGTCCAGCAGCCCCGGCACGCCGAGCGAGGTGCGTCCGCCGAGCTCCAGCGGGTCCAGCAGCGCGCCGTCGATCCGGGAGAGCAGGACGCGCACGGGCTGGAGCCCGCGCAGCGTCTTCAGGTACAGGGCGCCGCCCCGCGCCGTCAGGTCTCCCGCCTCGGCCAGGGCGCAGGAGAGGTCGCGGGCGAGGGTGACGTGCTCCGCCCAGGCGCGGTGGCCGACGCCGGGCGTCAGCAGCGCCACGGCGGCGGGGCCGGAGGCATCGCCTCCAGCGGCGTGGTGCAGCATGTCCCGCCAGGCGTCCACGAAGGGGCGCAGCGGCCGCATCGGTACGGCGCGGGTGCATTCGGGCAGGGTTCGGGCCATGTGGGCGCGGTTTGTCAGCGCCTGGGCCACCCCCTCCATCGAGACCAGCCGGTCCGCCGCCACGTGCCAGCGCCCGTCCGGGCCGCGGATCAGGTCCGCCGCATAGCCGTGCAGGAAGCGGGGCGGCGCGGCGCCGGGCCGGGGGTCGCGGCACGGGCGCAGGAAGCAGGGATTAGGAAAAACGAGCTCCGGCGGCACCATCCCCTCGGCCAGGAGCCGCTGGGGACCGTAGAGGTCGGCCAGCACCGCCTCCAGCAGCCGGGCGCGCTGGGCCAGCCCCGCCGCCAGCGCCTCAAAGCCCGTCGCGTCCAGCACCAACGGCACGGGGTCCAGGCGCCGGGCCCGGTCCCCCGGAGCCGCCGCCGGCAGCAGCCCGGCCGTCCCCTCCTCCTCGAAGGCCCGGTCCAGCCGCTGGGCGCGCAGGGCGAGCTCCCCTTCCGGCAGGCCGCAGAGGGCGCCGAGCAGGCCGCTCCAGTGCGGGCGCACGCGGCCGCGCCCGTCGACCATCTCGTCCGGCGCCGTCACTTTTGGGGAGGCGATGTCGGGAAGGGGTGCGGCGACGTCCATGCCGGGCTGTTCGGCCTCATTCTGGCGGGGCGGGCGAGGGGGCGCAGCATAGCGGCCGGCGCGCGGGGGGCTAGCCCGGCGGCGGAACGGGCGCGCTTCCGCGACCGGCCCGCGCCGTGGCATCAGGGGGCCGCGCGCATCGGCGCGGGCATCGGGCCCGCGGCCGGAACCGGCCTCCGAAGGGAACCACCATGGGCACCAAGTACCGCATCGACCGCCGCAGCCTCCTCGCGGGCGGCTCCGCCCTGGTCCTCGTCCCCGGCGCGCGGGTCTCGGCCCAGACGCTCGACAAAGTGGTTTTCCAGACGGATTGGCGCGCCCAGGCCGAGCATGGCGGCTACTACCAGGCCGCCGCCGCTGGCATCTATCGCCGGTACGGGATCGAGTGCGACCTGCGCCAGGGCGGCCCGCAGCAGAACCCCGCGCAGATGCTCGTGGGCGGGCGCGCGGACATGATCATGTCCAACCCCTTTCAGGCGTTGAACTACGCGCGGGACGGGATGCCCTTCCTCTGCATCGCCGCAATCTTCCAGAAGGACCCGGTGATCCTCATGACGCATGAGGAGGCGGGGATCGACAGCTTCGAGAAGATGAAGGGCAGGCCGGTCAGCCTCAGCGCCGCCGGGCGCGTGACGCACTGGCCCTTCCTGCGCAGCCGCTTCGGGTTCGATGACGGGCAGATCCGCCCTAAGACGACGGGCCTGCAGGGCTACATGGCGAACCCCGACGCGATCTGGCAGGGCTTCGTCTCCTCAGAGCCCTACTCCGCCATGCAGGCCGGGGCGCGCCCGCGCGTCCACCTTCTCGCGGATGCGGGGTACGAGGCCTACAACACCACGATCGACGTCTCCGCCCGAATGGTCGCGGAGCGGCGCGACCTGGTGCAGCGCTTCATCGACGCCACGGTGGAGGGCTGGACGGAGTACATGAGGGGCACGGACGTGGCCGCCGCCAACGCCCTCATCAAGCAGCACAACCCGGAGATGCCGGACGACCTGCTGGCCTACGGGCTGCGCGCGATGAACGAGCGCGGGATCGTCCGCTCGAACGAGGCCCTGACCCTCGGCGTCGGCGCCATGACGCATGAGCGCTGGGACCGCTTCTACGGGATCATGCGGGAGACGGGGGTCTACCCGGCGGGGCTGGACATCCGGCGCGGCTACTCCCTGGACTTCGTGAACCGCAAGGTGGGGCTGGGCTGACGCCTCTAGCGGGGCCCGGCTACCACGGCAGGTCCACCCAGGAGAGGTGACCGCCCTTGCCGGCCCCGGTGTCCATGAACACTGCCGCGCCGCCCCCCGCGCCGAGCTGCATGTAGGGGCGGCCATCGGTGCTCCGTACCTCGTGCCCGCAATAGACGGTGAAGCCCTGGGGAATGCGGTCCACCCAGTCGTGCAGCCGCTCGGGGAAGCCGTCGTCGCGCATCCGGCTCGTCACCTGGCCGAAGAGAGCACGGGGGACGAGGCCCTCCGGCTTGCGCGCGCCGGCATCCGGCGGCGCCGGGGCGTGCAGCATCCGCGGGTGAAAGCCGCCATGGACGAAGAGGCGCTGGTCGATCCGCAGCCAGGCCGGCGCCCGGCCGATCTCCTCCACCGCGCGCCGGCGCAGGCTCTCCGCGTCGCCCGCGGCGCCGATCTGCTCCAGCGTGCGGCCGAGCCCGCTCGCCTCGATCCGGAGGGAGGCGCCCTCCAGCGCGCGGCGCAGCTTGTGGTCGTGGTTGCCCAGCATGAAGAGGCCGCGGCCCTCCACGCGCAGGGAGATGGCGCGGCGCAGCACCCCCGGCCCGTCCGAGCCGCCATCGGTCAGGTCGCCGAGCTGGATGACGAAGAGCCGCTCTGCCGCCGCGCCGTCCACGGCCGCGTGGAACGCGTCGGCGTCGCCGTGGACGTCGCCGACCACGCGGATCCCCTCGAAACGGCCGCGAATGTCCCTCAACCCGCGCCCTCCCGAGGGAGGGTGAGGACCGGACCCAGGCCGCTCACGCCACCGGCTCCGCGCGCCGGCGCATCGGGGCCATGGGCACGCTGAACAGCCGGTCCGGCCCCAGCAGGAACACCCGCCCGCCGCGCGGGAACAGCCCGCCCAGCGCCGGGTCGCGCACGTCCAGCCCGCCCGTGTAGGCGCCGAAGGAGGGCAGGATGACCCGGCGCGCATCGGTGGCGAAGCAGGGGCGGGAGATGCCGCCCGCCCGCGTGGCCAGCGTGGCCTTGGGGTGGAAATGGCCGCTCAACTCGCCCCCGGTGCGGGGATCGGCCTCGTGGCGGAAGGTGAGGGGGCCGTCCACCAGGGCTTCCAGCGCAGTGCCGGGCAGGCCGCGCGGTGCCACCGGGTCGTGGTTCCCCAGCACCCAGACCACCTCCTCCACCGCGCCGAGGATGCGCTGAAGGGCGGCGCAGTCGGCCGGCGCCATGCGGTCGCAGCCCAGGGGGTCGTGGAAGCTGTCCCCCAGCAGAACCAGCCGCGCCGGGCCGTAGCGGCGCACCGCAAGCGCCAGCTTCGCCAGCGTCTCCCGCGTGTCGTAGGGCGGCACGAAGCGGCCGCGCGCGGCGAAGTGGCTGCCCTTCTCCAGATGCAGGTCGGAGACGATCAGCGTCTGGCGCGCGGGCCAGGAGACGACGCCCGCGGGATCGAGCATCAGCCGCTCGCCCGCCAGGTGCAGGGGGGCGGGGGTCACGAGGCCAGGCCCTTGGCGCTGCGGACGAAGCGGCGCGGCGGCGGGCGGCGCTTCCGGTCCTGTCGTCGGGGGCGATCCACCACGCCTGAACGCACGCGGACGCCCTCCGTCACCTCCGCCAGCACGTCCGCGAAGTGCTCGGCGCCGTCCGTCGCCTCCTCCACCAGGGCGGCGGCCTCGGCCAGCAGCGCGTCCTCCGCGCCGCCCGCCACCCATTCGCGCCCCTCCTCGATCAGGGCGGGGACGGCGAGGGGGGAGACGCGATCCAGCCGCCGCACCCGGATCTGCCCCTGCACGCGGGCCAGCAGGGTGGCGATGCGGGACACGTCGGTCAGTCCATGGGCGGCCTCGGCGCGGGTGGCGCGGAGGAGGATGTGGTCGGGCTCGTGTTTGCGCAGCACGTCGTAGATCAGGTCCGAGTTCATGGTCATCTGGCGGCCGGACTTCTCCTGCCCGGGGTGGTTCTTCTCGATCAGCCCGGCGATCGTCGCGATGTTGCGGAAGGTGCGGCGGAGCATGGAGCTCTCTGCGATCCACTCCTCCAGCTCCTCCCCGAGGATGTCCTCCTCGAACAGGCGCTCAGGGCCCGTGGGCTCGAAGGCGGACCAGGTGGCCAGGACGTAGTCCGTGCCGAGGTATCCCATGGGCGCGAAGCCCAGCCGCTCCATCCGCTTGGTGACGAGCATCCCCAGCGTCTGGTGCGCTAGCCGCCCCTCGAAGCAGTAGGCGACCATGAACCAGCGGCCGCCCTTGGGAAAAACCTCGATCAGCATCCCATCCCGCTGCGGCATCTCGGAGCGCCGCTGCTGCAAGCGGAGCCAGTCCCGCACCGGGTCGGGCAGGGCGCGCCAGCGTCGCGGCTCGGCCAGGATGGAGCGGACGCGGAAGGAGAGGTTAGTGGAGAGCGGCAGGCGGGCGCCGGCATAGGTGGGCACGCGCGGATCGCCCTCGCCGCCGCGGGAGACGACCATGGTCAGGGCGTCGATGCCCTCGTAGCGGAGCGTCTGGCCGGCGAAGATGAAGCTGTTTCCCGGCTCCAGCGTGGAGGCGAACCACTCCTCCACCTCGCCCAGCACGGGGCCGCCGCGCAGCCGTACCTTGATCATTGGTGTATCGACGATGGTGCCGAGGTTCATCCGGGCCTGTCGCGCCACGCGCAGGTCGCGGACGTGCACCAGCCCCTCGGAATCCGTGAACAGGCGGCGGAAGCGCTCGTAGGCGCGCAGCGCGTAGCCGCCATCCTCCACGAAGCGCAGCACGTCGTCGAAGTCGCGGCGGGACAGGGTGGAATAGGCCCCGGCCCGCGTCACCTCGGCGTAGAGCTCGTCCGGGTGGAAGGGCGCCTGGCACGCCATGGCGAGGACGTGCTGCGCCAGCACGTCCAGCCCGCCCGGCCGGGGCGGGTCGCCGTCCAGCTCGTGGGCGCGCACCGCCTCGGTCGCGGCCACGCACTCGATCACCTCGAAGCGGTTCGCCGGTACCAGAACGGCCTTCGAAGGCTCGTCCATCCGGTGGTTGGCGCGGCCGATGCGCTGGAGCAGGCGGGATACGCCCTTGGGCGCCCCGACATGGATCATCTGGTCCACCGCGCCCCAGTCGATGCCGAGGTCCAGCGAGGCGGTGGCCACCACGGCGCGCAGCTTCCCCGCCGCCATCGCCGCCTCCACCTTTCGGCGCTGGGTGATCTCCAGCGAGCCGTGGTGAAGGGCGATCGGCAGGTTGTCCTCGTTGATCCGCCACAGCGCGGCGAAGATCAGCTCTGACTGGGCGCGGGTGTTGACGAAGACGATCGTCACCCCCGCCTCCGCGATCCGCGCCAGCACGCCCGGCGCGGAGGCGATGCCCATGTGGCCGCCCCAGGGCAGGTGCCCCTCCGGCAGCATGAGGCTCATCTCCGGCTCCGCCCCGCCGCGTCCCACCACCAGGCGCACATCCTCGGCGCGGGCGGTGGGGGAGAGCCAGGCGCGCAGCGCCTCCGGGTGCGCCACGGTGGCGGAAAGGCCGACCCGGCGCAGGCCCGGCGCCAGCACGTTCAGCCGGGCCATGCAGAGGGAGAGCTGGTCGCCCCGCTTCGTCCCGGCCATGGCGTGGGCCTCGTCCACGACCACGCTCCGCAGCCCGGAGAAGAGCTCCGGCGCCTCCGGGTTCGCCAGGAGGACCGCCAGGCTCTCCGGCGTGGTCAGCAGGATGTTGGGCGGGGTTTCCTTCTGCCGGGCGCGGCGGTTCTGAGGGGTGTCCCCCGTCCGGGTCTCGATGCGGATGGGCAGGCCCATCTCGGTCACCGGGTCCATCAGGTTCCGGGCGATGTCCACGGCCAACGCCTTCAGCGGCGAGACGTAGAGGGTGTGCAGCCCTTCCCGCGGCGCCGCGTGCAGCTCCAGCAGGCTGGGCAGGAAGCCTGCGAGCGTCTTGCCGCCGCCCGTGGGCGCGATGAGGAGGGCGCTCTCCCCGGCGGATGCGGCCCTCCAGAGGGCCAGCTGATGAGGTCGCGGTGTCCAGCCGCGCGCGGCGAACCAGCCCGCGAAGGGTTCCGGCAATGTTCCCATGGGCCCCTGGTATATGGCATGGATCTGACGCGCTGCGAGAGCCGCCCCGCAAACCAATGAGTCGAAAGCCTTCCGTATGGCCGAACTGAGCCCGTTGCTGCCCCTGATCCTGGCCGGCCTGGCACTGCTGGGCGTGGCGGCGCTGCTGTTCCGGCGGGGTGGGGGCGGCAGTGGGGAAGCCCTGGCCGTCCTCTCCGCGAAGCTGGACACGCTTGGGGCCGCGCAGGAGCGCGGGGCCGCGAGCGCGGCCGAGAGGGCAGCCGCCACTGAACGGGTGATGGCCGACCGGCTGGCCGAATCGCGCCTGGCGACGGAGGCCGCCCTGGCCGCCCAGCGGGAACGTCTGGGCGCGACGGAGCAGGCGCTGGCGGACCGGCTCTCCGAGGCCACGCGCGCCATGGCCGATGCCCTGGCGGCCCAGGGGCTGGCGGTCGCCAATTCCAGCGCCGCCCAGAACGAGCGGCTGGCCGCGCAGGAGAAGGTGCTGGCCGAGCGCCTCGCCGCCTCGTCGCTCGCGCTGACGGAGACGCTGGCCGGCGCGCTCTCCGCCCAGAACGAGCGGCTGGCGGCGCAGGAGAAGGCCCTGGCGGACCGGCTGGCCGCCTCGCAGGAGGCGCTGGGCGCCGCCGTGGCCGCGCAGAACGACCGGCTGGGACGAGTGCTGAACGAGAACGCCGTGAAGGCCGAGGAGACCGCCGGCAAGATCCACGAGCGGCTGGCCGTGATCGACGCGGCGCGGGCCAACATGGAGGCGCTGGGCGCGCAGGTCGGTAGCCTGGCGCAGATTCTCGGCAACAAGCAGTCCCGCGGCGCCTTCGGCGAGGTGCAGCTGCGCCAGATCGTGGAGGACCGCCTGCCGCCGGACGGCTTCTCCTGGCAGCACACCCTGGCGAACCGCACGCGTTGCGACGTGCTGATCCGCCTGCCCTATCCGCCAGGGCCCATCGCCGTGGACAGCAAGTTCCCGCTGGAGGGGTGGCTGGCCGCCCGGGATGCGGCCGACGACGGCGCCCGCATCGCCGCCACCAAGCGCTTCGCGGCCGACGTGACGCGCCATGTGGACGACGTGGCCGGCAAGTACATCTGCCCCGGCGAGACGGCGGAGGGCGCGCTGATCTTCGTGCCGAGCGAGGCGATCTACGCCGACCTCCACGCCGCCCACGCCCCGGTGGTGGACCGGGCCGCGCGGCTGGGCGTCTACATCGTCTCCCCCAGCACCATGTGGGCCGTGCTCGGCACCATGCGCGCGCTGATGCAGGACGTGCGGATCCGGGCGGAGGCCGGGCAGATCAAGGCCCAGGTGGCAGAGCTGGTGAAGGATGTGGGCCGGCTGGACGACCGCGTGACGAAGCTGCGGAAGCACTTCGTGGACATCCAGACCGACGTGCAGCAGATCGAGATCACCACGGGCAAGATCGCCCGCCGGGGCGTGGCGATCGAGGCGGTGGAGCTGACCGACTCCCCCGTCCTCTCCTCCTCCGGCGGGCTGCTGGCGCCCGCGGTGGAGTAGGCGGGGGAGGAGGTCTCCTCAGGCGGGCGTCATCCCGATTGTCTTGACCACCGGCTCCCACTTCGCGATCTCGGCCGCGAGCCAGGCGGAGGCGGTGGCGGGCGTGGTGTCGGAACGCGGCTCGATCGTCATATCCGTGAAGCGCTGCTGCGCGCGCCCGTCCCGCACCACGGCGTTCGCTGCCTCGTTCAGCTTCCGCACGATCTCCTCCGGCGTGCCCGTGGGGGCGAGGAGCATGTGCCAGGTATAGGCCTCGTAGCCCGGCAGCCCGGCCTCGAAGAAGGTTGGGAGGTCCGGCAATTGGGGCATCCGCTTTGCTGAGCTGATCGCCAGTCCCCTGGTCTGGCCGCGCCTCACGCTCTCCACCCCGTCGGAGGCGACGTTGAGGAACATGGTCAGGCTGCCGTTCAGCAGGTCCGGCATGGCGGGCGCGGCCCCGCGGTAGGGAACGTGGTTCATTTTCAACCCGCCCGCCGCGTGCAGGAACAGCTCGGTCGCAAGGTGCACCGCCCCGCCCGCGCCGGAGCTGCCGTAGTCGAACCGGCCAGGATTCTCCCGGATCATCGCCATCAGCGCCCGCAGGTCCTGCGCGGGCACCTGATTGTTCACCTGCAGCAGCATGGGGATGGTGCCGAGCAGGGCGACGGGCTGGAAGTCCCGCACCGGGTCGAAGGAGAGATTGTTGAAGAGGCCCCGCAGAACGGAGTGCGCGACGGTGCTGTAGAGGAAGGTGGTGCCGTCCTTCGGTCCCTTGGCCACCATCTCCGTGCCGACCACCACGCCGGAGCCGGTACGGTTCTCCACCACCACGCGCTCCGGCAGGATGTTGGAAAGCCCGTCCGCGACGATCCGGGCGGCGACGTCGGTCGGCCCTCCCGCCGCGAAGGGGCAGATGAGCCGGACCGGCTGCCTTGGCCAGGCCCCCTGCGCCCGCACGATGCCCGGCGCGGTCAGCCCGGCTGCGACACCCAGAACCCCACGGCGCCTGATGCGCATGACCTTTCCTCCCTCGCTGGCGCTTTCCGCACCTTGTGGGAGAAGCCTGTCACCCCGCCGCGCCGCTCCGCAAGGGACACGGGGCGGAACGGCTCAGCCCCGCAGCGCCGCCGCCAGTTCCGCCTTCGTTGGTACCCCGGCCACGCGGACGAGGTGCCCCATCCCGATCTCGTGCGGCGACTGCAGCCCGAGGAAGGCGACGTTGCGGTTCACCTCGGAGGAGAGCAGCTCGATCCCGTGCCGCACCCCGGCTTCCCCGCCCACGGCCGCGGCGTAGAGGAAGGGACGGCCGACGAAGACGAAGTCCGCGCCCATGGCGAGGGCCTTCAGCACGTCCGTGCCCCGGCGGATCCCGCCATCCATCATCACCGTCATCCCGCCGGCCGCCGCCTTCACCTCCGGCAGGGCGCGGAAGGCGGAGATGGCGCCGTCCAGCTGCCGCCCGCCGTGGTTGGAGACGATCACGCCGTCCGCCCCCTCCGCGGCGGCGCGGGCCGCGTCCTCCCCGGTCAGGATGCCCTTGATGATCAGGCGCCCCTTCCACTGGCGCCGGATCTGGGCGAGGTGCGTCCAGTTCAGGTGGTCCCGCGCGCCGAAGTCCCGCTCCACGTGCTTGGCGATGATCGGCGCGCCGCGCGTGGCGTAGGAGTTCTCGAAATGCGGCATCCCGTGGTGCCGCAGCGTGCGGAGCAGGGTGTTCCATAGCCAGTGGGGATGGGTGATCCCGTCCCAGGCCAGGCGCAGGTTCGGCTTCAGCGGCGTGGAGAACCCCGTGCGGACATTGTTCTCCCGGTTGCCCAGGGTGGTGGTGTCCACCGTCAGCAGCAGCGTGCCGAAGCCGGCCTTCTGCACGCGGTCCACCAGCGCCTCGATCCGCGCGGGCTCCCCGGGCAGGTAGGCCTGGAACCAGGCGCGCGGATACTCCTGCGCCACCTCCTCCATGCGGATGAGGGAGGAGCCGCTCATGATCATCGGGATCCCCGCCTCCCGCGCCGCGCGCGCGAGGACGAGGTCGCCCCGATAGGCCATGATGGCGCTGATCCCCATGGGCGAGATGCCGAAGGGCGCGCCGAACTCCTCCCCGAACAGGGTCGTCTTCATGCTGCGGCGGGAGACGTCGATGAGGTAGTTCGGCCGGAAGGCCCACTCGCCGAAGACGGACCGGTTGTCCGTGCGCGAGGCATTGGTCTCCACCGCCCCGGCAATGTAGCCGAAGAGCGGGCGGGGCAGCCGGCGCCGCGCCGCGTCCTCGAAGTCGTCCAGCGCCAGGATCGGCCGCAGCGCGCGGGGCGTGCCCTTGGAGACGGTGCGGTAGACGCTCTGGGCAGGGGGAGGGACGGGGACCGCGCCCCCGCCGGAACCGTCCGCGGGGCTCATGCCAGCCTCGCCAGGACGCGGTCCACGAAGAGGCCGGCGCTGCCGAGATAGGTGGCGGGATCGGTGATGCGCCCGATCGCCGGCGCATCGAGGCGGGAGGCGACGGCGGCGTCCCGGCCCAGCGCCTCGGCCAGCGGGACGCGCTCTGCCAGCGCCACGTCGCAGGCGTGGTGCACGGCGTCGTGCGCCGCCCCGCGCCCGAGCATCGGCGCCAATCCCATCATCACCGCTTCCGCCATGATCGCTCCCCCGGTTGCCTCCAGGTTACGCCTCATGCGCGCCGCGTCCACCGTCATGCCCTCCGCGATCTGCCGCGCCTGATCCAACGCGCCATGGGTCAGCAGCATCGCCTGCGGGATCGCCAGCGGCTCCGCCTGCCAGGGCCCGGTGCCGCGCTCATGGTCCAGCGCCATGGCGGACATCACCTGCGGCACCAGGGCGTGCACGCCGCGGGACTGGGCCAGCACGTACTCGCAGGCGATGGGGTTGCGCTTTTGCGGCATGGTGGAGGAGCCGCCGCGCCCGGCCTCGTGCGGCTCAAATACCTCGGCCACCTCGGTCTGCATCAGCAGCATCACGTCCGTGGCCATCTTGGACAGCGCGCCGCAGAGGATGCCGCACCAGCACACCGCCTCCGTCACCGTGTCCCGCGCGACGTGCCAGGGGATCTCCGGCGCCGTGAGGTCCAGCTCCTTCGCCAGCGCATCAACCACGGCAGGACCCCCTTCCCCGAGGGAGGCGAGGGTGCCCACGGCGCCGCCGAACTGCACCCGCAGCAGCCGGGGCAGCAGCGCCTCCAGCGTCTCCCGCGCGTTGATCAGCGGGGCGAGCCAGACTGCGCACTTGTAGCCGAAGGTCACCGGCAGGGCGTGCTGCAGGTGCGTGCGGCCGGCCATCACCGTGCCCCGGTGCTCCCGCGCGCGGCCCGCCAGGGCGGCGATGGTGGCGTCCAGGTCGCGGCGGATCAGGGCGAAGGCGTCGCGCAGCGCCAGGACTAGCGCCGTGTCCAGGATGTCCTGGGTGGTGGCGCCCCAGTGAGTCCAGCGCGCCGCCTCCTCGCCCGCCAGGGCGCCGAGCTGCTTCACCAGCCCGACCACGGGGTAGCCAGTGTTGCGCGTGGCCGCCGCAAGCTTCGGCAGGTCCAGCCTTTCGGCGCGCGCGGCCTCCGTGATGGCCTGCGCGGCCTCCGGCGGCACGATGCCGAGCCCGGCCTGCGCGCGGGCCAGCGCCGCCTCCACGTCCAGCATGCGCTGCAGCAGCGCCGCCTCGCCCACCGTCGCCCGCATGGCGTCGGTGCCGTAGAGAACGCCCCAGACCGTGGCGTCCGCCGGGTTAACGCTCATGCTAGACGGCCATCCACACGGTCTCGCCCTCACCTTGCAGGCGAAGGTTCAGGGTCCACTCGCCCGGGCGGGCCAACCGGGCAACGAGCGTGCCGCGCCGCGCCTCCGGCACCGCCCGCAGCACGGGGTCGGTCGCGTTCAGCGGCTCGCCCTCGAAGTAGACGCGGGTGGAGAGATGCTGCAACAGCCCGCGCGCGAAGACCGCGAGCGCGATGTGCGGCGCCTGCATGGCGTTGCCGCCGGCATGGGGCCCCACCGGCACGGGGCCGGGCTTGAGGGTGACGAAGCGGAACCGCCCCGCCTTGTCCGTCGCGCAGCGGCCGTAGCCCTGGAAGGCGGTGGGATCGCCGTTCTCGTCCGGGTAGCGGCCAGCGGGATCGGCGTGCCAGATCTCCACCATCGCGTCGGTCACCAACGCGCCGGTGCCGTCCGTGATGGTGCCGGTTACAGTGATCCTCTCCGCACCCTCGGGCAAGGCATCCGCGAAGTGGCGGGTGGTGTCCGCCCATTCCGGGAAGTCCACCAGGTGCCAGTAGGGACCGGCGGTCTGGTGGGCTGAGGCGACGAGGGTGGCCTCGGACGGCGCGAGCTCGGGAGTGGCCGCGTCAGTCATGGTGGTTCTCCTCCATCGGCGTCGCCTCATGCCCGCGCAGCACGATATCGAAGCGATAGCCCAGGGCGTGCTCGGGCTGGGTGATGTCGAGGTCAAACTTCGCCACGAGGCGGTTGCGCGCGCCCTCATCCGCCACGGTGTGGAAGATCGGGTCCAGCGGCAGCAGCGGGTCGCCCGGGAAGTACATCTGGGTGATCATGCGCTGCGCGAAGCCCCGGCCGAACAGGGAGTAGTGGATGTGGTTCGGCCGCCAGGCGTTCTGGTGGTTGCGCCAGGGATAGGCACCGGGCCGCACGGTGAGATAGCGGTACCAGCCCTCCTCATCCGTGAAGACGCGGCCCATGCCCCGGAAGTTCGGGTCCAGCGGCGCGTCGTGCGTGTCGCCCTCGTGGTTGTAGCGGCCGGCGGCATTGGCCTGCCACACCTCCACCATGGCGCGGCGCACCGGGCGGCCGTCCTCGTCCAGCACGCGCCCGGCGACGATGATCCGCTCGCCCATCGCGTGGCCGGCACCGTTCTCCAGCACCGTCAGGTCCACCGTCTCGGGGTAGCGGGCGGGGGTGAAGACCGGGCTGCTCGTCTCCGTCAGCGTGTGCGGCAGCTCCAGCAGGGGCTGCTGGGGGAAGCGCGCGCGGGTGCTGCCGTAGCCCGGAGAGTTCAGCGGCGGCTGGTGCGCCGCGTTCGGGCGGCGATAGCCGTGGACGACCTCGCTCATGCTGTCTTCTCCATCTCCGCCAGGATTTCTTTGGCGATCTTCAGCGCGTGGTTCGCCACCGGCACGCCGGCATAGGCGCCGACCTGCAGCAGCACCTCCGCGATCTCCTCCGGCGTCACGCCGGTGTTGCGCGTGGCCCGCACGTGCAGGCCGAACTCGCCCTCCCGCGCCAGGGCGGCGGTGACGGCGAGGGTAAGGAGGGAGCGCGTGTGGCGCGGCAGGCCCGGGCGGGTCCAGATCTGCCCCCACACGTTGCGGGTGATGTAGTCCTGGAACGGGGCGTCCAGCGGGGTGGCGGCTGCCTGGGACCGGGCGACGTGCGCCTCGCCCAGCACCGCCTTCCGCACGGCAAGGCCGGCCGCCAGCGCATCCCCGGCCGGAGCCGGCGAGAGGTGGGTGCGCAGGGCCGCCGTGACGGCCTCGGCCGCCTCGAAGGTCGGGATATGCGCCTGGCCGGGCAGCACGATGAGGTCGCTGCCGGGGATGGCGTCGCGGATCGCCTCGGCGGCGGAGATGGGGGTGGCCTGGTCCAGCTCTCCCACCACCACCGTCGCCGGGCCGCTCAGCCGACCCAGCAGGGGCTGCGCACGGGCGTCCCGCAGCGCCTCGGCCGCGCCGATGTAACCCTCGGCCGGGGTCGCCAGCAGCATCGAGCGCAGGGCGCGGGAGGAGGGCAGGGCGGGGTCCACCACCCAGCGCGCCATCACCCCCTCGGCAACCGAGGCCACGCCGCCCGCGCGCACCGCCTCGATACGGGCCTCCCAGTTGGAGGCGGGGGCGAATTCCAGCGCGGTATCGAGCAGGAAGAGCGAGAGGATGCGGTCCGGGCGCGAGGCCGCCATCTCCATCGCGATACGCCCGCCGATGGAGATGCCCGCGACATGGGTGGCCCCGACCCCCAGCGCGTCCAGCACCGCGAAGGCGTCCTCCGCGAGGGCGGCCATGCTGCCCCGGGCGGGCTCCGCTGCCGAATCGTTGGAGGTCAAACCATGTCCGCGCAGATCGAAGCGGATGACGCGGTGCGTCCGCGCCATCGCCTCCGCCTGGGGATCCCAGACCGCGAGGGCGGTGCCGAGGCTGTGGAGCATGAGAAGCGACGGTGCGCCCGGCGGGCCCTCGACCCGCACATGCACCGTCATTCCGCGTAGCGCGATGAACATCCGGCCGTCTTTCTCCCCGGCCTTCCCCGCGCAAAGGGTTCGTTGGGGGAAACGCCGGCCAAAGGCCTAGCACGGCGTTCCCCCGAAGGAAAAGACATCGGAAAAGACGCTAGGAAGGGACGAGGTTCAGACCCCCGCGACGGCCACCTGCCCGGAATCCTGCCCGCGCATAGCCCAGCCGGTGGTGCGGTTCTCGATCGCGACGGCCACCACGTACATGATCACGCCCATCACCCCCGTAACGATGAGGCCGGCGAAGACCAGCGGCACGTCGAAGCGGGAGGAGGCAAGCATCATCAGGTGCCCGATGCCCTTATTTGCCGCCACCGTCTCCGCGATGATGGAGCCGACGAAGGCCACGGTGATCGCGATCTTCAGAGAGGCGAAGAAGTAGGGCATCGCCCGCGGCAGGCCGACCTTGCGGATAATGTCCGTGGGCCGGGCGCCGAGCGCGCGCAGCACGTCCCGCAGCTCCGGCTCCACCGTCGCGATCCCGGTAGCGACGTTCACCACGATGGGGAAGAAGGAGATGAGGAAGGCGGTGATGATGGCCGGCACGGTGCCGATGCCGAACCAGATCACGAGGATCGGCACCACCGCCACCTTCGGCACGGAGTTGAAGGCGATCAGTAGCGGGTAGAGCCCGTGGTAGAGCAGGGTGGAGGAGCCGATCGCCACGCCCAGAAGCAGGCCGAAGACGATGGCGAGGGCGAAGCCGATCAGCGTCGTCATCAGCGTCTGCCAGGAATTGTCCAGCAGCGGCAGCCACCACTTCCACATGCTGGCCGCGATAGCGGATGGGGCGGGAAGGATGAATTGCGGGATCTGGAAGGCCTGGCAGATCACCTCCCACACCACGAAGGTGCCGAGGATGATGATCCAGGGCAGGGCGGCCTGAAGGCGCCGGCGGCGGCGGGCCGCGGCCGCCATCGCCTCCACCCGGAGCTGGGCGGCCGTGGCGGCCGGCTTCGTGGCAGGGGAGTCAAGCGGCATGGGGGGCCTCCTGCACGGCGGGCACGTCCTCGCCCCGCCGCGCGGCGCTGATGTGCTCGCGCAGCTCGTGGATCAGCTCCTGGAAGGGCTGGCCGTAGGTGATGTCCAGGTTGCGCGACCGCTCGAAGGGCACCCGGCGTTCCGCGATGATCCGGCCGGGGCGGGCGGACATGATCAGCACCCGGTCCGCCAGGAACACCGCCTCCTTCAGGTCGTGGGTGACGAGGATGACGGTGGGCTTCAGGATGCGGCAGACCTCGGCCAGCTGCTCCCACAACTCCTCCCGCGTGAAGACGTCGAGCGCGCCGAAGGGCTCGTCCAGCATCAGCAGCTGGGGATCATGGATCAGCGCGCGGCAGAGGCTGGCGCGCTGCTGCATGCCGCCGGAGAGCTGGTGCGGCGTCTTGTCCTCGAACCCCGCCAGCCCGACGAGGGCGAGGAGCTTGCGCGCCTTCTCCTCGTACATGGAGCGCTCGCCCCGCAGGCGCCGACGGTGGGGCTCCACCACCTCCAGCGGCAGCATCACATTCTGCAGGATGGTGCGCCAGGGCAGCATGGTCGGCGCCTGGAAGGCCATGCCGGCGATGGAGAGCGGCCCGGCCACCTCCTTCCCCGCCACGATCACGCTGCCGGCCGAGCACGGCCAGAGCCCCGTCACCAGGCGCATCAGCGTGGACTTCCCGCAGCCGGACGGCCCGACCACCGCGACGAACTCGCCCTTGCCGATCCGCATGGAGGTGTGCCGCAGGGCCAGCGTGCCCTCCGCGCCACCGTAGCGCATGGAGACGTCGTCGATCTCCACGAAGGGCCTCTCGAACCCGTTCATCCCCGTAGCACTCTCCCAACCGGCCCCGACCGGGGCCTGTCAGCCGTTCATTGCCGGCATCATGGAGAGGGCCTTGCAAGCTCCGCGCCAGGGTCGTGGCCGGGAGCCCCTGGCGCGGGCCGGCGGCGAGGCCTATCTGCCCCGACCACACAACCTGAGGACGCGCCATGCCGGTCGAGGACATCTCCCCAGAGGACAGCTACGAGGCGCTGCGGACGGACCCCGAGACGATGCTCGTGGATGTCCGCACCGATGCCGAGTGGAACTTCGTCGGCATCCCCGATCTCTCGGCCACCGGAAAGCAGCCCGTCCTCATCCCCTGGCAGCTCTACCCTTCCATGCAGGTGAACGGCGCCTTCGTGGAGCAGCTGCGCCGCGCCGGGGCGACGCCGCTGACGAAGCTGCACTTCCTCTGCCGCTCCGGCGCGCGCTCCCTCGCCGCCGCGCAGGCCGCCCAGGCAGCGGGCTTCCCGGAGGCCTACAACGTGGCCGACGGGTTCGAGGGGCCGGTGGACGGGGAAGGCCACCGCGGCAGGGTCGCGGGATGGAAGGCGAGCGAGCTGCCCTGGCGGCAGCGCTGATCGAGGCCGGGGCGGGGGAGCGTCCCCGCCCCGAATTCGGGGCGAACTACTCGACCCGGATCTCCGCGCGGCGGGCGACATCGCCCCAGCGCTTCGTCTCCGCCGCTACGAATTCGCGGAAGGCGTCCGGCGAGAAGGTGCCGGCGGTGATGCCGAGCTCCTCGTAGCGCGCGCGCACGTCCGGGCTGCCCAGGGCCGCCAGCGCCTCCTGGTTCAGCCGGGCGACGACCGCGGGCGGGGTGGCGGCCGGGGCGAAGACGCCGTGCCAGGACACGCTCTCGAAGCCCGGCAGGCTCTCCGCGATGGTCGGCACGTTCGGCGCCTGCGGCACGCGCTGCAGGCTGCCCACGCCGAGGGCGCGGATCCGCCCCTCCCGCGCGTGCGGCCAACCGGAGGAGAAGTTGTCGAAGGCCATGGGCAGGGTGCCGGCCAGCATGTCCGTCATGATCTGCCCGCTGCCGCGATAGGGCACGTGGACCGAGGTGGTGCCGGTGAGCTGGCTGAAGAGCTCCCCCGCCAAGTGGATGGAGGTGCCGACGCCGGAGGAGCCGTAGTTGATCTGCCCGGGGCGCTGCTTCATCAGCGCGATCAGCTCCGGCACGGTGCGGGCGGGGATGTTGTTCGCCACCACCAGCATGTTCGGCTGGCTGCCCAGCAGCGCCACGGGCGCGAAGTCCCGCAGGTTGTCGAAGGGGATGCGCGGGTAGATCGAGGGGTTGATCGCGTGGCTGCTGATCGTGCCCATGCAGATCGTGTAACCGTCCGGCGCGGCCTTGGCGCAGGCCTCGGCGCCGATATTGCCGCCGGCGCCGGCGCGGTTGTCCACCACGATCGGCTGTCCCAGGCGCTTCGACATCTCGCCGCCGACGAGGCGCCCGATCAGGTCCGTGGTGCCGCCGGCCGCGAAGGGCACGATCATGCGGATCGGCCGGTTCGGGTAGGCGTCCTGCGCGAGGGAGGGGAGCGGGGCGAGGGCGAGCGCGAAAGCCGCCCCAACAAGGGCGCGCCGCATCGGGCCGGGCATGGTCATTCCTGTCCTTTCCTGGGCGCGTTCGGTGCGCGCCGTTTCCATTTCGAGGCTGGGCGTGCGGCCCCGAGGGGTCAAGCAAGCCGGCCGAATCTGCCATAGCACGTTCGCGCGAACCCGCGCAGGCCTGCGGCGTTCGAAACCCATTCCGGACGGAGGAACGAATGCCCGCATCTGCCAGCGCCCAGCGGGGCCCGCGGGAGAAGCTCGTCGAGGTCCATCATCGGCTCTGCGAGTCCTTTGGCTGCCCGATCGCCTACTTCCACGAGCACGGGCCGATGGACGAGCTGGTCTCCTCTCTCCTCTCCCACCGCACGCGCAACGCCGACAGCGCCCGTGCCTTCCGCAACCTGCGGGATCGCTTCCCGGACTGGGAGGCGGTGCGCGATGCCCCGGTGGAGGCCGTGAGGGAGGCGCTGGCGCCCTGCACTTGGCCGGAGGCCAAGGCGCCGGCGCTTCAGCGCATCCTGGCGATCATCACGGAGCGTCGCGGGTCGATCGAACTGGACCACCTCGCCGACCTACCGGTGCCCGAAGCGCGCGAATGGCTCGAATCCCTTCCCGGCGTCGGCCCGAAGACGAGCGCGGCCGTCCTGTCCTTCTCATCCCTTCGCCGGCGCGCCCTGCCGGTGGACAGCCACCATCACCGCGTGGCGCAGCGCCTCGGCCTCATCCCCGCCAGCCTCTCGGTCGGCCCGTCCCACCGGGTTCTGGAAGCGATGCTACCGGCCGAGTGGGACGCGCAGCAGGTCTACGACAACCACGAGGTGCTGATGCTGCACGGCCAGCGCGTCTGTCACTTCCGCTCCCCGGCCTGCAGCCGATGCGTGCTGCTGGACCTCTGCCCGACGGGGCAGGCCCGGCGGGCACCGGAGTCGACGCTCCGTCAGCCCGCCATCCCTTCGCATGCGTGAATCCGGGGATGCTGTCTCGGTATGGCGGGAACGCGCCGGGGCTGGCCCGCGCCACGTTTCGGCCATCATCCCGTCCTGCCTTCGCCGCGGCAAAGGTGCCTCATCCCTCCGTCGCCCGCCGAATCCTCTCAGGCGGGCAGGGAGGCTCCGCATGGACCGCATCGCCCTCGCCCTGATCTCCTCGGGCCTCGTGCTCATCCTCACCATCGTCGGCGCCGTGCTCGGCGGAACGGCGACGGACATCTCGGCCTATGCCGCGGCCGGCGCCGCCGTCTCCGGCACCGGCATCGTGGCCGGCCTGGCCATGCTGGAGCGCCGCGCCCTCTCCCCCGTGGCCTGAATCACACCTTCTCGGGGTAGAGCGAGGAAAGCCCTTCCTCGCTCGCCTCGCAGCGCCCGCGCTCGGTGATCAGCCCCGTCACCAGCCGGGCGGGCGTCACGTCGAAGGCGGGGTTGGCGGCCGGTGACGACTCGGGCGCCACGCGGATCGCGCCCACCCCGCCCTCGGGCAGCCGGCCCGTCGTCGCCGTCACCTCGGCGGCGGAGCGCTCCTCGATCGGGATCTCCGCCAGCCCGTCCCGCACCGACATGTCCAGGGTAGAGTGGGGCAGCGCGACCCAGAAGGGGATGTCGTTGTCCCTTGCCGCCAGCGCCTTCAGGTAGGTGCCGATCTTGTTCGCCACGTCGCCGTTCCGCGTCACGCGGTCCGTCCCGACAATGACGATGTCCACCATCCCGTGCTGCATCAGGTGCCCGCCGGCATTGTCCGTGACGAAGGTGTGCGGCACCCCGTGGGAACCGAGCTCCCAGGCCGTCAGCGCGCCCTGGTTGCGCGGCCGGGTCTCGTCCACCCAGACATGCACGTCCATGCCGGCATCATGCGCCTGATAGATGGGCGAGAGGGCGGTGCCGTAGTCCACCGTCGCGATCCAGCCCGCGTTGCAATGGGTCAGGACCCGCACGGGCTCGTCCCCGCGCCCCTCGGCCTTCTTGCGGGCGGCGATCTCCTGCAGCAGTTCCAGCCCGTGCTCGCCGATCCTGCGGTTCGTCTCCACGTCGTCGTCACAGATGGCCGCCGCCTCGGCGTAGGCGGCGTCGGCCCGGCGCTCCGGCGGGTGGTTGCGGACCGCGGCGCAGATGCGGTCCAGCGCCCATTTCAGGTTCACGGCGGTCGGGCGCGTCTCGTTCAGCATCGCCGCGCTCCGCTCCAGGTTCTCGATGGAGGGGTCGCGGCGCAGCGCCATGGCCAGCCCATAGGCGCCGACGGCGCCGATTAGCGGGGCGCCGCGCACCTGCATGGACCTGATGGCGGCCGCCACGCTCTCCTCGTCCGAGAGGACCAGCTCCTCCACCGCCCAGGGCAGCCTCGTCTGGTCGAAGATGCGGATGGAATGGCCGTCGGCGTCGAGCCAGACGCTGCGATAGGGCGTGCCGTTGATCTTCAAGGTCTAGATCCGTTGATGCAGGGCGCAGACGAGGGTGAAGAGGCGGCGCGCCGTCTCGAAGTCAAGCTCCACCCGGCCTTCCAGCCGCTCGCGCAGCAACTCGGCGGCCTCGTTGTGCAGGCCGCGCCGACCCATGTCGATCGCCTGGATGCGCGCATCCGCCGCGCCCTCGACCACCGCCTGCTCGTGCCCTTCGATGACCATGCCGTAGTCCTTGATCAGCCGCCGGAAGGGGCCGAGCGCGAGGGCATAGGCGTGCAACGGCATGTCGGCCTGGTCCCGCACGTCCAGCACCAGGCGCCCGTCCCGCAGGCAGAGGTGCAGCGCGTAGGGGCCAGGCGGCAGGCCGGCGGGCAGGAAGCGATTGCCCGTCAGCAGGTCCGCCACGGCCTGCTGGCGGTCCGCTTCGGCAAAGGGGGATGGCAGGGGGCCGCTGTCGCCCAGCTCGATCCGCACGATGTCCCGCGCGGTGGCCTCCGCCGCCAGGGCCGCCTCAGCCATCGCGGGAGGGGCCCGGGGCCGGGGAGGAGGCCTCGTCGCGGCCGGCCGGCGCAGCGAAGCCGAGCTTCCACATCCACCCGACGACCCCGCCCTTCACGGGGCGCAGCAGCAGGGTGCAGACCACCGCGAACAGGGGCAGCCACACCGCCATGTGCAGCCACATCGGCGGCTCATAGGCCTTTTCGATCCAGAAGATGGGCGGGATGAGAAGGTGGCCGGCGAGGAAGATGACGATGTAGGGCGGCGCGTCATCCGCCCGCAGGCTGCCCAGCGGGGCGCGGCAGACGCGGCACTCCTCCGCCACGCGCAGGAAACCCGCGAAGACCGGGCCTTCCCCGCAATTCGGGCAGCGGTTCATGATCCCGCGGCCAACCGAGCCCAGCATCGTCGTGCCGCGCGCGCCGCCGTCCGCCGCCTCGGACGGGGCCGGGGCCGGGCGCCAGGTGGCGGTGGCAGGATCGGGCGGGGCTTGCTGGCCTGACATGGGGGCGGTCCTCCGGACGCAGGGTTCCGAACGTGCCCTGCCGATCTTTGTTGCATCGCAATATGGACTTCGGGCTGCGGCCGCACAAGCGCGAACGAGGGTTGCGGCCCCGGGCCGGCACCATCACCCTTCCGGGATGGAACGCCGCATCCTCGTCATCAATCCCAACAGGAACGCCGCCTGCACCGCCGGGATCGCGGCCGCGGTGGCGCCCTACGCCCGCCCCGGCCATGCCCGGTTCGACACGGTCCAGCTGGATGACGGGCCGGACGCGATCACCTCATGGCGAGACTGGTACGGGGTGGCCCTGCCGCTCTGCGCCGCCGTACAGGCCGAGGTGGCCGACGCCTACGTGATCGCCTGCGTCTCGGACCCCGGGGTGGAGGCGGTGCGCGAGGTGACAAGCCGGCCGGTGCTCGGACCCTTCCGCGCCGCCGTGCTCACCGCGCTGGCCCGGGCAGACCGCTTCGGGGTGATCGCCTTCGTGGACGCCAGCAAGGAGAGGCAACGCCGCGTGCTTCTCTCGCTCGGGGTCGAGGCCAGCCTTGTCGGCTCGGAGGCACTGAACCTTCCCATGGCTGCCCTCACGGACCCGGAGGCGCCGCGTGCGGCGTTGCTGGCTTCTGGGCGGAGGCTGAGGGAAGCGGGCAGCCCGGCTGTCGTGCTCGGCTGCACTGGCATGGCCAGCCATCGCGCGTTCCTCGAGGCCGAACTCGGGATACCCGTCATCGAGCCCTGCGCCGCCGTGGCGGCTCAGGCCCTGCTCGCCGCAGCCTGAAGCGCGGCCGCGCCGCTAGCGGGCTGCGAGACTGCGGCTGGCGACATCCGTCGAGAGCGCCGCGCGCGCGTTGGGCCCGGCGCCGCCATTTCCGGAGATCCGGGCGCGCTCGCGCTCCCAGTACTCACGCCGCAGATTGCGCGTCTCGCGCTCCCGGTCGCGCAACTCGCCGCCCCCGCCGGCCCTGGAGCCTTCCAGGGCCCCGGAGCGGCCGAAGAGATTACCGAACAGGCTATTGTCCGCGCGAGCCTCCGGGGCGCCCAGGGCAACGAGGCCCGCGACGGCGAGGATGGCGATGCTGCGCTTGGACATGATCTGATCTCCTGCCGCTGCAACGCGCCCGGGCGGCCGGGGGTTGCCCGCCCGCCCTCAGGCTTCGTTCAGCGGTGCCGCTGCTCCGCCCTCAGGCGCGGCTCAGCGGCGCCGTTCCTCGGCGATGCGGCGGCGCTCGTCGTCCAGGCGGCGCTGCTGATCCTCCAGCTGGCGCTGCCGGTCGGAGAACTGCCGGTCCCGGTCGAAGGACTGGCGCTCGCGGTCGAAGCGGGAGCGCTCATCCGGGGAGATGCGCTCGCCGCGGCTCTCGCGCCGGGCGCGGTCCCGCTCCCAGGCCTCACGGCGGCGCTCGAAATCCATCCGCTCCTCCTCGGCGCGGCGGCGGTCGCGCTCACCGGCCCAGCGGCGGTCCTCGTCGCGGTCGCGCCGGGCCTCGTCGCGGCGGCGGCGCTCCTCGTCCTCGGCGCGGCGGGAGGCGTCGTCCCGGTTGCCGCCGAACTGGCGAAGGGCCTCACCCACAAGCCCGTTGATGTCCTGCGCCCCCGCCGGCGCGGAGCCGAGGACGGCGAGGGCGAGGGGGATCGTCAGCAGGGCACGACGGTGCATGGAATCCTCCATCTTCGGCCACCAGCGGGGCCGCGCGGGAATGGAACGCCCTCCCGGTGTCGCCGTTGCGGCACCGGCATGGCCGATCCGGGGCAGGCCTAGCGCTGCGGGTTGTCGCTCAGCAGGGGAAGGTTGGTACCGCCCGGCTGCTGGGGCGACGTGTTCCGCGATTCGATGCGGCCCGGTTCCAGGGTCGGGCGGGTGCGGTTCATGTCGTCCACCACGCCCGGCACGCCGGGGCCGCCGCGCTCCAGGTCGCGGGCGACCTCGGCCACGCGGTCCTGGCGCTGGTCGCGCTCCACCTGCCGCTGCGCCTCCGCCTGGGCGGGGCTGGCGGCGCGGGCCGTGCCCGCCGCGAGCGGGGCGGCAAGGGGCAGGGCGAGAAGGGCGAGGGCGAGAGTGGTGCGGCGCATGGGATACCTCCGCCCCTTCAACGCCGCACGGGGACGAAAGGTTCGGGCCGGGAAACGGGTCTCGCCCCGGCGCAGGATCAGCCCGCCGAGGGCACCCATTCCGGCGGCGCCTCCGCTCCCGTCTGCGCGGTGATCCGGCCATAGGCCTCCACGCGCCGATGGGCGGCGAAGTTGAAGATCGTGCTCCGCCCCAGCTCGCACATGCCGAGGTCCAGATCCGCCGTGATCAGCTCGTCGTCCCACGAGGTGGCCTGGGCCATGATCTCGCCCTGCGGGTTGACGATGATGGAGTGGCCGAACAGCTCGTGCCCGTCCTCCGTGCCGGCCTTGGCGGTTGCCACGCCGAAGCAGGCGTTCTGGTAGCAGCCCGCCTGGATCGAGAGGTGGGAGTGCAGCACCCGCAGGTGGTGCGCCTCAAAGCCGCGATTGTCCTGGTTCAGGCTCGGCGTGTTGTAGCCGAGCATCACGAGCTCCACACTCTGGAGCCCCAGCACGCGCCAGGCCTCCGGCCAGCGCCGGTCGTTGCAGATGAGCATGCCGAGATTGACGGGGCCGGCGCCGCCCACGGGGGCGCGCACCACGGGGAAGCCGAGGTCGCCCACCTCGAAGTAGCGCTTTTCCAGGTGCTGGACCGTGCGGACGGGGTCGTACTCCCGGTGCCCGGGCAGGTGCACCTTGCGATACTTCAGCACCATCTCGCCCGACGGATGGAAAAAGCCCGCCGTGTTGAAGCGGCGCCCATCCGGCGTCTTCTCGGCGTAGCCGAGGTGGAAGGCGATGTTGAACTTGCGCGCCGCCTCGAAGAGCGGGGCGGTCTGGTTGGAGGGGAGCGCGGCCTCGTACCAGTCATCCGCGGCGGCGATGTCCTCCTCGTACCAGCGCGGGAAGAAGGTGGTCAGCGCCAGCTCGGGGAAGACCACCACTTCCACGCCGCGCCGGTGCGCCCGCTCCATCAGCCGGACCATCCGGCCCACGGAGACGTCGCGGCCCTCCGCCTTCTGGATGGGGCCGAGCTGGGCTGCGGCGACGGTGAGGCGGCGGGTCATGTCTGCATTCCCTGGGATCCGCGCCGCGCCTGCGATGCGGCACATATAATGCGGCACATATAATAGATGGCGCGTAATAGATGGCGCGGCGTCTTAGCGCCGCCGTTCGGGCCTGCGCCAGGGCTCGGGGTCCACCGGCGGCGGGGCACGGCGCCCGGTTGGCGGGGGCGGCGGTGCCTCGGGCGCCGGTGCCTCCTCCTCGGGCATGAGGCGGTCCGCGATCCACCAGGCGAGCCGCCCGCAAGCGATGGCGCAGAGCAGGGCGATCAGCGCGTTCGGCACGGAGGTGCCGGGCCCCGTGAGCCAGATCCAGCCGCCGAAGCCGAGCAGCGCGCCGGCGATCGCGATGAGGAGCGGGCGCGTCACCGCCGCCCCCGCAGCAGTCCGAAGGCGCCGCCGACGACGGCAATGATGAGGCCGGCGAGGAAGTGCGCCATTCCGAAGCCGCCGAAGCCGAGGCCGAAGGCGACGAAGAGGGCGAAGCCGAGCAGCGCGATCATCGCGAGCAGCAGGCCCGGCGTCCTGGGCGGGCGGTACTTCATGCCAGCGCCACGGGCCGGTCGTGCTGGCGCGGCACGAAGCGTCCCTCGCCGGGCTTGGCCAGCACCGCCTCGCCGTCCCAGATGCGGCGGCCGCGCAGGTAGGTGGCGGCGACCCGGCCCCGCAGGGCGCGGCCGTGATAGGCGGAGTGCCGGAACTCCGGCCGGTCCAGGATCCGCGCCTCGTCGAAGGTGAAGCTGCCGCGCTCGATCACGCAGAGGTCCGCGTCCGACCCGACGGCGATGGAACCCTTCTTCGGGTCGAGCCCGTGGTAGCGCGCCGGTTCCGCCGCGAGGTACTTCGCCATGAGGGTGAGCGGCAGACCGCGCTCCTCCAGAAGGGTGAACATGACCGGGGCGAAGCTCTGCATCCCCGTCAGCCCGGCGCCGAGGGCGAAGATGTCGCCCTTGTAGATCTTGCGTTCGCGCTGCCAGGGCGCGTGGTCGGTGGAGATGTAGGCGCATTTGCCGGCCAGCAGCGCGGCCCACATCCGCTCCACCTCCTCCGCCGTGCGGAAGGGCGGGTTGCACTTCCCGAAGCCCTCCAGCCGGACGATGTCCTCCTCCGTCATGCAGAAGTAGTGCAGGCAGCCCTCGCCGGAGGAACGGGCGCCGCTGCGCCGGAAGCTTTCCGCGATGTCGAAGCCGCGGGCGAGGGAGGAGTGGGCGATGTGGACATGGGCCCCCGTCTCCAGCCCGATCTCGAAGATGGCGAGGTTGGCCAGGTTCTCCGCCAGGGGCGGGCGGGTGCGGCAATGCCAGATGGGATCGGTGTGGCCGGCCGCCTTCGCCTCGGCCGTCAGCTTCACCACCAGCTCCTGGTCCTCGTTGTGGACCGCGACCATGAGGTTCGTCCTCGCGATCTCCGCGAAGGCCTCCCGCATCAGCCCCGGCTCGATCCGGGGGAAGCGCACCGCGTCGTACTCGTAGGTGGAGAACTTGAAGGAGCAGGCGCCGGCCTCCGCCAGCGGCGCGATCGCCTCCGCGCCGCCGTCCTTCCTGATGGTGCCGTAGAGCGCCACGTCCACATGGGCCAGCCGGTGCAGCCACTCCACCTTCTCGCGGAAGATCGTCGCGTCCGTCACGGGCAGGGGGATGTCGTACGGCATGTCCACGCAGGTCGTGACCCCGCCGGCGGCGGCCGAGAGCGTCGCCCCCTCGATTCCCGGCCAGCCGATGGAGCTGGCGGTGTGCATGTGCCCGTCCACAAGCCCGGGGAAGATCAGGCGGCCGGACTGGTCCTCCGTCTCCACCGCCGGCGGCGGCTCGCCCCTGCCGATGGCCGCGACCGTCTCCCCGCGCACGGCGACGTAGCCGCCCTTCATCACCCCGTCCGGCAGGACGAGGTCGCCGAGGATCACGCGGTCATAGGGCTGGCTCATGCGGCGTCCGGATCTGCTGCGGGGCAGCGAAGGTTAGGGCAGATCGGCGGCGGCGCGTAACCCACCCGGCACCGGGAAAAGCTCGTCCGCCAGGGAGAGGGCGAGGCCTGCCGCCTCGCTCTCCCGCTCCGCGTTCCAGGCCAGGGCCACGCCCACGGCGCGGATCGGCCCGGCCAGGGCCCGGAACGCCACCCCCGGCGGGTGCAGCCGCGCCATGCCGGAGGAGACGAGCGCGACGCCCAGCCCCGCCGCGACGAAGCCGAGCTGCGCCATGGCCGACCCCACCTCCCGCAAGGTGCGGGGCGCGAAGCCGGCGTCACGGCAGGCCGCGACCATGGAATCCGCGTAGGCCGGGGAGATGGCGCGGGGCAGCAACAGCATCGGCTCGTCCGCCAGCATCGCGAGCGGCAGGGGATCGGGCGCGTGGAGCAGCGCGTGCCCCGCCGGCAGCGCGGCGAGGAGATGGTCCTCGCCCAGAGGGCGGATGCGGATCGGTAGGCGGGCGCGGTCGTCGCGCAGCAGGGCGATGTCCACCTCGCCGCGCCGCAGCGCCTCCAGCGCGTCCGCCGTGTCCATCTCCCGAACGGAGACCGCCGCCTCCGGCCGCGCGGCGGAGAGGGCACGCACCAGCGGCGGCAGCTCGTCGAATAGGGCCGAGGTGACGCAGGCAATCGCCACGGGAGCGTGGCGCCCCGCGCGCAGTTCCCGCGCCAGCGCCTCCAGCGCGCCCGCATCCTCCGCCAGCCTTCGCGCGAGCGGCAGCAAGGCCTCGCCGGCGCGCGTCGGGCGCGTGCCGCGACCCGTGCGTTCCAGCAGCCGCACGCCCAGCTCCCTCTCCAGCGCTTGAATCTGCGCGGTGAGGGGCGGCTGCGAGAGGCCGAGGCGGGCGGCGGCGCGGCCGAAATGCCCTTCCTCGGCAACTGCAAGGAAATGACCCAGGCGTCGCACGAGGCGGAAATCCATGCGCGATACGGAAACGCTATCGCGCGGCGCCGTCAATCGGATTGGACGATGATCCGGTGCGGGTGCAGAACCGCGGTCCCGAGAGAGGAAGGAACGCCCGTGCAGACGCATCCCGTGAAAGTCCATCCGTCCAAGGCGCTGCTGAAGCGCGAGGACCAGCTGGCCTGGAAGATCGCCGCCGTGGCCGCCGATCCCGTGGCGGTTCCCGACGACACGGCGGCCATGATCATCAACCGCGTGATCGACAACGCCTCCGTCGCGATCGCCGCCATCAACCGCTCCGCCCCCACCTCCGCGCGGCAGATGGCGCTCGGCCACCCGCGGCCGGGCGGCGCCACGGTGTTCGGCGCCGATCCCGCCGTGCGGGTCTCGCCGGAATGGGCGGCGTGGGCGAACGGCACGGCGGTCCGCGAACTGGACATGCACGACACCTTTCTGGCCGCCGACTACTCCCACCCCGGCGACAACATTCCCCCGATCCTGGCGGTCGCCCAGACGACCGGGAAGAGCGGCGCGGAGCTGCTGCGCGGGCTCGCCACCGGCTATGAGATCCACATCGACCTCGTGCGCGCCATCTGCCTGCACGAGCACAAGGTGGACCACATCGCCCATCTCTGCCCCGCCCAGGCCGCCGGCCTCGGCACGCTGCTGGGGCTGGACCAGGCGACGATCTTCCAGGCCGTGCAGCAGGCTCTCCACGTCTCCGTGACCTTCCGGCAGAGCCGCAAAGGCGAGATCAGCAGCTGGAAGGCCTTCGCCCCCGCTCATGCCGGCAAGCTGGCGGTGGAGGCCGTGGACCGCGCCATGCGCGGGGAGGGCGCGCCGAGCCCGATCTACGAGGGCGAGGACAGCGTGATCGCCTGGGTGCTGGCCGGCCGCACGCAGCGCTACCAGGGGGATGTCTACGAGCCGGTCTATTATGAGGTGCCGCTGCCCGGCCCGGGCGAGGGCAAGCGCGCCATCCTGGACAGCTACACGAAGGAGCACTCGGCCGAGTACCAGTCCCAGGCGCTGATCGACCTCGCCTTCCGCATGCGGGAGAAGATCGGTGACCTGGAGCAGGTAGAGAAGATCCTCCTCCACACCTCCCACCACACCCACTACGTCATCGGCACGGGCGCCAACGACCCGCAGAAGATGGACCCGACCGCCAGCCGCGAGACGCTGGACCACTCCATCATGTACATCTTCACCGTCGCCCTGCAGGACGGGCGCTGGCACCACGTGGACAGCTACGCGCCCGAGCGCGCCGCCCGGCCCAACACCGTCCGCCTCTGGCACAAGATGGAGACGCGGGAGGACCCGGAGTGGACCCGCCGCTACCACTCCCGCGACCCGAACGAGCTCGCCTTCGGCGGCCGGGTGGAGATCACCCTCAAGGACGGCACGGTGCTGACGGACGAGCTGGCCGTGGCCAACGCCCACCCGCTGGGGGCGAAGCCCTTCGGCCGCGCCGACTACATCCGCAAGTTCCGCATCCTGACCGAGGGCCTGATCGACCCGGCGGAGGCGGACCGCTTCATCGCGGCGGCGGAGAACCTGCCGAACCTGAAGGCCGGGGAGCTGGACGGGCTCAACGTGCGCCTGCCCGACGGCAAGCTGGCCGTCGGCAGGCCCGGCATCTTCTGACCGATGCCTGCGCCGCCGGCCCGGCCAGCGGCGCGGGACCGCCACGCGACAGAACCGCCACGCGACAACCAGGAGGAAGAACCATGAGCGAAGCCCAGCCCGATATCCGGAAGGGCCTGGTCGGCGTCGTCGCCGACGTCTCCGCCGTCTCCAAGGTCATGCCGGAGACGAACAGCCTCACCTACCGCGGCTACCCCGTGCAGGACCTGGCGGAGGGGTGCTCCTTCGAGGAGGTGGCCTACCTCCTCTGGAACGGGGAGCTGCCGGACGCCGCCCGGCTCGCCGAGTTCCGGCGGGAGGAGGCCTCCCAGCGCGCGCTGACGCCGGCGCTGCTGGAGGTGATCCGCGCCTTCCCGCGCGACGCCCACCCGATGGACGCCATCCGCACCGCCGTCTCCTTCCTCGGGATGGAAGACCCTGACACGGCGGACGTGTCGGAGCCCGCCACCCGGCGCAAGGCAATGCGGCTGCTGGCGAAGATCCCGACCGCGATCGCGGCCGCCCACCGTGCCTCCAAGGGGCTAGACGCGGTCGCGCCCGACCCCTCCCTGACCTTCGCGGAGAACTTCTTCCACGTGGTCTTCGGAAAGGTTCCCCAGCCCGAGGTGGTGAAGGCCTTCGACGTCTCCCTCATCCTCTACGCGGAGCACGGCTTCAACGCCTCCACCTTCACGGCCCGCCTCATTACCTCCACCGGCGGTGACCTGCACGGGGCGGTGACCGGCGGCATCGCCGCGCTGAAGGGCCCGCTGCACGGCGGCGCCAACGAGGCCGTGATGCACATGCTGAGCGAGATCGGCGACCCCACCAAGGCCGTGGAGTGGCTGCAGTCCCGCTTCGATCACAAGGCGCTTGTCATGGGCTTCGGCCACCGCGTCTACAAGAACGGCGACAGCCGCGTGCCCACCATGACCAAATACGCCGAGAAGATGGCGGAGGTGGTGGGCGACCGCCGCTGGATGGAGATGTCCCGCCTGCTGGCCGGGGAGATGCTGGCGAAGAAGAACATCCACCCGAACCTCGATTTCCCGGCCGGGCCCGCCTACCACCTGATGGGCTTCGACATCCCGCTCTTCACGCCGATCTTCGTCGCCTCCCGCATCACCGGCTGGGCGGCGCACGTGATCGAGCAGGCCGCGGACAACCGCCTCATCCGCCCGCTGTCGCACTACACAGGCGCGGCCCAGCGCGCGGTTCCCGCGATGGCGGAGCGCGGCTGAGAGAGCCGCGTGCGGGCGGCGCGACGCGCGCGCCGCCCGCACGCGGCGACGAACACGACAGCACGGCGCGGCGCAACGTGCGACGACGCGAGTCGGATGCGCGCGAAAATCTGCGCGCGCGCAAAGTCTTTTCGTTGACAAGCCGGAGTGCGCTGCAGATAGCGTGAAGCGCGCAAGAACTGCCCAACGCGATTCGCGCGCGATGCTGTCAAGCACCATGTGCAGCCACGATGCACCCGGCAGGACAGCGACGCGGCAGGGAGCGGGGCGGTGATCGGCGCGACGCAACGCGAAAGGACGGTTCTTGGGTTTCCACGAACGGGAAGTCTCAAGCCGGATCGGAGAGTGGGCGGCGGAGACGGCGGCGGAAGCGCCGGCCGAGCTGCCCGGGAAGGCGAGGCCGGTGACGGCACGGCGCGCCCGCTCCATCGCCTCGCGTGGCGGAACCAGGCCCTGTGATGCCTTCCCCCCGAGTGGTGGGCGCGTCCGCGGGTCGAGAGCGATCCATGACGCGAACCCACCAGGCACGAACCATCAGGAGATCCAGCACGTGAGCGAAGAGAAGACCCCCCGCGCCGCCGCCATGGCAATGAGCACGACGCGCCGCAGCAGCGGCACGCGCAAGGCGAGCACCGCCGGCCGCGCCAAGCCCGCCGCGAAGGCCGCGACGAAGACCACGAAGGCCGCCGCCGCCAAGAAGCCGGCTGCGAAGAAGGCCGCCCCGGCGAAGAAGACCACCACCGCCGCGCGCAAGACGACGGCCACGCGCAGCACGGCCACCCGCGCCACCGCCGCGAAGAAGGCCGCCCCGGCCCGCAAGGCCGCCGCGAGCAAGACCACCGCCGCGCGCAAGACCACCAGCACGCGCAGCACGGCCGCGAAGAAGGCCGCGCCCGCCCGCAAGGCGGCGGCGAGCCGCGCCGCCCCGGCCAAGCGCGCTACCACGGCCCGCACTGCCGCCAAGTCCGCCACCGCGCGCCGCCCGGCCGCCAAGCGCACCACTGCGGCGGCCACCACCGCCCGCAAGGCCGCGCCGAAGCGCACCGCCGCCGCCAAGCCCGCGGCGAAGACCACCACCGCGCGGACGACGGCCCGCAAGGCCCCGGCCTCCCGCACCACGGCGACCCGTACCACGGCCACCCGCGCCGCCGCCAGCCGCAGCACGGGCGCCCGCAAGAGCGCCGCGACGAGCTCGCGCAGCGAGGCCGCGAAGAAGGGCGCCGAAACCCGCGCGCGCCGCAAGGCCGAGGCCGCCGCCGCCGCGCAGGAGTCCCCCGTGCAGGAGACCGAGGCGCAGGAGAACGGCGACCAGACCTGATCGGCTCGCCGTCACGGAGAAGGGGGCGCCTCGGCGCCCCCTTTTTCGTGCGCGCTCCCTAGCGCGGCGGCAGGGCGAGCAGGTCCGCGTGCCCGACCGCGGCGCGCAGCGCCCCTCGCCGTGCCTGCAGCGCGCGCGCGGCCGGCCAGGCGCCGATCCTCCTGGCGCCGCGCGGCGTCCAGCGCGCCGCGGCCTCCGCGTGCCCCTTCGCGAGCGCGTTGAGCATCTGCGTCTCCGCCGGCCCGATCCGCCAGGGCGAGGGCGCGGTGGCCACGGCGAAGCCCGCCTCGCGGAAGGCGGCGGCGGTCGCGCGCACCGCCTCGCCCCCCAGGGCCGGCCCGTCAAATCCCTTGTCCCGCCCCTGGTCGCGCCGGAAGCCGCGCGCGATGGCCCGGTCCAGCGGGTGCGGCGGCAGGAAGCGCGCGTCGCCCGCCACGTTCAGCGCCGCGTAGAAGGGCAGGCGCAGCCCCGCCGCCAATCTCCCCACCCAGCGGCGGGAAACGAGGTCGAGAAGGGCGGAGCAGACCACGCCGTCCGCCCTGCCCAGCGGCAGCCCGTCCGGCGCGTCCGCCAGGTCCCGTACCAGCCCGTCCACCCGCCACGCGCCTGCGGGCGTGTGGACCAGCAGCGTGCGCTTGTTCGGCGCCGAGACCTCGAACCCCACCTCCACCGCGCGCATGGCAATGGTGTCGAAGGCGAACTCGATGAGGGTCACGTCCGCGTCCACCAGCGTCCAGGCCTGCGGCCGGTTCAGCAGGGGGGCGAGCCAGCGGAACAGGCTTCCGGTGCCCGCCCCGAGATCAAGCAGCCGCGGCCGCGCCGGCAGCGCCGCGGAGAGGGCGAGGGCGAGGCCGATGTCGCGCGCGCGGGCGTCGAAGGGCTCGCGCAGCTCCAGCCAGTCGGCGTCGAAGCTCTCGCTCACGCGCGCACCCTCTCGATCTCGCGGGCGAAGGCCTCCGCGCGGTCAGACCATCGCGGCAGGCGCTGCCCCGCGCGCCACGCGGCCTCCGCCATCGCCTGCCGCAGCCCGGTGTCGTAGATCGGCCGGCGCATGGCGCGGGACAGGCTGTTCCCGTCGCCGGGAGCCGCGATCACCGCGGCGTCGCGCGGCGCCAGCTCCGCCAGCGCGCCACCGGCGGTGACGGCCAGCGGCAGCCCCCGCGCCAGCGCCTCAGCCACGGCCATGCCATAGCCCTCCCAGTGGCTCGCCGAAGCGAAGAGGTCGGCACAGTCGTAGAGCGCCTCCAGTGCCGCGCCCTCCACCTCCCCGGCGAAGGCGACGCGACGCGCGATGCCGAGCTCCTCCGCCAGCGCCCGCAGCCCCTCGGCGTGCACGGGGTCCCGCACCGGGCCGGCGATCGTCAGGCTCCATTCCAGGTCGGTCAGCCGCCCGAGGGCGCGCAGCAACACATCATATCCCTTGCGCGGGACGATCGTGCCGACGGAGAGGATGGCGCAACCCGGCCCGCCCGAGCCGCGGGCGCGGGGCGCGGGATCGGTGCCCGGCTCCACCGTGCCGATGCGCGCCGGGTCGGCGCCGAACTCCGGCGCCAGCCGCTCCGCCGTGAGGCGGGACGTAGTGACGAGCCCGCCCAGCCGGGGAAGCAGTGCGCGCTCCCGCTCGCGCAGGGCCTCGCGCTCCCCTTCCGGGAAGCCCGTCTCCAGGGCCGTGGGATGGTGGATCAGCCCCAGCGCGCGGGCGAGGGCAGGGGAGCCTGCCAGCGGCGCGAAGGCCGGCAGCCCGAGCCCGTCCACCACCAGCGCCTCCGTCGCCAGCAGCCGGTCCAGGACGCCGCGCGCGGCCGCCTCCGCCTCAGCGTCCGGCAGGGGGTGGCGTCCGGGCATCTCCTCCACGCGCACCGCGTGGCCCGCCGCGCGCAGTCCCTCGACGATCCGGCGGTCGTAAGCGTAGCCGCCGCTGGTGGCCGAGAGCGGCGCCGGGACGGCGAGAACAATCCTCACGCGGTCGCGGCCTTCCGCACCGGCGCGTCGTAAGCGGCCCAGGCCAGGGGGCTCTCCCGCAGCAGCACCTTCACGGCCTCCACGGCGCGCCCGCCCTCGCCCAGCCTGCCCTCGGCCAGGGCGGCGCAGAGCAGGCCGTGGACGTGGAAGCACAGGAACTCCGTGCTGGTGTTCTGGCCGGAGAACTGGGGCAGGTTGTCCAGGTTATCGTAGTCGAAGCTGTCGAGGATGCGGCGCAGCTCCACCCGGGCCGCGGCGATGTCCACGAGCAGGTTGGCGTCGTCCAGCGCGGGCGCGCGGAACTCCGCCTCCACCACGAAGGTCGCGCCGTGCACCCGCTGGGCGGGACCGAAGGCTTCTCCCTTGAAGGAGTGCGCGATCATCACGTGGTCGGCGACGGTGAGGCTGTACATCGGGATCTCGTCTAGGGTTCGTAGGTGACGACGGGCAGCAGCGGCGCCGCCTGCCCCTCGGGCGGGGCGCCGAGCAGGCCGGGCATGGCGCGCGGCAGGTCGCGGAAGGCGATCATCGGGCCGCAGAGCGCATCCAGCGCCGGATCGGAGAGGAGGGAGAGGGCGAGCGCCATCCGCTCCGCGTGGCTGCGCCGCCCCCGCATCGGCGCGGCGACATGCCCGACCTGGGTGGAGCGGATCGTGACCCGGTTGGCATGGAACGCCTCGCCCAGCGGCAGGGCGCACTCGGCGGCGCCGAACCAGGAGGCCTCCAGGATCCGGGCTTCGAACCCGGCGCAGCGCAGCGCGGTCCGCAGGCCTTCCGGGTTGCCGGAGGCGTGGATGATCAGGTCGCGATTGCCGGGCGCCTCCTCCGGTGCCACCAGCCGCAGGCCGAGACGCTGCGCCACGGGCGCCCGCAGCGGGTCCGGATCGGCCACCGCCAGCTCCAGCGCCGGGAAGCACGAGAGCAGCCAGGCGCAGAGCAGCCCCACCACCCCGGCGCCGACCACCAGCGCGCGCTCCCCCGGCAGGGGCTGCGCGTCCCAGATGGCGTTCAGCGCCGTCTCCATGTTGGCCGCCAGCACGGCGCGCCATTCCGGCACGCGGTCCGGCACGACGGCGCAGAGGGAGACGGGCGCGACGAAGCGGTCCTGATGCGGGTGCAGGCAGAAAACGCGCTCTCCCACCCACTCCTCCGGGCCTTCTTCCACCACGCCAACGGCCGCGTAGCCGTACTTGACCGGGAAGGGGAGGGCGCCGCCCTGCATCGGGCCGCGCATCCGTGCCCACTCGCTCTCCGGCACGCGGCCGTTGAACACCAGCCGCTCCGTGCCGCGGCTGATGCCGCTGGCCAGCGTCCGCACCAGCACCTCGCCGGGTCCGGGCGGGCGCAGCGTCTCCCCGTGGATCGCGCCCTCGCCGGGGCCGGTGGTCCAGAAGGCGGTGGCGGTGCGGCTCAAGCGCCCTCGCAGACGCGGGGGCGCGTGCGGCGCAGCGGGATGTCGAAAAGGATGTCGCCGCCCTCCAGGGGATAGGGTGTCCAGTCGAAACGCAGCCCGTCCGCGATGCGCGCCGCCTCTGGCAGGATGAAGGCCGCGCGGCCGGAGCCGAGGATGACGGGCGCGACGGTGACGTGCAGCCGGTCCAGCAGCCCCGCTGAGAGGAAGGCGGAGACGGTGATCCCCCCGCCCTCCACGAAGAGCCGGGAGAGCCTGCGCGCGCGCAGGGCGCGCAGCAGCGCGGCCAGGTCCATCCCCTCCGGCCCGCGCGGCAGGCGCAGCACCTCCGCCGCGCCGTGGCGATCCCCGAGAGGCGAATCCGCGAGGCAGGCAAGAAGGGTGGGCGGGCCGCCGTCGGAGAACACACGGTGCGACGGCGAGAGGCGACGGCGCGGGTCGAGGATCACGCGCACCGGGCTCGCCCCCGCCACCTCGCGCGTGGTCAGGCGCGGGTCGTCCTTCTCCACCGTGCCCGCGCCGACCAGCACCGCGTCGCAGAGCGCGCGCAGCCGGTGCGTGTGGAGAATGTCGCCTCGACCGCCGATCCACTGGCTGGAACCGCCGGCCGTGGCGATGCGCCCGTCCAGCGTTTGCGCCAGGCGGCCGACGAGGGTGCAGCCATCCTCTCCCGCGCCGGCGGCGAGCACGGGCGTGAAGAGGGAGGAGAGCGGATGGTCGGGCAGCGGCGCGGGATCTCCGGCGCGGCGCGCCAGCAGCGCCGCCCAGGCCCGATCCGTCGCGCCGTCGGGCGCGCTGTCGGTCGCGCCGTCGGGCGCGCTGTCGGTCGCGCCGTCGGGCGCGCTGTGCGGCGTGGCGTCCATCCCGCGCAGCTATGCCCCAGCGCCGCGCCCCGCGCCAGCAGCCCGCCCGGGTCGCTCAGGCCCGGGCCGCCAGGGTGAGAGAGGGCACCTGGCGCGGCATCGCGCGCTGGCCCAGCCCGCCATAGGTCGCCGGGCGGCTGGCCGGGATGGCGGCGCCCGCGATGGTCTCGATCACGCGGGACTGCAGGGTAATGGCGCGCTCCAGCAGGCGCCGGTTCTCGTCGGAGAGGCCGCGCAGGCCGAGGGCCAGCCGTTCCGCCGCCGCGCGCAGCTCGCCCGTCATGGCGCCGGGCGCGGCCCCCGTCCTCGTCGCGGCGCCGTAGGCGGCGGTGAAGGCGTCGCTCGCCTGCACCTTCGCCGTCGCGAGGGTGGCGGCGCGGCCGAGGTCGAGCCGCGCGAGCGCCTCGTTCTCGGCCCGCAAGGCCTCCGCCAGGCGCTGGCCTGCCGCGAGGAGCGCCTGGACGATGGGGGCGGGGGTCTGGCTCATGCGGTCCTCTCCTGTTGGGGCGCCTGCGCGGCGGATTGCACGCGCAGCAGCTCGCGGTACACGGCGTCGGCGATGCCCACCCCACCCTTGTCCGACCAGGACTGGGCGTATCGCTCGACGAGCATCGGCCGCCACTGCTCCTCCGCGGCGCCGCCGGAGAGCAGCCCCTTCGACGCCTCCCCGAAGACGGGCTTGAGCAGCGCGCCCAACACCTGCGCCTCGAAGCGGCGGGCCACGCGGGCCAGGGCGGCATGGTTGGAGGCGACCGGGTCCATCACCGCACCTCCAGTTCGGCCTGCAGCGCGCCGGCGGCCTTTACCGATTGCAGGATGGTGATCAGGTCCCGCGGTCCGACGCCGAGGGAGTTCAGCCCACGCACCAGCTCCTCCAGCGTGACGGAGCGGGGCAGGATGCCCAGGCGCCGGTCCCGCGCGTCGTCCACCTCAATCCCGGTGCGCGGCACCACAGCCGTCCCGCCGCCCGAGAGCGGGCCGGGCTGGCTCACCTGCGGCGTCTCCGTCACGCGGATGGTCAGATTTCCCTGGGCGATGGCGACGGTGGAGACGCGGACATTGGCGCCCATGACGATGGTGCCGGACGCCTCCTCGATCACCACCTTCGCCGACTGGTCGGGCTCCACGCGAAGGCCCTCGATCTCCGTCAGCAGCCGCGCCACGTCGCGCCCGCCGGTCAGCACCACCACCGTGCGCGGGTCCGTCGCCGTCGCGCTGCCGGCGCCCGCCACGCGGTTGATGGCGGCGGCCATGCGCTGCGCCGTGGTGAGGTCGGGGTTGCGGAGGGAGAGGCGGATCCGGTCGCGCCCCGCGAGCTGGAAGGGCAACTCGCGCTCCACCACCCCGCCGGAGGAGATCCGGGCGGAGGTCGGCACGCCCCGCTGCACGGAGGAGGCCTGGCCGCGCGCCGCGATCGCGCCCGTGGCCACCGCCCCCTGTCCCACCGCGTAGACCTCGCCATCCGCGCCCAGCAGCGGCGTGACCAGCAGGGTGCCGCCCGTGAGGTTCGTCGCGTCCCCGAGGGAGGAGACGGCGATGTCCAGCCGGCTGCCCGGCCGCGCGAAGGCCGGCAGGTTCGCCGTGACCATCACCGCGGCCACGTTGCGCGTGTCCAGCCGCGCCTCCTGGTCGCGCGTGTTCACCCCCAGCCGCTCCAGCATCCCGACGAGGGACTGGCGCGTGAAGATCGCGGAGCGCAGCCGGTCCCCCGTGCCGGGCAGCCCGACAACCAGCCCGTAGCCGACGAGCTGGTTGTCACGGATGCCCTCGATGTCCGCGATGTCCTTGATTCGCACCTGCGCGGCGGCCAGCGCCGGCCACAGCAGGGTGAGCAGCAGGATCATCGCCGTCTTCGCGCTTCGGAAACCCGTCCGGGGCAATCTGGCCTCCAACACTTCCTGCATCCCCCGGCGCAACGCCCGTGCCAGGGCAGGGCGGGGGAGGGTCGGCAGGCCTTGCCGGGGTAGGGGAGTTCTCTTCCCTCCGGGGCGGCAGGAAACGTCAGGGTGCGGCGGCAAAGGGCGGCAGGAGGCTGCGATGGGCATGGCTGGGATCGGCGGCGTGGGATGGGCGCGCGGAGGGCAGGGCGCACGCGGCGCGGCGCGCCCGGGCGGGGCCTTCCGCCTGCCGGGGGTGGCGCGTTCGGCGGAGGCGGCCGGGGCGGCTCCCACAGCCGCCGCGGCCCCGATCGGCCTCCTCGCCATGCATGGGGCGGACGAGGCGGCGGAGCGGGACCGGCGCGGTGCCGCCCGTGCGCGGGATCTCCTGAGGGAGCTCTCCGCCCTGCAGGCCGGGCTGCTGCGCGGCACGGTCGATCCGGACGGCCTGGCGCGCATCGCCCTCCTGGCCGAGGGCGAGTCGCCGGAAGACCCCGTGCTCCGGGACGCGCTGACCGGTATCGCTTTGCGCGCCCGGGTGGAGCTGGCGCGGCGTGGCATAATGGTTGCAGGAACGTGAAAAGCCGTGAAGGAAGCCCGTGGCCGCCCGCCCGCCGGGGCGTTCCTCTTGTTTCTCTCCCGGTGCCGTCTGTATACGCGGCTACCTGACCGGCCGGGGGGACCGGAGGGGTCGGGCTAGGCCATCGGGATGCAAGCCATGCTCATCACCCTGCCGCCGGATTACAAGCCCTCGGAAGACGAGGCCTTCATGAACCCCCGGCAGCTCGCCTACTTCAGGCAGAAGCTGCTGCGCTGGCGCGGGGACCTGATCCGCGAGGCCGGCGAGACCCTCTCCTCCATGGGCCAGGGCGGAATCGTCGAGGCCGACCTGACCGACCGGGCCAGCGTCGAGACCGACCGGGCGCTCGAGCTTCGCACCCGCGACCGGGCCCGCAAGCTCATCTCCAAGATCGATCAGGCGCTGGAGCGGGTGGACAACGGCACCTACGGCTACTGCGAGGAGAGCGGCGAGCCCATCGGCCTGCGCCGCCTGGAGGCCCGCCCGATCGCCACCCTCTCCATCGAGGCGCAGGAGCGCCACGAGCGTATGGAGCGCGTCCACCGGGACGACTGAGCCGGAGGGCGATCGGGCCGGCAGGAAGCCCCCGCTCGGCCCATCAAGCCCGCAGCAGCCCGCTCCGCGCCGAAATGGCGCCGCTGCCGGGGAAGGCCGCGTCCACCGCTGCCGGCGGCAGGCCGAGATGATCCCGCAGCAGCCCCTTGGCCACGGCTCGCAGGTCCAGCGTCGGGGCGAGGTCCCGGTTCTCGTGCAGCCGGCCTTCTCCGAGTCCCGGCCAGTCCGCCAGCACGCGCCCGCCCGCCACCGCGCCGCCCAGCAGGAACGCGGCGCCGGCCGTTCCGTGATCCGTGCCGCCATTCCCGTTCACCCGGGCGGTGCGGCCGAACTCCGTCATCACCAGCACGGCCGTGCGGGCCCAGGCCGGGCCCAGCCGCTCTCGCAGCGCGTCCAGCCCGTCATCCAGCTGCGCCAGCGCTCGCCGCAGTCCCTGTACCTGTGCCCGGTGCGTGTCCCAGCCGCCGATCTCCAGCGCCGCCACGCGCGGGCCGCCCGGGGCCGCCATCAGCCGCCCGGCGGCGCCCGCCAACTCCACGAAGCCGTCCCGCTGCTCCGTCGGCGAGAGCACGCCGGCCGTGAAGCCGCGGGCCCGCAGCCCCTCCGCGATGGCGGGGCCGGTCACGGGGTCCGCGTGGTTCAGCTCCATCAGCCGGGCGTAGAGGTCGGGGGCGGGGCGATCCGCGCGGGTGGGGGCGTACATCCCCACCGGCTCCGGCCCGCGCAGGATCAGCGGCAGGTCGTCCCCGACGGCGAAGGCGGCCCGGTTGCCGCCCCTTCCGTGGCCCGGCAGCCCGGCCAGGGCGCGGTTCAGCCACCCGGAGGTCATTCGCTGCGACGCCCCGCTCTCCAGCAGGTCCTGCGCCTCGAAATGGCTGCGCGAGCGGGTGGGCCCGCAGACCGCGTGGATCGGCATGGCCTCGTTCGCGCGGAACATGGCGTGCAGCTTCGGCATGCGCGGGTGCAGCCCGAAGAAGCCGCCGAGGTCGAGCACTCCGCCCTCCTGCCCCGGCTCCGGCAGCGCGATCGGCGCTCGCAGAGCGGTCAGGGCCGGGTCGCCATAGGGCTGCACGGCCGCCATCCCGTCCAGCGCGCCGCGCAGCAGGACGACGACGAGGCGCGCCTCCCCGGCGGGCCCGGCGCCGAGCGCCAGGCGCGCTCCACCCAGCACCGCCCCCGCCGTGAGGCCGAGGAGGAGCCCGCGCCGGCCGAGGAGGGATCCGATCAGGGGAAGGTGCCGCCTCATCGCCGCTGGAACTCCGGGCTGCCGAGAAGGAAGGTGAGGGCCTCGCGGTTCGATCCCGCCCGCAGCACCGCCTCGCGCGTGCTCTCGGAGGCGAGCGGGCCGAGCGCGCGCTCCAGCGCCTCGCGGGCGTCTTGCCGGGCGTAGCCGCCGGTGATCGCGTGCACCCGGTCCAGCCGGAGCATCATCCCTTCCGGATGGACCCAGCCCGCGGCCGTGTCGGGCCAGCCGTTCGGCGCCTCGGACGCCCAGAGCGGCTGCCCGAGAGGGCCGAGCGCCCCGTAGGCGGCGTCCGCCGACTCCGCCCCGGCCCCGAAGGCCCGGTAGGCCGCCACCACCAGCTCCATCGGGGTGCGCAGCTTGGAAAGCGGCGGGTCCCAGGCCTCCGGCAGCGCCACGATCTCCCGCGACACGGCGCCGAGGTCGCCGCCGGTGTCGCGCAGCACGCTGTAGAGCCGCCGCACCGCGGCCGGCGGCGGGTCGTCCGCGACGAAGTGCCGCGCCAGCTTGGCGGCGAGGTGCCGGTGGGTGGCGGGGTGCGCCGCCAGCCAGTCCAGCGCCGCATCGACGGAGGCCGGGCCGGGTGGGAAGGACTGGCCCATCACCACCTTGGTCCCGGGCTGGTGGCTGCCGGGCCGGAACACGGTGGGCTGCGGGTGCGAGCCCCGTCCGACGCCGAGGCCGGTGAGGACGCGGGCGAACTCCGTGACGTCCGCCTGGGTGTAGCCCGCCGCCGGGGAAAGGGTGTGCAGCTCCATCACCTCCCGCGCCAGGTTCTCATTCAGGCCCTGCCCGGTGTGGCGCCCGTACTGGCTGTCGGGCCCGATGGAGGAGGCCTGGTCCAGATACTGCAGCATGGCGGGATGCCGGACCGCCGCCTTCAGCATGGTCCCGAAGCTTGCGGTGACATGCGGCCGGATGGCGCTGCGGACATAGCTGCCGATGAACCCGGCGGCCGTGGCCTTCTTCCGGCTGACGGTGAGGTGGTTGGCCCAGAAGGCCACCAGCCGCTCCCGGAACGGGGTGGGTGTCGCGACCAGCCGGGCGAGGTAGGCCCGCGCCTCCGCCCGGAAGAGCTGGCTCTGCCGGCTGCCCTCGCGCCTGGGGAGCGGGTCGCGCCGGTCCAGCACCGTCAGCCCCATGATCTCGTCGGGGGTCGGGTCCGCCTGCCAGCCCTCGGGCGGCGCCGCCGCGTCGGGCGGGGCGCCGAGCTGGGCGAGGAGCGCGGCGCGCGCCTCCTCCCGCCCGCCGGCCGGGCTAGGGGATTCGGGCCGCGGCCCCAGGCCGAAGCGCAGGGCCGCGACGTGGCCGGAGGCGTTCATGCCGGGGATAGTAGCATGCGCCCGGCGCGGCCTCTCAAGCGCGGCGGCGCTTCGAAGCGTAACGCGCGCATGACCCTTGCGTGCCGGATGCGCGCGGAACGGGCGGGCAATGCTTGCAAATTGCCGCCCGGCAGAGCATGTGTGCGCCCGCAGCAGGGGCGCGGCAGCGGCGCCCGGCGGCATCAGGCAGGCCGGATGAGGCGCGGGCGCGGCAGAACTGCCGGCGGCCCGTGCCATCGCATCCGGCCCGTCCGCCGTGAGGCCAGCAGGCGGAGCCACCCCCGGTGGGACCCCCCTGGAGCCGTTGCAAGCACCCGCGGACATGGGCCATCCCATGCGCCGCAACGACCACGCGGCGCTGCCGCAGAACCACTCTCGCGGCCAGGGGCCGCGACCGACGGAGGCCCAAGTGGCGCGCACCCCTCTCGATCGCATCCGCAACATCGGCATCACCGCGCATATCGACGCGGGCAAGACGACCACGACGGAGCGGATCCTCTACTACACCGGCAAGTCCCATAAGATCGGTGAGGTGCACGAGGGCAACACCACCACCGACTACATGGAGCAGGAGCGCGAGCGCGGCATCACGATCACCTCCGCGGCCGTGACCGCGGAGTGGAACGACCACCGCATTAACGTCATCGACACCCCGGGCCACATCGACTTCAACATCGAGGTCAACCGCTCGCTCCGCGTGCTCGACGGCGCCGTCTTCATCATCGAGGGCGTGGCCGGCGTGCAGCCGCAGTCCGAGACGAACTGGCGCCTGGCGGACCGCTACAACGTTCCCCGCATTATCTTCATCAACAAGCTGGACCGCACGGGCGCCGACTTCTACCGCGCCGCCGCGACCCTGACCGAGAAGCTCGGCATCAACTGGGTGGCCCTGCAGCTCCCGATCGGCATCGAGGACACCCTCAAGGGCATCGTCGACCTCGTCGAGATGAAGGCGCTGATCTGGGAGGGCGACGAGCTGGGCGCCAAGTACCACGAGGCCCCGATCCCCGACGACCTGAAGGAGAAGGCCGCCGAGTACCGCCAGACCCTGCTCGACGCCGTACTCGGCGCCGACGACGCGGCCATGGAGGAGTACTTCGACAAGGGTGACGTCTCCGTCGCCACCCTGAAGCGCGCCATCAAGAAGGGCACGATCTCCGGCGAGTTCCGCCCGGTCTTCTGCGGCTCCGCCTTCAAGAACAAGGGCGTGCAGCCTCTGCTCGACGGCGTGATCGACTACCTGCCCTCCCCGGTGGACATCGAGGGCATCAAGGTGGCGCCGGAGGAGGGCCAGGACGAGACGGCCGATCGCCGCGTCATCCCCGCCGACGAGAACGCGCCCTTCGCCGGGCTGGCGTTCAAGATCATCAACGACAAGTACGGCAACCTGACCTTCGTCCGCGTCTACCGCGGCGTGCTCAAGACGGGTGACACCGTCCTGAACACGACCAAGGAGGGCAAGGAGCGCGTCGGCCGCATGTTCCAGATGCACGCCGACAAGCGCGAGGAGATCAAGGAGGTCTCCGCCGGCGACATCGCGGCCTTCGTGGGGCTGAAGGACACCGGCACGGGCGACACGCTGGCCTCCTCCGAGGACCCGGTGGTGCTCGAGCGCATGGCCTTCCCGGTGCCGGTGATCGACATCTCCGTGGAGCCGAAGACGAAGGAGGGCATCGAGAAGATGACCCTCGGGCTGCAGAAGCTGGCTGGCGAGGACCCCTCGCTGCGCCTGAAGACCGACCAGGAGACCGGCCAGACCATCCTGTCCGGCATGGGCGAGCTGCACCTCGAGATCATCATCGACCGCCTCCGCCGCGAGTACGGCGTGGACGCCAACATCGGCGCCCCGCAGGTGGCCTATCGCGAGACCATCACCAAGCCGCACACCGAGACCTACACCCACAAGAAGCAGTCGGGTGGCTCGGGCCAGTACGCCGAGGTGAAGGTCGTCTTCGAGCCGAAGGAGCGGAACACGGGCGTCGAGTTCGTGAACGCCACCGCCGGCGGCTCGGTGCCGAAGGAGTACATCCCGGCGGTCGAGAAGGGCATCAAGGTCCAGGCCGACACGGGCGTGCTGGCCGGCTTCCCGACGGTGGACTTCAAGTACAGCCTCGTGGACGGCAAGTACCACGACGTCGACTCCTCGGCCCTGGCCTTCGAGATCGCCGCCAAGGCCTGCTTCCGCGAGGGCATGAAGAAGGCCGGCCCGGTGATCCTGGAGCCGATCATGGACGTGGAGGTGACCACACCCGCGGACCATGTGGGCGACGTCGTGGGCGACCTGAACCGCCGCCGCGGCGTGATCCAGAGCCAGGACATGGCCTCCACCTCGGTCATCATCCGGGCCCACGTCCCGCTGAAGGAGATGTTCGGCTACATCTCCAACCTGCGCGGCATGACGAAGGGGCGCGCCTCCTTCTCCATGCAGTTCCACCACTACGATCCGGTGCCGCGCAACGTGGCGGACGAGATCATGAAGGCTTCGGCCTGATCCATCCCGGCCCTGCCCCCAGGCAACTGACGGGGCAGGGCCGGACCCTTTCCGGACGGCGCGGGCGAGGGATCGCCCGCGCCGTTCGTCTTTTCAGCGCCGAAGGTGGTGCAGCCCCGTGGCGTCCAGCACGATCACCCCGTCCGCCACCCGGGTGGCCACGTAGCGCAGCCGGGCGGAGCCCCGGTCCTTCCGGGCGCGGGAGGTCTTCACCTCCACCACCTCCACCGTCACCAGCACCTCCTCGTCCGGTCGCAGCGCGGCGGGCCAGCGCACGTCCATGGCGGAGCCGGCGAGGCTGATGTCCCGCAGAAGGGGGCCGGACATCAGCATCCCGAAGCAGGCGGAGAGGGTGTGCAGCCCCGCCGCAACCACCGTGCCGAAGATGGAGTCCCGCGCCGCCTCCTCGTCCAGGTGAAACGGCTGGGGATCGTAGCGCGAGGCGAAGTCCCGGATCTCCTCCAGCGAGAGGGAGAGGTGGCCCAGCTCGTAGCGGTCGCCGGGGTGCAGCTCGTCCAGGGAACGGAGGCGGGGAGGGCTCATCCCACTCCTCTAATCCCCCCGGAGCGCCCCTTGAAGCCGGGGACAGGTGCGGCAACATGGATCCCATGACCCAGGCTCCGCACCGGCCCCCGGTTCTCGACATGACCCCGGAGGGCGATTTCCGGGACGCCCCGCAGGCCGTGCCGCGCGCGGGCTGGCTGGACCGCACCCTGCTGCGGCTCGGCGGCTTCGCCGTCCTCGCCGCGGTGGTGGCGGGCGGCCTCGTGCTCGCGGCTTCCGCCGTGCTGCTGCTCGGCCTGCTGATCCCCGTGGTGATCGTGGCGGGGCTGGTCGGCTTCGTCACGCTCTGGTGGCGCGCGCGGCGCGGCGGCCGGCCGGGTGGCCGCCCGGGCATGCCGGCCTTCGTCATCATCCGCCGCTAGGGCTTGGCGGCGTCTCGCCCGGAAGGATTCGGCGGTTTCACGCCCGATCCGGGGCGCCTCTACGAGGTGGGGCGGGATGGCCGCCCCTACACAAGCGACCCGCTCCCGCCCGGTGCCCTCGAGGCACTGGAGGCGCATGTCCGGCGCTGGTGGGTTGCCGCCGTGATGGCCAATGCGGCCGCCGCCGGGTTCGCTGCCTCCGCGGCGATCCTGGCCCCCCGCGGTTTCGCGGCCTGGGCGGGCATCCTGCCGATTCTGACAGCCCCCTTGCTGCTCATCCCCTCGGTCCTGCGGCGCCGGGGGCTCCGCACCCGTCGCCGCATCCATCGCTCGCGCCCAGAGGATTTCCCGCCGCCGCGCGATGGGCCGCCCGATCGCGGCTGAGGGGCCTGACGCGCCCGGGCCGCACCCTTGCCCCCTGGCATCCCAGCCGCTTGCTGCCCGGCAGCAGGCGTGAAAGCCTTCCACCACCGGTCCCAAGAGCCGGCGGAGGAAGACGCTCATGGAACGCCGATCCCTTGGCCAGGGCCTCGCTGCCCTCGCGCTCGCCCAGGCGATCGCCCCGGAACTGGCTGCCCAATCCGGCGGCGGGGAGGGCTGGGTGACAAGCTGGGCAGGCCCGGTGCAGGGCCCCTATCCCGTCGGGAACCCCTCCGCACAGCCTGACCAGTCCTTCATCTTTCCCAATCCCGCCGAGGGGGCCCGTGACCAGACCCTGCGGCTGGTGGTGCGGCCCTCGATCTGGGGGCGCAGGGCGCGGCTGCGCTTCTCCAACGCCTTCGGAACGCGCCCGCTGGTGCTGGACGGGGTTCATGTGGGGCTTCAGCTCGGCGGGGCGGCCCTCCTGCCTGGCAGCAACCGCCCAGTCCGCTTCGGCGGGACCGATGGGGTGACGGTTCCGCCGGGGGGCCAGGCCTGGTCCGATCCGGTGGACCTTCCCTTCGCCGCGGAACCTGACTCGCCGCTGCTGATGGGGCGAAAGCTCGCCGTGTCCTTCCACGTCGCGACGGCGAGCGGGCCGATGACCTGGCATGCCAAGGCCTTGCAGACCTCCTACGCCACCGGGCCGGGCACCGGGTCGAAGGGCGCCGAGGAAGGCGAGGGGAGCTTTCCCTTCCCGACAGCCTCCTGGTTCTTCCTGGACGCGGTGGACATGGCGGCGCCGGCCGGCACGCCGGTCATCGTCGGGTTCGGGGACTCCATCACGGACGGGACGGCCTCCACCATGAACGGGGACGACCGCTGGCCCGACGTGCTCGCGCGCCGTTTGAACGCGACGATGGGCAACCGCGTCGCCGTGGTGAACTCGGGTATCGGCGGCAACCAGGTGGTCGGGCCGGCCCAGTACGGGCCGGAACGGCCCTTTCCCGGCGGTCCCTCGGCACTGGCGCGGCTGGAGCGGGACGTGATCTCCCTCTCCGGCGTCACGACGGTGGTGTGGCTGGAGGGAACGAACGACTTCAGCCGCAACGGGAATGCGAGCTTCGAGGCCGTCCGGGACGGGATGAGGGAGGGCGTGCGACGCCTGCGGGAGCGCATTCCCGGCCTGCGCGTCGTCGGCGCGACCGTCACCTCGGCGCTCGGCAGCACCAGCGCGGCCCATGGCCATGCCGAGCAGGACGAGAAGCGGAAGGCGCTGAACGCCTTCATACGCGAGGGCGGGCTGTTCGACGCGGTGGTGGACTTCGACCGGGCGACACTCGACCCGGGAACCGGTGGGCTGAAGCGAGAGATGGTGCCGGACAGCACCACGGGCGGGCCGGGCGACAAGCTGCACCCCAACCGCGCGGGCTATCTCGCCATGGGCTACGCCATCGAGCCTGCGGCCGTGCTGCCAGTACGGCGGTGACCTTCACCCGATAGGGGAACCCGGGAAAGGTTCCCCCACCGATTGTTCAGGCGGCGCGGCTGACCGCGCCCACATCGGCGCGCTTGTCGAGGCGGGCCACGCGGGAGAGCAGGTAGTCCACCTCGGCCCGCGCCCTCGCCGAAAGCCCCACGCCCGGCCGGCGCTGGGCGTCGCTGGCCAGCACGCCCCGGCGCATCAGCACGTACTTGCGGACGGCCAGGCCCGTCGGCCCCTGCTGCTGCTCATAGCGGAGCAAGGGGAGGTGGGCGTCGAACAGGTCATGTGCCTCGTCCCGCTTTCCCTCGGCCTGGAGGCGGACGAGGTCGGACAGCATGTCGGGAAAGGCGTAGCCGGTCATGGCGCCGTCCGCGCCGCGCTCACACTCGAAGTCGATGAACAGCCCGCCATTCCCGCAGAGGATGGAGATGTGCTTCATCGACCCGTCGGCCTCGAAGCCGCGCAGGGCGGAGATCTTCTCCAGCCCCGGCCAGTCCTCGTGCTTCACCATCACGCAGTTCGGGCTGGCCTGCACAATCCGGCGGATCACGCCGGGGGTCATCACCACGCTGAAGGTCTGCGGGAAGTCCTGGACCACGAAGGGCACCTCCGCCCCGATCGCCTCGGCCGCCTGGGCGTAGTAGCCCACGATCTGGTCGTCCGTCCGTAGGGTGTTCGGGGGCGCGATCATCACCCCTGCCGCGCCGGCGTCCATCACCGCCTTAGTGAGGGAGGTCATGGCGGCGAAGCCCGGGGCGGAGACGCCGACGATCACCGGGATGCCCGCCCGCTTGATCATGCGGGAAGCCAGGGAGACGCTCTCCGCCATGTCGAGCTTCGGGGCCTCGCCCATGACGCCGAGGACGGTGATGCCGGTGCACCCGCTCTCGACGCAGAAGTCGGTGTAACGGTCGTTGGAGGCCTCATCGAGCCGCCCGTCCTCGTGGAAGGCCGTCGGGGCGATGGCGTAAACGCCCTTCGCCTGCGTGAGATCGAGGGCCATCACGGCTGCTCCTTCTTCCAGGCCTCGTAGCGGGCCTTGTTCTCGGCGTTCGGCGGGTACAGGCCGGGGAGGGAGGCGCCGCCATCCACCTCACCCATGATCCAGTTCTCCTGCCGCTCCTGCTCCACCGCGTCGGCCGTCACCGCCTCCAGCAGGTCCTGCGGGATCAGCACGGCGCCGTCCTGGTCCACCACCACCACGTCGCCGGGGAAGACGGCCACGCCGCCGCAGCCGATCGGCTGGTCCCAGGCGACAAAGGTCAGCCCGGCGACGGAGGGCGGGGCCGCCGCGCCCTGGCACCACACCGGAAGGCCGGTGCCGAGCACCCCGGCCAAGTCCCGCACCACACCGTCCGTGATAAGGGCGGCCACGCCGCGCTTGGCCATGCGGGCGCAGAGAATGTCGCCGAAAATCCCGGCGTCGGTGCAGCCCATGGCGTCCACCACGGCGATGCAACCCTCCGGCATCGCCTCGATCGCGGCGCGGGTGGAGATGGGGTTCGACCAGGAAGCGGGGGTCGCCAGATCCTCCCGCGCGGGGACGAAGCGGAGGGTGAAGGCGCGGCCGACAAGGCGGGGCTGGCCCTCCCGAATGGGCCGGGTGCCGCGCATCCAGACGTTGCGCAGGCCCTTCTTCAGCAGCACCGTCGTGAGCGTGGCGGTGGAGACGCCTTCCAGCGCCGCCTTGATCTGGGGGTCGAGGGTCAAGCGGGTCTCCTGCCTTGGTGCTGTACCCACCGGGATTCGCGCGGAGGCGGGGGCGCGTCAAGCGGCGCGGAAAAGGTTGCGGGGCGGGGTTGGTAAGGGTGCCGCGCCGCACCATCTGCCGCGGCATGATCGGCACCCGTTGTCTTGTCGGCCTCGGCCTGGGCGCGTTCCTGGCCGGGCCGGTCCTGTGGCCGGAAGCGGCTCAGGCGCAGGAGAGGCGCTTCTTCCAGGTAACGCCGGGCCCGCGAAGCGAGCCGCCGCGCCTGGACACCAGCCTCGGCAACGGCGGGGGCCGGCTGCAGCAGGTGATGGTCATGGACCGCGCCTCCATCAATCGCTGGCTCTGCCCGAATGGCGGCACCCCCGTCCGCGGCCGTCCCGGCCGGTGCGATGGCCGGGGCGTGGCGCGCGGGAGCGGGGCCGGCGCTGCTTCGGACGTGGCCGGGTGGCACACGGATCTCGCTCCGGCGAGCCACAAGCAGCTCGCCTGCCCGACCGGCACCGTGCCCACTCCGGCCCGTTTCAACCCGGGGACGGTGCGCTGCATGCCCGGCGGCCCGGCGGAGGCGACGGCGCCGGGCGGGGCCGGCCGGCCGGCCGAGCCCGCCGGGGCGGCGCAGGCCGCGGCACCGGCAGTCACCCCGCACGCGGCTACCCCCCAGGCGGCGACCCCGGCAGCAACCCCGGTCACGGCCACGGCGTCCGCCCCGGCCGCTCCCGCGGCGCCGCCCGCCTCTCCCCAGGCCACGGCGTCGCAAGTTCCGGCGGCTCCTTCCGGGTCCTAAGAGGCGGTAACCCGAAAGAACGGCACCGAACCGCCCCGACCGGGGCGGTTCACGTCGCGGCCGCGCCTCACTCCTCGATCGGTCGTGCGCTCGGTCGTGCGCTCGGTCGTGCCCCGGGCAGGCTTGGCTCTCTCCGGAACACTTGCCGCACCCCCCACCATGCCGCAGAGAGACCCGCGGCCGCGAGGCCAGCCACCAGAACCCACACGGCCGGGCGGATCTCGAACTCCAGGTCGAAATTGGCCCAGAAGATCTCCGCCGCCGGCAGATTGGTGGCCAGCGCGTACCAGAGATACTCCAGCCCCGCCGCTCCGGCCGCCGCCGCCGGGGCGATCGCGAAGAAGGGCCAGGGAAGGCCTCGCCAGCGCGCGGGCAGAACGCGCCAGAGCAGCAGAAACAGGAACAGGCCGGTCATCAGCACCGGCTCCGACACGTTGATCTTCGACTGCAGGTAGAAGTGCAGGATTCCCAGGGCGGTGAGCGGGTAGACCAGCTTGTGCAGCGGCTTCCACTCCCTGCCCAGCCGCCGCAGGGATGAGTCGGTGGAGGTCCAGCCCAGCACGGCCAGCCCGATCAGGGCCGTGAAGCCGATGGACAGGTAGGGGCGCCGCACGGTCTCCAGGAGCACGTGCCAGAGGCGGAAATGCTCGTTCCCGATGTAGAGCGCGAGATGGGCGAGACCGTAGGCGAGCGCCGCCAGACCGAGCATCCGCCGCACCTGCATCGCGCGCGGCCAGTCCAGCACCCAGCGGGCCGGGGTGACGACGAGGCTGATCAGGAGGAGACGGATGCACCAGTCGCCCGTCTCATGCGTCGCCAGCTTCAGCGGCTCCGGCCCCATGGCGTCGCTGCCCCAGAGCCAAGCCAGCCACAGGGCCGGCGCCAGGCAGCCCAGCAGCACCGCTGCCTTGAACGGGGAGAAGCGCCCGCCCCGGTCCAGCCAGGGCCAGGGGCCCGGCTTGGGCGGTGGCGGGCCATCCCGGCGGGCGCGGCGCGGCCGGGCGGCGGCGGGGGAAGGGAGGGCCGCGTCGCTCACATCGGGGGAACCACGCCGTCACGGGACACGGTGACCCGGGCGACGTTCAGGGTGCCGTCCGCCGCCGGCACGGCGGTCAGGAACACCTGGGCGCCGGGCTTCAGGTCCTCCGCCGCGGCGGGGATCAGCGTCACCACCGGCACGTCCGGCGGCACCAGTACCTTCACCTGCTGTCCACGGGCGGTCAGCGTCAGGCTGCGGCCGTCATTCCCCTCCACCGCCGAATCCACCGTGGCATTGGTCATGGAGGATGAAGGGGTAAGGTCCCAGGCGAAGTGCCCCTCGCCGGTGCCGCGCATCGCCTCGGGGAAGACCAGTACCTCCAGCGCGCGCCAAACGCCGTCCGGCCCGGGCTCGGCCGCGGTGCCGATGAAACTCCCGGGCGCGACGTCCGAAAGGCTCAGCCGCCGCAGCGCCGAGACCCCGAGGTTGTCGCCCAGGCGCAGGTTCACCATGGGCCCCTCCCGCGTCGCCACCACCATCTCCCGCCCGCTGACGGACTGGATGATGCCGCGGATCCGGCGCGGCGGCGCCGCCTGTGCCGCCGTTCCCTGGGCCAGTGCTGGCAGGGCGCCCAGGAAAGGTAGGCCTGCCATGGCCAACAACATGCCGCGACGCATCATGGAACGCTCCGGTGTGTCACAGATTAACGTGGAAGGCGGCGTATCGGGTGCAAGCCCCGCTTCCCGCCGAAGATGGGCCGTGCCAAAGCCTGGACATGCGCATCCACGTCCAGAACCCCGCCAACGATCCCCACTTCTCGGTGACCGAGGCGCAGTGGAGCGCGGCCCTCGCCCGCGCGCCGGACATGGCGGGGCTGGAGGTCTCCTTCGCCAGTGATGAGGAGGGGCTGACCCGCGCCCTGCCCGAGGCGGAGGTGCTGCTGACCTGGGTGCGCCCGCTGCGCCAGCGCTTCCCCGTGGGCGCCCTGCCCGGGGTGGCGCCAAGGCTGAAGGTCATCGCCTGCACCTCCGCCGGGGTGGACAGCGCGGCCCCCTTCGACTGGCTGCCGGATTCCATCGCCCTGCTGAACAACAGCGGCACCCACGCGGACAAGGCCGGCGAGTTCGGGATCATGGCGATCCTGATGCTGAACACGGGGATGCCGGCCTTCGCGGACGCGCAGCGGCGCGGCGAGTGGAAGCCGATCTTCTCCTCCACCCTGGCGGGGCGGCGGGTGGTCATCGTCGGGATGGGATCGCTCGGTGGCGGCGTCGCCCGGCGGGCGCGGGCCTTCGGGATGCACGTGGTCGGCGTGCGGAACGGTCCCGAGCCCCACCCCGACTGCGACGAGACCCACGCGACGGAGGCGCTGGATGCCCTGCTGCCCCAGGCCGAGTTCCTGGTGCTGGCCTGCCCGCTGACGGACCGCACCCGCAACCTCCTCTCCCGCGAGCGGATCGCGAGGCTGCCGCGCGGCGCCGGAATCGTGAACATCGCCCGCGGCGCCGTGTGGGATCAGGACGCGGCCTGCGACGCGCTGGAGGCCGGGCACCTCGGCGGCTGCGTGACCGATGTGGCCGTGCCGGAACCACTGCCCGCCGACAGCCGCCTCTGGCGCACGCCGGGGATGGTGGTCACGCCCCACGTCTCGGCGGACGACCGGGCGCGCTACAACGACCGCACGCTGGACATCCTGTTCGAGAACATCCGCGCGCTGCGGGAGGGACGCTCGCTGCCGAATCGCATCGATCCTGCAAAGGGTTATTAGCGGCGGCGCCGGAACCCGGGCCCGGAGCCCGGCGTTGGCGGGGCTATGCGGATCCATGTCATCGAGTGCGGCTCCATGCGCCCCTTCGGCGGGCGGCTCTGGGACGGCACAACGCCCGGCATAGGCCCTGCGCATCTGGCCTGCCGCTGCCTCCTGGTGGAGACGGAGGAAGGGCTGGTGTTGGTGGACACTGGCTTCGGCCTGGACGACGTGAACCGCCCCGTGCCCCGGCTGAGCCGGACCTTCCTCGTCGCCGACCGCATCCACCTCGAGGCGGACGAGACCGCCATCTCCCGCCTGCGGGCGCTGGGCTTCAACCCCCGCGACGTGCGCCACATCGTCATAACGCACCTCGACTTCGACCACGCCGGCGGCCTGACGGACTTCCCCGGCGCGCGCGTCCACGTCTCGGCCGAGGAGGCGGCGGCGGCCCGCCGCAGGACCACGCCGAAGGCCCGCGGCCGCTACCGCCCGGCCCAGCTCGCTCATCCCATGCGGGAGTACGACGCGCCCGGCGAGCCCTGGTTCGGCCTTCCCACCCTGCGCGGGCTGGACGGGTTGCCGGAGGGGATCTTCCTCGTCCCGCTGCCCGGTCACACGGCTGGTCACTGCGGCGTGGCGCTCGACACGGGCCATGGCTGGGTGCTGCACGCCGGAGACGCCGTGTTCATGCACGCGGAGCTGGACGAGCCGCCGCGCATGCCGCCGCTCGCCTCGGCCTACGCCAACTTCATGCAGGTGGACCGCGACGCCCGGCTGGAGAGCCGGGACCGTCTGCGCGCTCTGGCGCGGGACCATGGGGAGGAGGTGACGATCCTCTGCACCCACGACCCCGTCCTTCCGCCCCGGGTGCTGCAACCCGGGCCCGGGCAGCGGATCCTGACCCTGGGCTAGTCCTGCTGGAGGGCGGCGACGCCCGGCAGGGTCTTGCCCTCCAGCCACTCCAGGAAGGCGCCGCCGGCGGTGGAGACGTAGGTCATCCGCTCCGCCACCCCGGCGTGGCGCAGGGCGGCCACCGTGTCGCCGCCGCCGCCGATGGACTTCAGCCCGGCGGACTGGGTCAGCCCCGCCACGCTCTCGGCCACGGCCACGGTCGCCGCGTCGAAAGGCGGCGTCTCGAAGGCGCCGAGCGGGCCGTTCCAGACGAGCGTGGAGGCCTTGCGCAGCCGGTCCTCGATCGCGTCCACCGTCTCCGGCCCCACGTCGAGCGCCATCATGTCGGAGGGCACGGAATCAACCGTCACGGTGCGGGTGGCCGGGTGCGCCTTGAACTCGGCGGCGACGACCAGGTCGCGCGGCAGCAGGATCTCGCAATTGCCGGCCTTGGCGTCGTTCAGGATCTGCAGCGCCGTGGCGTGCATCTCCGCCTCCTGCAGCGACCTGCCCATGCCGTAGCCCTGGGCCGCCAGGAAGGTGTTGGCCATGGCGCCGCCGATGACGAGCACGTCCACCTTCTTGGACAGGTTGCCCAGCAGGTCCAGCTTGGTGGAGACCTTGGCCCCGCCGACGATGGCGACCACGGGGCGGGAAGGGGAGCCCAGCGCCGCCTGCAACGCCTCCAGCTCCGCCTGCATCAGCCGGCCGGCATAGGAGGGCAGCAGCTTCGCCACGCCCTCGGTGGAGGAGTGGGCGCGGTGGGCGGCGGAAAAGGCGTCGTTCACGTAGGCGTCGCCGAGCTTCGCCAGCGCGGCGGACAGCGCCGGGTCGTTCTTTTCCTCGCCGGCGTGGTAGCGCGTGTTCTCCAGCAGGAGCACGTCGCCATTGGCCATCCCTGCCACCGCCGCCCCGGCCTCCGGGCCGACGCAGTCATCGGCGAAGCCCACGGGCTTGCCGATTACGGAGGAGAGCGCCTCGGCCAGCGGCCGCAACGACATCTCCGGCACGCGCTGGCCCTTAGGCCGGTCGAAGTGGCTGAGGATGATTACCTTCGCGCCCTTGTCCGACAGCTCCTTGATCGTCGGGAGGAGGCGCTCGATCCGCGTGCGGTCGGTGATGGCGCCGTCCCGCACCGGCACGTTCAGGTCCGCGCGCAGCAGCACGCGCTTCCCGTTGGCGTCGAGGTCGTCGAGGGTGCGGAAGGCGGCCATGGGCGTTGTCCTGGAAATCCGGTCTTAGAAACGGGCGGGGGCGCCGAAGCGCCGCAGCAGAACCGAAGCGGGGGCGCCGAAGCGCCCCCGCAGGTCGATCAGAGCGTGCCGAGAAGGGCCGCGGTGTCGCTCATGCGGTTCGAGAAGCCCCACTCGTTGTCGTACCAAGACATCACGCGGACCAGCCCGCCATCCACCACCTGCGTCTGGGTGGCGTCGAAGGTGGAGGAGTGGCTGTCGTGGTTGAAGTCGATGGAGACCAGCGGCGCCGTGTTGTAGCCGAGGATGCCCTTCAGCTCGGCGCTCTCGGACGCCTCCTTCATGGCGGCGTTGATCGCCTCCTTCGTCAGCCCCTCGGTCCGGGCCGGGACGAAGTCCAGGGAGACGAGGGAGACGTTCGGGGTCGGGATGCGGATGGCGGTGCCGTCCAGCTTGCCCTTCAGCTCCGGCAGCACGAGGCCCACGGCCTTCGCCGCGCCCGTGGAGGTCGGGATGGCCGAGACCGCCGCCGCGCGGGCGCGGTGCAGGTCCTTGTGCAGCGTGTCCACCGTGTTCTGGTCGCCGGTGTAGGCGTGGATGGTGACCATGTAGCCGCGCAGGATGCCGAACTTCTCGTGCAGCACCTTCGCGATGGGCGCGAGGCAGTTAGTGGTGCAGGAGGCGTTGGAGACGATCTTATGCTCGGGCTTCAGCGCCTTGTGGTTCACGCCGTAGACGATCGTCGCCTGGGCGGAGGCGTCGGCATAGGTCTCGCCCCAGGTCACGGGGGCGGAGACGAGCACCTTGCGCGCGCCGGACTGCAGCAGCAGCTCGGCCTTCGCCGTGTCGGTGAAGATGCCCGTGCACTCGGCGGCGACGTCCACGCCCTGCCAGGGGAGCTTGGTCGGGTCGCGCTCGGCGGTGACCTTGATCGGCTTGTGGGTCTTGCCGTGGACGGTGATGATCAGGCTGTCACCCTCGACGCGCACCTCGCCGGGGAAGCGGCCATGGACGGAGTCGAAGCGGAAGAGGTGCGCGTTCGCCTCGACGGAGCCGAGGTCGTTGATGTGGGTGAACTCCACGTCGTCGCGGCCGCTCTCCATCGCCGCGCGGAGAACCAGGCGGCCGATGCGCCCGAAGCCGTTGATGCCAACCTTGACCGCCATGTTCTTTCCTCTTCTTCCGTCCGTGTCGTTCTAGTTCACGCGGCGCTTCACGGCCGCCACCACGACGTCCGCGGTGATGCCGAAGTGCTTGTAGAGCTCGTCCGCCGGCGCGCTGGCGCCGAATCCGGTCATGCCGACGAAGATGCCATCGGGGCCGAGCCAGCGCGACCACCCGAATTCCAGTGCCGCCTCGATACCCACCCGGGGCGCCGTGCCGAGGATCGTCTCCTGGTAGGTCGGGTCCTGCAGCGCGAAGAGCTCCCAGCAGGGCATGGAGACCACCGTGGTGGGGATCCCCGCCTCCTCCAGCATCTCCCGCGCCTGGACGGCTAGGGACACCTCGGACCCAGTGGCGATCAGCGTGGCCCGCCGCTCGCCGGAGGCCTCGGCGAGCACGTAGCCGCCGCGCGCCGTGTGGTTCTCCCCGGCCTCGCTCCGCAGCGTCGGCAGGTTCTGGCGGGAGAGGGCCAGCACGCTCGGGCCATCCGCGCGCTTCACCGCCAATTCCCAGGCCTCGGCCGTTTCCACCACGTCAGCGGGCCGAAAGACATGGAGGTTCGGGATGGCGCGCAGCGCCGCCAGGGTCTCCACCGGCTGGTGGGTCGGCCCGTCCTCGCCGAGGCCGATGCTGTCATGGGTCAGCACGTGGATCACCCGCTGGCGCATCAGCGCGGCCAGCCGGATGGCCGGGCGCATGTAGTCGGAGAAGACCAGGAAGGTGCCGGAATAGGGGATGATGCCGCCGTGCAGCGCCATCCCGTTCATGGCCGCGGCCATGCCGTGCTCGCGGATCCCCCAGTGGACGAAGCGCCCGCCGAAGTTCTCGGCGTTCAGCGCCGGCACGCCCTTCACGTTCGTGTTGTTGGAGCCGGTGAGGTCGGCCGAGCCGCCGATCATCTCCGGCACGGCCGGCACCAGCGCCTCCAGGGCCTTCTGGCCGGAGATGCGGGTGGCGATCTTCGGCTTCTCGGCCACCGCCCTGGCCTTCCACTCGGCGATGGGATCGTCCCAGCGCTCCGGCAGCTTGCCCGCCATGGCGCGCTCGAAATCGGCGCGCTGCGGGTGCTTCGCCAGCCGCTTGAGCCAGGACCGGCGCGTGCCGCCGCCGCGGCTGCCGGCCTTCTCCCACTCCGCCCGGATGTCGTCCGGCACCTCGAAGGGGCCGCCCTCCCACCCCAGGGCCGCCTTGGCCGCCGCGGCCTCCTCCGGACCCAGCGGGGCGCCGTGGCTGCCCGCCGTGCCCGCCTTCTTCGGCGCGGAGAAGCCGATGATGGTGCGGCAGGCGATCAGGGTGGGCTTGCGGGACTTGGTGGCCGCGTTCAGCGCCGCCGCGATCGCCTCGTGGTCGTGCCCGTCCACGCGGCGCACGGCCCAGCCATAGGCGCGGAACCGGGCCAGCGTGTCCTCGGAGACGGAGATCGCCGTGTCGCCGTCGATCGAGATGTGGTTGTCGTCCCAGAGGACGGTCAGCTTGCCGAGCTGGAAATGCGCCGCCAGCGAGGCCGCCTCGTGGGAAATTCCCTCCTGCAGGTCGCCGTCGGAAGCGATAACCCAGGTGCGGTGGTCCACGAGGCTCTTGCCGAACCGGGCCGCAAGGTGCCGCTCCGCCATGGCCATGCCGACGGCGGTGGAGATGCCCTGGCCCAGCGGGCCCGTGGTGGTCTCGATGCCCGGGTGCTCATGCACCTCCGGATGGCCGGCCGCGGGGGAGTGGAGCTGGCGGAAGCGGCGCAGCTCCTCCACCCCCATGCCGGCATGGCCGGACAGGTGCAGCCAAGCATAGAGCAGCATGGAGCCGTGGCCGGCGGAAAGGACGAAGCGGTCCCGGTCCGGCCAGCGCGGGTCGGCCGCGTCGTGCTTCAGGAAGCGGGTGAAAAGAACGGTGGCGGCATCGGCCATGCCCATGGGCATGCCGGGATGGCCGGACTTGGCGGCCTCCACCCCATCGATCGCGAGCGCCCGGATGGCGTCCGCCATCCGGCGCGCGGGCGTCACGGGCCGTGCCAGGATCGCGTCCTGCGCGACGAGCGCGGGGCTTCGCTCGGGTGTGGAAGGCTGCCGGTCGGGTTCCGTGGTGGCCAAGTCGGGGGTCCTCCGGCGGCGTTGCCGGACGGGCAGGGGGGCGCCCGCCGGCTCCTCGCCACCCCTCGCTCGCGGCCAGGGCGTCCAACCGGGCGTGATCCGGCGGCGGGCTCGCGACAGGGGGTCGCGACAGGGGGGGCGTCGCGGCCGCTATAGAGGCGGGCCGGGCCGATGCCAACCCTGCCTCCCGGATCGGGCCGGGCGGGGCGCGGGCCGGGCGTGCTTGCGGGCAGGCATCGATTTCTCGTAGGCCGGCACGACCGAAGCTGCCATAATGCCTCACCGCGTGAGAAAAACTCTCGCGCTGATCCAAAATGGTGCCATCGCGTCGGCAGAACAGCGGGATTTGAACATTGATGCCTCCGGAAGAGGCTCCCATGCGCCGGCTGCGGCGGATGGTGGCGCTGGGCTCCGGCTTGCTCCTCGCCTCCGTCCTGGCGGCAGCCCTGGCCCTGATCTCCCTGCCGGCCGCGATGGCGGCCGCGGCGCTGGCCGGTCTCGTCCTGCTGCTCGCGGGCGGCGTTCTCGTCACCCTTCTTGCGACCTGGCCGCGGCTCCGGCGGGCGGCCCTGCTGCGGGAGGCAGTGGACCGCACCGCCGTGCGCTACGCCGTCTTCGCGCGGGACCGCACGCTGCTGGACCGCAGCCCCGGCTATGACCTGCCGGGCGTGGACCCGCGCCCGGTGCCCGCCGGCACGAAGCTGGACGACCTGCTGGCCGCCGCCCAGGGCCGGGGCCCGGACGCCTCCCTCGCCGTGGCCCAGCAGATCGTCGAGCACGAGGACGACGCCCGCTCGGAGTACGACCGCGCCCTGCCGGACGGCCGCACCCTGCAGGTGAGCAAGCGGCGCCTCTCCGGCGGGGAGGTGGCGCGCTTCGCGCTCGACGTCACCGGCTCCCGCGCGCGGGACCTGCGCGCGCGCGCCATCCATGAGAGCGTGCCGGCCGCGATCTGGCACCTCGACCCCACCGGGCGCACCATCGCCGGGAATGGCCGGCTCGCCGACCTCTTCGGCGGCAGGCTCCCGGCGGGGCTGGCGGATTCCGGGCTGCAACAGCTCGGCCAGCCGGGGGAGGGACCCTTCGGCCTGCCGCCCGGGCGGGAGGTGGAAGGGCTGCTTCCCGCGCGCGGCCGCGTGCCGGAGCGCCGGGTCATCGTGGTCGCCTCGCCCTGGCTCCCGGGGGAGTCCGGCGGCTCGCAGGCGGTGCTGATGCTGCTGGACGTCACCCGGCTGCACGCCGCCCAGGCCCAGGCGCTGCACTTCGCCTGGCACGACCCCCTGACCGGGCTGCCCAACCGCTTCCGCTTCCAGCAGGCCCTCGCCGAGCTCGCCGCCTCGCCGGATGGCGGGTCCCTCCTCGTCCTAGATCTCGCCGGGCTCAGGGCGGTGAACGATTCGCTCGGCCAGGGGGCCGGGGACGCGGTGCTGCGGGAAGCGGCGCGACGGCTGCGCGAGGGGCTTCGGCCGAGGGACGGCGTGTTCCGCCTCGGCGGGGACGAGTTCGCTCTCACCGCCGTCGGCATACGCACCCCCCACGCCGCGGGAGCCATCGCGGGGCGGATCCAGCGCTCCCTCGCCGCCCCCTTCGAGTTCAACGGCGGGTCCCTGCCGCTGCGGGCCAGCATCGGCCATGCCTGCCTGCCGGAGGACGCGGCGGATGCGGACGGCCTGCACCGGGCGGCGGCCCTGGCCCTGGCGCAGGCGAAGCGGGCCGGCAACGGCGCCGTCGTCGCCTATGATCCGGCCCTCGGCGAGCGCGTGGCCCGCCGGCTGGCCATGCGGCAGAGGCTCGCGGCCGCCATCGCGGCCGGCGGGTTCCAGCTGGCCTGGCAGCCCCAGGTCGATGCCCGGACCGGCTCGCTGCGCGGGGCGGAGGCGCTGATCCGCTGGCCGCTCGGGTCCGGCGGCGTTGTTTCCCCAGCCGACTTCCTCCCGGAGGCCGAGGCAATGGGGCTGATGCCGGAGATCGACGCCTGGGTGCTGAACGAGGCGCTGCGCCAGAAGGCTGCGTGGCGCGCCGCCGGAACGGGGCCGGAGATCGTGGGCGTGAACATCTCCCCGGTCACGCTGCGGGATCAGGAGTTTCCGGCGCGGGTGCAGGCGGCCCTCGCCCTCTACGGGGTGCCGCCGGAAGAGCTGGAGGTGGAGATCCCCGAGGACGTGGCGGCGCGGGACCTGGACGCCATCGCCCCCGTGCTGCACGAACTGATCGCGGACGGGGTGCGGCTCTCGCTCGACGATTTCGGCGGCGGCCGGTCCGCCCTGGCCCATCTCCTGCGCCTGCCGGTGGACCAGGTGAAGCTGGACCGCAGCATCGTCGCCGGCCTTCCCGGAGGGGCGCGGGAAAGGGCGATCCTGCGCGCCGTCGCCACCCTGGCGCGGGGGATGGAGATTCCCCTCCTCGCCGAGGGAGTGGAGACGGAGGCCCAGCGCGAGGCCCTGCTGGCCGAGGGATGCACGGTCATGCAGGGCTGGCTCTTCGGCCGGGCCGTGCCGGCGGGCGAGCTGATGGCCCGCTAGGGCCGTCTCCTCTCGCCCCGGCTCACCCCAGCCGCTCCGGCCTTTCCCTCGCGGAGCCGACCCGCCCGTTCCGGTGACCCTCGCCGGGCGGGACCGTCTCCAGCGCCGGCTGCCACCGCTTCAGAGCTGCCGGTTGGCCCGGGCCAGCACCGCCTCGAACAGCACCTGGCAGCCATCCGCCGCCGCCTCCGGCAGGATGCTCTCCGCCTCGTTGTGGGAGAGGCCGTCCTTGCAGGGGGTGAAGATCATCGCCGTGGGCACCCGGCGGGCAACGTAGATCGCGTCGTGCCCCGCGCCGGAGATGATCTCCCGCGCCGGCAGGCCCAGCCGGGCGGCGGCGTCCCGCACCAGCCCGACAAGGTCCGGGTCGAAAGGCTGGGCGGGAATACGGAACAGCTCGTGCAGGTCCAGGGAGAGGCCGAGGGCCGCCGCGATCTCCCCCGCCCGGCGCGGGAAGCCTTCCGCCAGGGCCTCGATCTCCTCGCCCGAGGGGTGACGGAACTCCACGGAGAAGCGCACCTCGCCCGGCACCACGTTGCAGGAGTTGGGAAAGACCTGCAGGCGGCCCACCGTGCCGCGCCCGTCCTCGCCGCGCTCGCGCATCAGGGCGTCCACCAGCTCCACGATCCGGGCGGCGCCGAGCAGCGCGTCGCGCCGGGCCGAGGGCGGGGTGGTGCCGGCGTGGGAGTCCTGGCCGGTGAGCACCGCGTCGTACCAGACCTGTGCCTGCCCGCCGGTCACGATGCCGATGCGCTTCCCCTCCCGCTCGAGGATCGGGCCCTGCTCGATGTGCAGCTCGAAGTAGGAATCCGCCTCGAAGGGCCGGGCGGGCTCCGGGCCCCGGTAGCCGATCCCCTCCAGCGCCTCGACCACCGAGGTGCCCTCCAAGTCCTTCAGCGCGTAGGTCGCGTCGCGGTCGTAGACCCCGGCCCAGACGCCGCTGCCCATGAGGGAGTGGCCGAAGCGGCTGCCCTCCTCGTCCGTCCAGTTGATGAGCTCCAGCGGCGCCTCGGTCTCGATGTTGAGGTCTTGCAGCGTCCGCATCACCTCCAGCCCGGCGATCACGCCGAGCGCGCCGTCGAACTTGCCCCCCGTGGGCTGGCTGTCCAGGTGGCTGCCGAGGAGGACGGGCCTTCGGCCCGGGTCGCGTCCGGGACGGCGGGCGAACATGTTGCCGATCTCATCCACGCGCACCGTCAGCCCGGCGGCCTCGCACCAGCCGCGGAACCTGTCGCGGCCCGCGCGGTCCACCTCCGTCAGGGTCAGGCGCTTCACGCCGCCCTTCGGCGTCGCGCCGATCTCCGCCATGCCCATCAGCGCGTCCCAGAGGCGGCGGCCGTCGATGCGCTGGTTGGTACCGGACATGCCCGCTCTCCCGTGATGGCTTCCCGATGAATGCGGCGGGCGGGAAGGGCAGGCAAGGGCCCGGCCGGCCGCATCTCCCGCTCCGGCCACGGCAGCGCCGAAACGAGCGACGCCCCGCCTTGCAGTCCGGCCGTGACGGCGCGACCCTGCCCCCCGCACGGCCGGAAGACCTGACCATGGCGCACGCGCTCCCCTCCGCCCCACCCATCCTCCGCAACAGCGCGCTGGACGCGCCGGAGATCCGGCAGGCGCGGATCGACCTTGCCGCCTGCTTCCGCATGGCGGCGCGGCTGGGGCTGCAGGAGGGGATCTGCAACCACCTGTCCGCCCTCGTCCCCGGCCGGCCGGACCTGATGCTCGTGAACCCCTATGGCTGGGCCTTCGGGGAGATCACCGCCTCCCGCCTCCTCGTCTGCGACTTCGAGGGACACGTCCTGGCCGGGGAGGGGGTTCCGGAGGCGACCGCCTTCTACATCCACGCCCGGCTGCACATGCGCCACCCCCGCGCCGTGGCGGCCTTCCACACCCACATGCCGAATGCCACGGCGCTCTCGATGCTGGAGGGCCCGCCGCTGGTCTGGGCCGGGCAGACCGCGCTGAAGTTCTACGGCCGCACCGCCGTGGACGAGGAGTACAACGGCCTCGCGCTCGACGAGGCGGAGGGGGACCGGATCGCGGCGGTGATGGGGGAGGCCGACATCGCCTTCCTGAAGAACCACGGCGTGATGGTCGTCGGCCCCTCCATCGCCGAGGCCTGGGACGACCTCTACTACCTGGAGCGCGCGGCGGAGGTGCAGCGCCTGGCCTTCTCCACCAACCGCCCCCTCAAGCCCGTGGCGAAGGACGTGGCGGAGCGCACCTACGCCCAGATGCGCGAAGGCGACCGCGAGAGCGCGCGGCTGCACTTGGAGAGCGTGAAGCGCATCCTCGCGCGCGAGGAGCCGGGCTATCTCGACTAGCGCCCCGGTTAGCGCCCCCGCACCGGCCGTCGCGCTGCCCGGCCAGGACCCGGGCGCGCGGCGCTTCGGGCTGCTCTGCCTCGGCGTCACGGCGCTGGGATGGGGGCTGAACTGGCCGGTGCTGAAGTTCCTGCTCTCCGAGATGCCGCCGCTGACGGCGCGCGGCTTCGCGGGGCTGCTGGCCTCCCTGGCCCTGGCCGGTTTCGCCCTCTCGCGCGGGCTGCCGCTCCTTGTCCCCGGCCGGAAATGGCCCGCGCTGCTCGTCGCCTCCCTCCTGAACGTCACGGCCTGGATGGGGCTGGCGACGATGGGGCTGCGCTACCTCGGCGCGGGGGAGGGGGCGATGATCTGCTACACCATGCCGGCCTGGACCGCGCTCGCCGCCTGGCCCGTGCTGGGCGAGCGTCCCTCCGCCTCGCGCGTCCTCGCGCTGCTCCTCGGCATGGGCGGCGTGGCGCTGCTCGTCACCGGGAACGGCGTCTCGCTCGACACCGCGAAGATGCCGGGCGTGGCCATGATCCTCGGCGGCGCCGTGCTTTTCGCGCTGGGAACGGTGTGGTTCAAGCGGCACCCGCTGGGGCTGCACCCAGTCGCCTCGGTGGCGTGGCAGGTGGGGCTGGGATGCCTGCCCATGGCGCTCCTCGGGCCCTTCCTCGAGAGCTTTGACGCCTCGCAGGTCTCCCAGGCGGGCTGGGCGGCCTTTCTCTACATGGCGGCGCTGCCGCTCTGCCTCTGCTACCTCGCCTGGTTCGCGGCCCTGGCCGCCCTGCCGGCGGGGGTGGCGGCGATCGGCACCCTCGCGGTGCCGCTGATCGGCGTGCTGTCCGCCGCCACCTTCCTGAACGAACCCTTCGGCCCGCGGCAGGCGGCCGCCCTGGCGCTGACGATGTCGGGCATCGTCCTCGCAGTCCGCACCGGGGCCCGCCGCGGCTAGCCTGCGGCCGGCTTCCGCAGCCGGTAGCCCAGCGCCTCCGCCGAGTGCGCCCGCGCCACCGTCGCGGCGCCCGCGAGGTCCGCGATGCTGCGGGCCACGCGCAGGGCGCGGGTGAAGCCGCGGCTGGAGAGGGCCAGCCGCTCCGCCGCGCTCTCAGCCAGGGACAGCGCCTCGGGCGCGAAGCCGTCGCGGATGGCCTCCACGGGCGCCTCGGCGTTGGTGGCGATCCCGATCCCGGCGTAGCGCGCCCGCTGCACGGCGCGGGCGGCTGCCACCCGCGCCGCGACCGCGGCGCTCGCCTCCCCGGCGGGGGCACGGGCCAGCTCGCGCGGCGGGATGGGCTGCACCTCAATCGTCAGGTCGATCCGGTCCAGCAGGGGGCCGGAGAGCTTGGACTGGTAGCCCTCGCCGCAGCGCGGCGCCTGCCCGCACTCCCGCGCTGCGTCGCCCAGGTAGCCGCAACGGCAGGGGTTCATCGCCGCCACGAGCTGGACGCGCGCGGGGTAGGAGACGTGGGCATTGGCGCGGGCCACCGTCACGCGGCCCGTCTCCAGCGGCTGGCGCAGGGCCTCCAGCGCGGGGCGCGGGAACTCGGGCAGCTCGTCGAGGAACAGCACGCCGCGATGGGCGAGGCTGATCTCCCCCGGCCGCGCCTTCGGGCCGCCTCCGGTCAGCGCGGCCTGTGAGGCGGAATGGTGCGGGTCCCGGAAGGGCGGGCGGGCGCTGATCCGGCCGCCCTCCAGCCCGCCGGCGACGGAACGAATGAGGCTGGCCTCCAGCGCCTCGTAGGGGCTGAGGTCGGGCAGGATCCCCGGCAGGCGCGCTGCCAGCATCGACTTCCCCGAACCGGGCGGACCGACCATCAGGAGGTGGTGGTTGCCGGCCGCCGCGATCTCAAGCGCCCGCTTCGCGCTCTCCTGCCCGCGCACCTCGGAGAGGCAGGGGCCGCGCGCCTCACCGGCCAAAGGCGCGGCCGGCGCAGGGGGCGCCAGCACCTGCCGGCCCTGGAAGTGGGCGATGAGGGCGCGCAGGTCCGGCGCGGCGACGGCCTCCGTCATCCCGGCCCAGCACGCCTCGGCGCCCTGCGCGGCGGGGCAGACCAGGCCGAGCTCCCGCTCCCCGCAGGCCAGCGCCGCGGGCAGCACGCCGGCCACGGGCTGGATGCTGCCGTCCAGCGCCAGCTCCCCCATGGCGGCGAAATGGGCCAGCTCGTCCGCGGGGATCACGCCCATCGCGGCCAGCAGGCCGAGCGCCATCGGCAGGTCGAAGTGGCTGCCCTCCTTCGGCAGGTCGGCCGGGGCGAGGTTCACCAGAATGCGCTTCGGTGGAAGCGAGAGGCCGAGGCCGGAGAGCACAGCCCGCACCCGCTCCCGGCTCTCCACCACGGCCTTGTTGGCGAGGCCGACCACGGTGAAGGCGGGCAGCCCGGCGGAGAGCTGCACCTGCACCTCCACCGGAACCGCCTCGACGCCCTGGAGGGAGAAGGTGGTGACGCGGGCGAGACTCACCCGCGCCAGCTTCCCAGGAACCGCGCGAGGAGGGTGCCGATGACCTCCACGTTGTAGCCGCCCTCCTGGATGATGGCGGTGGGCAGGCGCAGCGCGGAGATCGCCTCCGCCGCGCGGGCGAAGCCCCTCTCCGTCACGCGCAGCGCGGCCAGCGGCTCGTGCTCCGAGGCGTCGAAGCCGAGGGAGACGACCAGCGCCTCCGCCCCGAAGGCGTGGATGCGCGCGATGCCGGCCGCCACGGCCTCCAGCCAGGCCTCGTCGGCGGTGCCGAAGGGCTGCGGCAGGTTCAGATTGCACCCATCGCCGTCGCCCGCGCCCGTCTCCGAGGCGTGGCCGACGAACCAGGGATAGTAGCGGTCCGGATCGGCGTGGACAGAAACGGTCAGCACGTCGCCGCGCGTCCAGAAGATGCCCTGTGTGCCGTTGCCGTGGTGGCTGTCGATGTCGAGCGTCGCCACGCGGCGCGCCCCGGCGTCGCGCAGCGCCTGCACGGCGAGCGAGGCGTTGTTGACGAAGCAGTGGCCCCCCGCGCGCGCCGCGTAGGCATGATGCCCGGGGGGGCGGCAGAGCGCGTAGGCGGTGCCGCCGTTCGATGCGACCCCGGCCGCGGCCAGGGCGCAGCCGGCGGCGCCCAGCGCGGCCTCCCAGGTGCCCGGACCCACGGGGCAGGCCGTGTCGGCCGTGTACCATCCGGCCCTGCCGACGGCCTGCGTCGAGGGCCGGGCGCCCTGGGCCAGCATCTCCGGCGAGGGATGGATGTTCGCCACGATCTCCTCGCCGGCGCCGGGCGCGGCCGCCCATTCCGCCGGCCCGTCGCGCAGCCAGTCCAGGTAGTCGGGGGCGTGGACCGCCTCCAGCGCCGCGCGCGAGGGCAGGGCGGGCACGGCGGGCACGATGCCCAGGGTCCTCAGCCCGTCCCGGAGCGCCGCCGCGCGGGCCGGCACCTCGAAATTCGGCCGAAGCACCCCGCGCTGAAGGAAGAACCGCGGCGCATGCGCCGATTCCGCGGGGTGGTCGAAGGCTTGCATCGCCCGACCCTATGGGTGCCCCGGACTCTTGTCCACGCGGCGGCCCCCATGCCTCGACACGCGGTGCGGAAGGCGTAGCCTGCGCGCCCTCACGACTTCCAGGACGGCTCCATGATCCCTCTCGACCCCGGTGCGAAGCGCGCGATCCTGGAGGCGGTGGCCGCCCTGGAAGGGGCAGCGGTCGACCGCCTCTCGGACCTCGTGCGCTGCGAGTCCACGCTGGGGAAGGAGGCGGGCGCCCTCGACCTGATGGCGCAGAACTATGAGTCGCTCGGCCTCGCCCCCCGCCGAATTCCCACGGACCCGGACGCGCTGCGCGAGCATCCCGGCTTCTCCCCGCCGCTCATCTCCTATGCCGGGCGCGACAACGTGGCGGCCATCCACACGCCCCGTGAGGTGAGGGGCCGCAGCCTCGCGCTGCAGGGCCATGTCGACGTGGTGCCGGAAGGCGCGGCCGACCTCTGGATCACCCCGCCCTACGAGCCCTCCGTGCGGGACGGCCGCATGTACGGGCGCGGCGCCGGCGACATGAAGGCGGGCATCGTCTCCTACCTCACCGCCTTCCAGGCGCTGAAGCTGGCCGGGCTTCAGCCCGCCGCCCCCGTGCAGATGCAGGCGGTGATCGAGGAGGAGTGCAGCGGCAACGGGGCGCTGGCCACGATGCTCGCCATGCCCAGGACCGACGCGGTGGTGATCCCCGAGCCCGGTCCGGGCATGGCCGCGATGTACTCGGCCGAGGTCGGCGTGGTCTGGGCCTGGGTGACGGTGACCGGCCGCCCGACCCATGTGCGGGACATGCACGCGGGCATCAACGCCATCGAGGGCGCGATGCGGATCGCGGCGCGGTTCAAGGACTACGAGAACGAGCGCAACCGCGCCGAGAACGTCCACGCCGCCTTCCGCGGCGTGAACCACCCCGTGAACGTCAACCTCGGCACGGTGGAGGGCGGGGAGTGGAACTCCTCCGTCCCCACCCGCGCACGGATCGGGCTGCGGGTCGGCGTCATGCTCGGCTACTCGGCGGCGCAGACCAAGGCGGACATTGAGCGGATCGTGGCGGAGGCGGCGGCCGATCCGGGGCTGCGCGGCACGCAGGTGAAGCTGGAATTTAAGGGCTTCATGGCCGATGCCTGCGCCTTCGACATGGAGAGCGAGATCGCCCGGCTGGCCCAGCGCGCCTACGCCGAGGCGAGCGGGAGCGAGCTGCGCCACTACCCCGCCACCGGTCTGACGGATGGCCGCTTCTTCACCCTCTACCAGGACACGCCGGTCGCCTGCTTCGGGCCGGAGGCGCAGGAGATCCACGGCATCGACGAGAGCGTCTCCCTCTCCTCCATGCACGACATCACCCGCAGCATCGCCCTGCTGATGGCCGAGTGGTGCGGGGTGGAGAAGGCGGCATGAGCAACCTGCCCCTCTCCGGCGCGCGGCTCTGGGACTCGCTGATGGAGATGGCGCGGATCGGCGCCACCCCGAAGGGCGGCTGCAACCGCCAGACCCTGACACCGCTGGACGGGGAGGGCCGCGCCTTGCTGGCGCGCTGGGGTGCGGAGGTCGGGCTGACGCTGACCACCGACCGGCTGGGCAACATGGCCCTGCTGCGCCCCGGCCGCGATCCCTCCCGCAAGCCCGTTGCCATGGGCAGTCACCTCGACACCCAGCCCACGGGCGGGAAGTTCGACGGCGTGCTCGGCGTATTGGCGGGGCTGGAGGTGATGCGCGCCCTGCACGAGTCCGGCGCGGAGACGGAGGCGCCCCTTCTCCTCCTCAACTGGACGAACGAGGAGGGCGCCCGCTTCTCCCCGCCCATGATGGGCAGCGGCGCCGCGATCGGCGCCTTCACCGAGGCGGAGGTGCTGGACAAGCGCGACCCGGAGGGCGTCCGCTTCGGGGACGCGCTGGAGGCAATCGGGTGGAAGGGCGAGGCGGACCCCGCGGCGCTGCGCGACCTGGAGGCCTATTTCGAGCTGCACATCGAGCAGGGCCCCGTCCTGGAGCGGGAGGGGCTGGATGTCGGAATCGTCACCCACGCCCTGGCGCAGCAATGGTTCGACGTGACAGTGACGGGCGAGGATTCCCATGCCGGCGGGACCATGGCGCACCGGCGCGATTCGCTTGTCGCGGCCTCGGTTCTGATCCAGGCGCTGGAGGCCATCGCGCTGGGCTCCGGGGGCGACGCCCGCGCCACCGTGGGCCGGATCGCGGTGGAGCCCTCCAGCCGCAACGTCGTCCCCTCCGTCACCCGTTTCAGCGTGGACCTGCGCCACGGCGACGAAGCGGCGCTGGAGGCCATGGCGGCCGCGCTGCGGGGGAAGGCGGCGGAGGTGTCCGCCTCCCGCGGCGTCACCGTCGATGTCGCCGCCTTCTGGACCTCGCCCCAGACCCCCTTCGATCCCACCCTGGCGCAGCGCCTGCGCGATGCGGCGACGGCCCGCGGCATCCCTTTCCGCGACATGCCCACGGGGATCGGGCATGATGCCGTCTATGTCGCGCGCCAGGTGCCCACGGTGATGATCTTCTGCCCCTGCCACGGCGGCATCAGCCACAACGAGGCCGAGAGCATCACGCCGGAATGGGCGGAGGCCGGGCTGGTGGTGATGGCGGACGCCGTGCTGGCCACCGCCGGCCTGGTGCGGGGCTAGGCCGGTGCGGATCGCGGTCGGCGGCTTCCAGCACGAGAGCCACTCCTTCGCCCCGGTGCCCACGCGCTGGGACGACTTCCTCAACCCCGGCGGCTGGCCGACACCCCAGCGCGGCGGCGGGCTGGTGGACAACCTGCGGGGCACGGGCGTGCCCGCCGCCGGCGCCATCCAGGCGGCCGAGCGCAGCGGCATCGAGATCGTGCCCCTGGCCTGGGCCTTCGCGAACCCCGCCGGCCCGGTGCAGGCCGAGGCCTTCGAGCGCGTCTGCGCCTTTATCCTGTCCGAGCTGTCCGACGCGCTGGCGAGGGGGCCGCTGGACGGCATCTACCTCGACCTGCACGGCGCCATGGTGGCCGAGGAGTTTCCGGACGCCGAGGGCGAGCTGCTGCGCCGCGTCCGCGCCCTCGCGGGGCCGGAGATCCCCATCGCCTGCAGCCTGGACCCGCACTGCAACCTCACCGCCGAGATGGTCGGGCGGGCCGACGCGCTCGCCCCGTACCGCACCTACCCGCACGTGGACATGAAGCAGGCCGGCGCCCGCGCGATCCGCCTGCTGGTGGAGCGGATGAAGCGCGGCCGCCCCTTCGCGCGCGCCTACCGCCAGGCCGATTTCTGGCTGCCCATCACCAGCCAGTGCACCCTGGTTCCGCCGATGAGCGAGGTCTATGCGGAGCGCGAGCGGATCGCGACGCGCCACGGCGTCTCGGAGCTCGCCTTCTGCTTCGGCTTCCCCTACGCCGACTTCCCGGGTTGCGGCATGGCCGTGGCCGCCTTCGCGTCGGATCAGGGCGCGGCGGATGCGGCCGCGGACGAGTTCCTGGCGCTGCTGAACCGCCGGGAGCGCGACTTCGCCGGCGAGATCCTGCCCGCCGAGCGCGCGGTGGCCGAGGCGATCAAGGTCAACGCCTCCCGCCCCGTGGTCATCGCCGATACGCAGGACAATCCCGGCGGCGGCGGCCATGGCGACACCACCGGCCTGCTGGCGGAACTGGTCCGGCAGAACGCCCGCAAGGCCGTGGTCGGCTCCATCAACGACCCGGAGAGCGCGGCCGCCTGCCACAGGGCAGGGGAGGGGGCGACGGTCTCCCTCAAGCTCGGCGGCAGGAGCGACGGGTCGCCGCTGGAGGTAACGGCGCGCGTGCTGCGCCTCTCCAACGGCCGCTTCACCTGCACGGGCGCCATGGCGGGCGGCAACCCCGCCGATCTCGGGCCCACGGCGCTGATCGCCATCGGCGGCGTGCGCGCCATCGTCACCAGCCGGAAGATGCAGGCCTACGACCTGGCCCTGTTCCGCCACATCGGGGTGGAACCGGCGCAGGAGGGGATCGTCGTGGTCAAATCCTCGGTTCACTTCCGGGCGGACTTCCAGCCGCTCGCTGAACGCGTCATTGTCGCCGCAGCACCCGGCCCGGTTGTGGCGGACCCCGCCACGCTCCCCTTCCGCCACCTCCGCCCGGGTCTCCGCCTGCGCCCCGGCGCCAACGAGGTGACGCCCAGGAGGTGAAACGATGAATCCGATGTTCAGCCACGTGATGGTCGGCGCGAAGGACCTCGAGGCGCTGGAGCGCTTCTACGACGCGGTGCTGCTGCCGCTGGGGCTGGAGCGCAGCCCGGACTGGTCGGAGGGGCCGCGCGGATTCGGTTATCGTGCCCCCGGCACGCGCCACCCCACCTTCGACGTGCAGGAGCCCTTCGATGGGAACCCGCCGGGCCATGGCAACGGCAACATGGTGGCCTTCATGGCGCCCAGCCGCGAGGCGGTGGACGCGGCTCACGCCGCCGCCCTGGCCCATGGCGGCACGGATGAGGGGGCGCCGGGCCTGCGAACCCGCTACGACCCGCACTACTACGGCGCCTACATGCGCGACCCCGAGGGCAACAAGCTCCACGTCGTCCACCACGGCCCGTGAAGCCGGGCGGATGAGCGCCCGCGTCGCCCGTCTCGAGTGCCTGCCCACCGGCTTCGCCGCGCTGCGCGACGCCGCGCTGGCCGAGGGCTGGCGCATGCTTCAGGTGCTGGAGGAGGACTGGAACGGCGGCACGCTGCGGTTCGAGCGCCCGGGGGAGGGCCTGTTCGCTGCCTGGCGGCGCGATGCGCTGGCCGGGATCGTCGGCCTCAGCCTCGATCCCTATGCGGGGGATGCGGGCACGGCCCGCTTGCGCCGCCTCTACGTCGCCTCGGCCCATCGCGGCCGCGGCGTCGGCCGGTCCCTGGTGGAGGCCGCGGCCGGGGCGGCCGCGGAGCACGGGTTCCGGCTCCTCCGCGTGCGCTCGCCCGCCGGGGCGCGCGGCTTCTACGAGGCCTGCGGCTTCGTGCCGGCCGTGCTGCGCTCCGCGACCCACATCCGGCCGCTCTGAGCGCCTACATGCGCGCGGCGGTCTCGCCCAGCGTCCGTACCGCGTCCTTTGCCCTCGCCAGCTCGCGCCCGCACTCGCCCACGCGGCGGTGCCACCCATGCACGCTGGCCTGCAGCCGCGCGGTGCTGTCGCGCAGCTCGTAGAGGCTCTCGCGGAAGCTGTTCATCGCGTCCCGCTGCGCGTCCTGCGACACGGCGAGAAGGCGAAGGGCGGATTCCAGCCGCTCCACGGGGTTGCGGTTCAGGGGAAGGATCTCGGCCATGCCGGGCGCTCCGGAAGAAGGTAACCGGAGGCTTAACGCGGCGCGGGCGGCGCTCGCACCTTCATTCTGCGTTAACCAAATTCACTTCTGCACCCCGGAAACGGAGGCGGCCCGCCGGGATCTCCCCGACGGGCCGCGCCACATCGGCCGGGGTGGCTACTTCACCTCGGTCCGGGCCACCACTTGGCCGGCGGAGGACTGCGCGGACACCGCGCCCGGCAGCACCGCCGCCACCTTCGCCGGCATCGCCGCGATCAGCGCCATGGAGACGGCCGCCGCGTAGGGGATGGACTGCACCAGCAGGATGACGGTCCAGAGGACCGCCTCCCAGGTGCCGCCGCGATGCGCCAGCGTCACGCCGGCGGCGGCCAGCCACAACAGCAGCATGAACACCGCCTCCTGCCGGGCCGTCATGAGCCCCTGCACCAGCGCCGGCGCGTTCTCCATCTTCGGCGTGCGGGCGAAGTGAGCCCGCTTTTTCCAGAAGCCCTGCCACACCGCCTTGCCAATGGTGTGGGATAGCGCGAGCCCGCCCAGCGCCGCGCCCAGCCGGTCCATGGGGCTGCAGGAGACGCGGGCGCGGTAGAGCAGCCAGATCTGCGCGAACTTGAAGGCGAACAGCGCGAGGCTGGGGATCATGAAAAGGGTGATCGGGAACTCGTCCGAGAGGCCGACGGAGACCAGGGCGGTGCGCAGACCCTCCGTCGCGACCTCGTGGCCGAAGATCTCTACCGTCTTGTGGATGCGTGTCAGCGGGATGAGCGTCAGGCCCACGGACCAGACCAGCCCGCCCACCACGAAGGCCAGCCCCAGCGCGTCGCCCAGCCAGGGGAACCAGCCCATGACGAAGTGGAAGCGCTGGCCCTGGGTCAGGCTGCGGTCGAACGGGTTGAGCAGCGCCTTCCAGTGGTGCTTCACGATCTGCACCGCGCCGAAGGCCCAGCGGTGCCGCTGCTTGCGGTAGGCGGAGAAGTCGTCCGGCATCACGCCGCGGCCCATGGAGTCCGGGCAGTACACCGCCTCCCAGCCCTGGCGCATCAGCTTCAGGCCGAGCTCGCTGTCCTCGCAGATGCACCACTCCGCCCAGCCGCCGGCCCCTTCCAGCGCGGACTTGCGGATCAGCGTCATCGTGCCGTGCTGGATGATGGCGTTGCGCTCGTTGCGCGTGACCATGCCCGCCTTGAAGAAGCCGGCGTACTCCCAGAACATCAGGCGCTTGAACAGGCCGCCATTCCCGTCGCGGTAGTCCTGCGGGCTCTGCGTGAAGCCCACCTCCGGGCGGTTGAAGAAGGGCGCCATGCGGCGCAGCCAGTCCGGGCGCACCAGGTAGTCGCTGTCGATCACGCCGACCACCGCGGCGTCCGGCGCCGTCTCGCGCAGGGCGAAGTTCAGGGCGCCGCCCTTGAAGCCCGGCCACTTCCCGAGGTGGTAGAAGCGGAACCGGGCGCCCAGCCGCGCGCAGTGCTCGGCCACCGGCTCCCACAGCGCCGGGTCGGTCGTGTTGTTGTCGATGACCAGGACCTCGAAGTCCGGGTAGTCTAGCTCCGCCAGGGCATCGAGCGTCTCGCGCACCATGTGCGGCGGCTCGTTGCAGATCGGCAGGTGGATGGAGACCTTCGGCAGCGCGGTGCCATCAGGTGCGGGCAGCGCGGGCCAGCGGCGCTTGGAGACGCGGCCGAACAGGGTCTCGGCCAGCTCGAAGCCGTCCGACAGCAGCAGGCCCAGCAGCAGCACCTGCCCGAAGACCAGCAGCGACCAGACCACGCCGGCCGTGGCGGACATGTAGGTCTCACTCATCGCCAGCACGACGAGGGTGCCCAGCGCCACGAAGCCCTGGGACAGCCCGGCCAGCATCAGCTTGCCCTGCCAGCGGATATCGGGGCGGCGCGCCAGGAAGAAGAAGGTGGCGAGCGAGGCGATGAGGCTCGCGCCCAGTGCCCAGTTGAACCAGGCCGGCGTCTCCTGCACGGAACCCACCAGCGGCCACTTCCCGCGGCGATCCAGGTCGAACATGCCCCAGTGCCCGGCGGCACGTCCCTCGAAAGACACCTTCCAGGGCTGGTCGAAGGCCTCCATCACGAAGTAGTCCAGGCCGCGCCCCTCGGCGATGTTGAAGAAGCTGCGCAGGAACAGGGCCTGGTTCACGCGGCTGGCGCGGGCGGCGCCCTGGGCCACGCCGTCGCTGGGCCAGCCCACCTCGCCGATCACCACCTTCTTGCCGGGGAAGCGCGCCTGCACGGCGTCGAACTTCTCCATGATGAAGCGCAGCGCGTCATCCACCGGCAGCCCTTCCCAGTAGGGGAGGAGGTGGATAGTGATGTAGTCCACCGCGTCGCCGAGCTCCGGGTGGTCCATCCAGACGTGCCAGGGTTCGGCGGTGGAGACGGGCTGGCGGACCTGCCGGCGCACCTGCTGGACGTAGCCCACCATCTGCGCCGGGGTGACATCGCCGCGCAGCACCGCCTCGTTGCCGACGAGGACGCGCTCAACGTTCCGGCTCTCTCGCGCGATCTGGATCAGGCGGCGGAGCTCGGCCGCGTTCCGGTCCAGCCGGCGATCCAGCCAGGAGCCGAGGGTGATCTTCAGGTCCAGCCCGGTCGACCAGGCGATATCGGGGATCCGCTCCATCCCGCCATGGGCGGAGTAGGTACGGATGTGCCGGGTCAGCGGCGCCACCCGGCGCAGGTCCGATTCGATCTGCTCCGGCGTCGGCGTCGGGCCGCCTTCCGCCCCCTGGCCGCGCTGGTAGGGGGCGAAGGCCAGGCCGTTCACCTGGCCGCGGAAGTCCGGCATGGCCACCGGGCGGTTCATGGCCCACCAGGCACCGAGATGGGCGGCCGCGACCAGGGCCAGCACCACCAGCGTCACGCCGTGCCGGGCCAGGAAGCCGGGGCGGGCGGGGGCGGGGCTGGAGAGGGCTTCTGGGTTGCGGGGAAGGCGCGGGGCAACGTGCGCGGTCATCGCGTCAGGGCTCCGGCGCGGGGCACCCGGCCACCGCCCGGCCGATCCGGGCTGAAATGGTCCTGGCGCCTGATGCGCTCCGTTGCATCAAACCCCCTGGCTGCGGCGCCCTTCCGGCCCAATCTGGGCAAGATTGCGGCGCAACAAACCGTGTCGGCCCGTCTCGGGCGTTGCGACTCGCCCCCGTCATTCGGTCAATCCGGCCGGTGGGGCTAAACAGCCCTCCCGCCACGACGAACGGCCCAGAAGGATCCTCCCAACCCCCATGTCGGCGCTCCTGGAAATCGGCATCCTCATCCTGCTGGTCCTGCTGAACGGCGTGTTCAGCAGCAGCGAGCTGGCGATCGTCTCCTCCCGCCGAGCCCGGCTTCAGGCGCTGGAGAGGGGTGGTTCGGCCGGGGCCCGCGCCGCCCTGGCCCTGGCGGACGACCCGCAGCGCTTCCTGCCCACCGTCCAGGTCGGCATCACCCTCATCGGCGTCGTCGCCGGAACCTTCGGCGGTGCCCGCCTCTCCTCCACCCTCGGACCCGTGCTGAACGCCATCCCCGGGGTCGCACCGTACGGCGAGGAGGCGGCGATCTTCGTCGTGGTGGTGCTGATCACCTATCTCTCCCTCATCCTCGGCGAGCTCGTGCCGAAGCAGATCGCTCTGCGGAACCCGGAGAGCATCGCCACCTTCGTCGCCCGGCCGATGCTCGCCCTGTCCCGCGTCTCGTCCCCGGTCGTCTGGCTGCTCTCCACCTCCTCCTCGCTCGTCCTGCGCCTCCTCGGCGCGAACAACACGGTCGAGCAGTCTGTCACGGAAGAGGAGGTGAAGGCGGTTGTGGCCGAGGGCGCGGAGGCCGGCGCGCTGGAGACGGAGGAGCGGCACATGATCGAGCGCGTGCTCCGCCTGGCGGACAAGCCCATCCGCGCCCTGATGACCCCCCGGACCGAGATCGTCTGGCTCGACCGCAAGGCGACGCCGGACGAGGTGTCCGAGAAGCTGAAGGGCGAGACGGTCAACCGCTTCATCGTGGCGGATGGCCGGGTGGACAACGTGGTGGGCGTCGTCGCGGCGAAGGACCTGCTGGACCAGATGCTGTCCCGCCAGCCGCTCTCCGTCGCGGCCGCGCTCCGCAAGCCCATGGTCCTGCCGGACAACCTGCCCGCGCTGGACGCGCTGGAGAAGATCCGCCAGGACCCGCTCGGCCTCGCCCTCGTCATGGACGAGTACGGGTCCTTCGAGGGGGTGGTCACCGCCTCCGACCTGCTGGAGGCGATCGTGGGCGAGCTCGGCGCGCCCGACCCGCTGCCCGCGGCCGGCCCCGCGGTGGAGCGCCACGACGGCAGCCTGCTGCTGGACGGCATGATGCCGAGCGACGAGCTCCGCGCCCGGCTGGACCTGCCGGTGCTACCTCAGGCCGGTAGCTACCATACGGTTGCCGGCCTCATGCTCGCCCTGCTCCGGCGCGTGCCGAAGGAAGGGGACCGGATCGTCTTCGGCGGCTGGCGCTTCGAGATCGTGGACATGGACGGGCGCCGCGTGGACAAGGTTCTGGTGGCGCGGGACGAGACGGTTCCGGTCTAGCGGCCCGGCTCCGCTGGCGCGGCGCCGGGCGTCGCCTCAACCGACGGGCGGCCCACCCCAGAGGCGCGATACCGTCGGCCCGCAGCCCCCTTCGGGCTCCAGGGGTGGCGGGGTAGGGCCGGGATCCCTATCCGGTGCTGCGCCCTCAGCTGATGCCGGCCGTCTTGAAAGCGCGAAGCGGATCGGGACGATAAATGTCTCGGTCCCGGTCGTCTTCGCGGGCGGGAAAAGGGGAACGGTCACCGTGCGGGCCATGTGCAGGGCTTGCCGGTCAAGATCGGCATCGCCGGAGCTGCTGACCACGCAGGCGCGGAGGACCGCCCCGTCCTCCCGCCGGACGGTGACGTGGACCCGGCTCATCCCTTCGACTCGCCGCTCCTTCGCGGGAAGCGGATAGTTCTGGACCGCGGCAAGGTTGATGACGAGCTGCTGGACCAGCTCCTCCATCGAGGAGGTGGGGAGCCGCGCGGTTACGGGGGGCCGCGGCGCACAGCCCCGGCTCAAGACCTCGACCGTGCCGCGCCTGCTGACCGCGGATGAGAGCTGCCGGCCGCTGAACGGTCCCGAGCGGACCTCGAGCTGGAAGCACCAGGCACCATAGGGAGCATTCCAGGCCGCGTGCCGCACCACGGCATCCGACGGCGTGACCCCGAGGCGCACGAGCAGTGCCGAGAGCGCCGCGTCCTGGTTCCCGACGGGACGGCCCGGCTCGGCTGAGGCCACGGAGGAGAGAAGGAGGCCCGCCGCTATGAGGCGTCGCATCGCAACCGCCTCAGGCCCGCCGGCTCGCCCAGTGCGCCTGGATCGCGCCGAGTATCAGCCCGCCGATCATGCCGACGTGCTCGGTCGCCGTGTGGAAGGCGACCAGGCCCCGCACGCCCTCCAGGCTCCAGAAATGGTGGACGATGGGGATGGTCAGTGCGGTGAAGACGGCCAGTGCGCCGGCGCCGATCCAGGCGTGGCGCCCGTGGATGACGAGCCCGGACCCGACGAGCTGGGTGATGATGACGGCGACGGCGAAGGGCGCGGTCGGGTGCAGGCCGAACATCCCCATCTCGGCCTGAGCGCCGGAGAAGTCGATCAGCTTCGCCAGCCCGCTGCCCCAGTAGGGGAAGGTGAGGAGAATCCGGGCGAGCACGCCGAGGACGCGGCTGTCCAGGATGGCGGCAATGGGCCGCGGCGTGGCCGTCATGCGATGATCCCCTGAAGGGCTCCGCCCCGGAGGGGGCGGGGCAGTTTCCCCGGCCCGCACCATGCTTCGCCCGGCTTGGTTCCGCCAGACGACCGTTACGCCAGGCGGATCACCCGCCGGCAGCCGCGGAGCGCGCGATGGGGGCCACGAACTGCGGCTCCGTGTCCCAGGGGAAGAGGATCCAGGTGTCCTGGCTCACCTCGGTGACAAAGCTGTCCACGAGGGGGCGGCCGGCGGGCTTGGCGTAGATGGTGGCGAAATGGGCGCCGGGCAGCATGCCCCGCACCACCCGGGCGGTGGTGCCGGTGTCCACCAGGTCGTCCAGGACCAGCCAGCCCGTGCCATCCCCGGCCGCCACCGGCGACTTTGCCACGGTCGGCTCGCCCCGGTTCTGCTCCTCCCCGTCCTTGCCGTAGGTGATGACGGAGACGCTCTCGATCAGGCGGCAGTCCAGCTCCCGCGCGACGATGGCGGCGGGGATCAGGCCGCCGCGGGTGATGGCGACGATGCCCTTGAAGCCGCCTCCCTCGGGCCCCTTGCCGTGCAGGCGCCAGGCGAGGGCCTTGGCGTCGCGGTGCAGCTGGTCCCAGGTGACGGTGTAGTAGCGGGGCGGGGCCATTCCTTCGGTCCTCTCAGAAGTGCCGGGTCAGAACATCCGGGCGCCGTCCGGCACGGGCAGGTCGGGGCGCAGCAGCACCACCGCCCCGGCCTCATCCGGCAGGCCGAGGGTCAGCACCTCGCTGGCGAAGCCGGCAATGCGTCGCGGGGGGAAGTTCACGACTGCCAGCACCTGCCGGCCGATCAGCGCCTCCGGCGCGTAGTGAACCGTGATCTGGGCGGAGGAGCGGCGGGTGCCGATCTCCCCGCCGAAGTCGATCCAGAGCTTGATGGAGGGCTTGCGGGCCTCCGGGAAGGGCTGGGCGTCCACCACCGTGCCGGCGCGGATGTCGATCCGGTCGAAATCCGCGACGCTGGCAAGGGGGCTCGCGGCGGGGGAGGCGTTCGGCGCGTCTTCCATCCCGCGCCATTAGCGGAGGGGGCGGGCGCTTGGAAGGTGGGGCGGGCCCCGCAGGCCGCGCATCGGCCCGGTTCGGTGCCCGCCCCGGCTTCCTCCCGCGGGGCGGGGGGCGTATTCGGGAGGGGAGCAGGACCAGTCCCGAGGAACGACCATGCGCGACCTTCACCTTCCCGGCCGCAGCCCGGCCATGGCGCTGAACGCCATGGCCGCCACCTCCATGCCCGCGGCGACCCTGGCCGCGCTGGAGACGATGCGGGCGGGCGGCAACGCCATGGACGGCGCGATCGCCGCGGCCGCCGTGCTGGCGGTGGCGGAGCCGCAATCCACCGGCATCGGCGGCGACTGCTTCTGCCTCTACGCCCCGGCCTCGGGCGGCGTGGTCGCCATCAACGGCTCCGGCCGCGCCCCGGCCGCCGCGACGCCGGAGGCGCTGCGGGCCGCCGGGCTGACGGCGATGTCCGCCACCTCCGTCCATTCCGTGACGGTCCCCGGCGCGATCTCCGCCTGGGAGGCGCTGAACAAGGCGCACGGGCGGCTCGGGATGGACAAGATCCTGCAGCCCGCCATCGGCTACGCGGAACAGGGCTTCGCCGTCTCCTCCCGCGTCTCGGCGGACTGGGAGGACAATGTCGGCAAGCTCTCCCTCCAGCCGCAGACGGCGCGGCGCTTCCTGAAGGATGGCGGGCCGTTCCGGTTCGGCGACCGCTTCGTGCAGCCGGAACTCGGCGCGACGCTGCGCGCCATCGCCAAAGACGGGGCTCGCGCCTTCTACACCGGCGCCATCGCGGCCGACATGGTGAAGACCCTGCGCGCCGCCGGCGGCCTGCACACGGAGGAGGACTTCGCGGAGGGGATGACCGCCGCGGAGTTCGTCGATCCCATCTCCCGCAAGTGGCGGGACATGGAGGTGTTCCAGTGCCCGCCCAACGGCTCCGGCCTGCTGGTGCTGATGCTGCTGGGCATCCTGGAGGGCTTCCCCGAGCCGGCCGGCCCGCTGGACGCGGTGCGGATGCACCGCCACCTGGAGGCCGCGCGCCTGGTCTATCGCGACCGCGACGCCTTCCTCGCCGATCCCGCCCAGGCCCGGGTGCCGCTGGATCGCCTGCTGTCGGATGGCTACCTGGACAAGCTCCGGGGCATGATCAGCGACGACCGCGCGATGGTGGACCTGCCCCCGGCCGGCGATGCGGACTGGGAGAAGCACAAGGACACCGTCTACCTGACCGTGGTGGACAGCGACGGCAACGCCTGCTCCTTCATCAACTCCCTCTTCGAGGGCTTCGGCTCCGGCATCCTGGCGGAGGGCTGCGGCGTGATGCTGCAGAACCGCGGCTACGGCTTCCGCCTGCAGGAAGGGCACCCGAACTGCATCGCCCCGCGCAAGCGCCCCATGCACACCATCATCCCGGGCATGGTGATGAAGGACGGCAAGGCGATCATGCCCTACGGCGTGATGGGCGGGCACTTCCAGCCCATGGGCCAGACCTGGTTCCTGACGAACCACTTCCAGTTCGGCCTGGACGTGCAGGAGGCGCTGGACCTGACGCGCGTCTTCCCCAGCGTCGGCGCCAACCACCGCGACGTGGAGATCGAGAACGGCCTGCCGCCCGCGCTGCGCGACGCCCTGGCCGCGCTGGGCCACCAGCCCAAGCCGATCAAGAAGCCCCATGGCGGCGGCCAGGCCATCCTGATCGACCGCGAGAAGGGCGTGCTCATCGGCGGCTCCGACCCGCGCAAGGACGGCTGCGCGATGGGCTACTGAGCCCGGCCGGCGCTTCCCACGGGCCGCGGCACCTGCCACGGCCCTTCCCCTACAGCCCCTGATCCCCCGGACCGCCGATGACCGAGCCCTGCGACCTCACCGCCCTCGAAGCCCGCCGCCTGATCGGGGCGAAGAAGCTGTCCCCGGTGGAGCTTCTCGACTCCACCCTGAAGCGGATCGAGGAGGTGAACCCCGCCATCAACGCCGTCGTCGCCGTCGACGAGCGGGCGCGGGGCTGGGCGAAGGACGCCGAGGATGCGGTGATGCGGGGCGACCGGCTCGGCCTCCTCCATGGCCTGCCGATCGGCATCAAGGACCTGGAGGACACGGAGGGGCTCGTCACCACCTTCGGCAGTCCGCTTTTCAAGGACAACGTGCCGAAGGAGGACCTCTCCTCCGTGGCCCGCATCCGCGCGGCGGGCGCGGTGATCACGGCGAAGACGAACACGCCGGAATTCGGCGCCGGCGCCAACACGCGCAACGCCGTCTACGGCGCCACCGGCAACCCGCACGATCCCACCAGGTCGGCGGCCGGTTCCTCCGGCGGCTCCGGCGCCGCCCTGGCGGCGGGGATGTTCGCGATCTGCTCGGGCTCCGACACGGGCGGGTCCCTGCGGAACCCGGCGGCCTTCAACGGCATTGTCGGCTTCCGCCCGAGCCCGGGCCTCGTCTCCACGGAGCGCAAGGGGCTGGGCTGGCAGAACCTTTCGGTCCTCGGGCCGATGGCGAACAACGCGGCGGACACCGCGCTTCTCCTCGCAGCCATGGCCGGGGACGACGTGCGCGACCCGCTCTCCTACACCCTGCCCGGCGAGGCGGTGCGGGCGCGGCCGGAGCGCTGGACCCCGCTCGCGCCGCTCGACCTCTCCTCCCTCCGCGTCGCGGCGACCGAGGATTTCGGCCTGGCGCTGGTGGAGAAGACCGTCCGCTCGGCGTTCCGTGAGCGCGTGGCGGCCCTGGAGCCCCTCTTCGCCCGGATCGAGGAAGGGACGCCGGACTGCCGCGGTGCCAACGAGGCCTTCGAGATCCTGCGCGCCCTCAACTTCCTCGCCGCGCACCAGGAGAAGGTCGCGAAGACGCCCGACCTCGTCGGGCCCAATGTGCGGGCGAACGTGGAGGAGGGGCTGGGCTATTCCGCGGCCGACGTGGCGCGCGCGGGGGTGCTGCAGACGCAGCTGTACCAGCGCTGGCAGCGCTTCTTCGAGGCCGGGACCGACCTGATCATCGCCCCTGCCATCACGATCTCCCCCCGCCCCTGGACGGAGCTCTTCCCGCGCGAGATCGACGGGCAGCCGACCCGCACCTACTTCCACTGGCTCGCCATGGCCTACATCGTGACGCTGACGGGCCACCCCGCCATTTCCATCCCCATGGGACGGGACGCGCTGGGGATGCCCTTCGGCCTGCAGATCGTCGGGCCGCGCGGGGGCGACGCGCTGGTGCTGCGCGCGGCGGCAGCGATCGAGTCGGCCTGCGCGGGCGACGCGCTGCTCTCCCGCCCTCAGGCCGATATCGGGGCGCTGCGGAAGGCGCCGCCCATCGCCTCCATGCCGGGCTTCCTCGGCTTCGACTGAGGGGGCGGTGCGGACCGGGGGCGCCTGACGCGACTTCCGGGTGGAGGCGACGGACCGCCACGGACACCTGTCCGTGACGCCGACGCTCCCCGCAGGTCTCCTCACTGGCGCCGCCGGCATCAACGGCGGCGCTCTCCGGGCTACCAGCGCCGGTAACCGTAGGGGCGGCCGTAGTAGCCGCCGTAGCCGTAACCGCGCGGCGCGTAGGCGTAGCGCGGACCGTACCCGTAGCCGTGGCCGTAGTAGCCCGGCCCGGAGGAGGCGATCGCCGCCCCCGCCGCCGCGCCCAGCCCGGCGCCGACCAGCGCCGAGCCCGCAACGTTCGGCTCCCCGTAGGGGCCGTAGCAGCCGCCGAGCGCCAGCCCGGCCACCGCGAGCGCCGCGAGACGCGCCTTCACCGCCAGTTCCTCCCGTGACCGCCGGCGTAGGAGCGGCCGGGGCCGCCGTAGGAACGTTCGCCACGGCGCGGGGAATGTCGGCGGTACCCGTCATCATTCGTGGAAGCGACTGCCAGCCCTGCCACCAGGGCCGCCCCGGCGCCGAGGGCGAGGGTGCTGCCCCAGTCGGTCGTGCCGTCCGGGTTCTGGCATCCGGCCGTGGCCAGGGCCGCGGCGAGGGCGAGGGCGGGAAGGAAGCGGGGCTTCAGGCGGGGCATCATCTGGGGGGACCTCCGATGCCGCCAGATATCGGCTCCCCTGGTGGCATCCGCGCGGCGGCCCGGTGGCGGCGCGCGGCGGGACGAAGGTGATTTCGTGGCGGCAACCTTCTCCCGGGTCGCCGCCCGCCGTTCAGCCCCGCGGTCCGGAGAAGGCGTTGAAGGTCTGGAGCGTGTAGGTGTCCTTGATCCCCGGCACGGTCTGGATCCGCTCCACGACGAAGAGGCCGATATCCTGCTCAGGCTCCAGGTAGAACTTCCCGAGAAGGTCGTACTGCCCGCTCGTCGAGTGCATCTCCGAGAGCTCGGGGACCGTGTCCGCCATCTCCCGCGCCACACGGTAGGCCGCCCCCATCTCGCACTTGATCATCACGAAGATCGCTCTCATCCGGCCCTGCTCCCGTCCGGCGCGCAGGATGCCGCCGCGCGGGCGGGGTTCCAAGCCTCTCCCGGGAAAGCCCTGGCGCCGGGCTGCGCCGCGCGGTCCTTTGCCCGCAGCCGGGCCGGAACTGGCATGGAGGAACGGCGTCCTCCGCAAGCGTCCAGGCCCTTTGCCGAGAAGGAACCCACCCACCGGCGGTTGGCGGCCCACGCGCCCCGTCCTAGTCTCCGCCCCCTCCGGCGAGGGTCGGAGGGGGTAGGGGACAGGACACGATGGACGGCAGCACGAAGGGCACGGCCCGCGGACGCACGGGCGGGCAGCTTCTGGCGGATGCGCTGGTGGCGCAGGGCGTGACCCACGCCTTCCACGTGCCCGGCGAGTCCTTCCTCGACCTGCTGGACGGGCTCTACAACGTCCAGAACCGCATTGAGCTGACCACCTGCCGCTTCGAGGCGGGCGCCGTCCACATGGCCGAGGCGCACGGCAAGCTCACGGGCAATCCCGGCGTGGCGATCGTGACCCGCGGCCCCGGCGCCTGCCACGCCAGCATCGGCGTGCACGTGGCGATGCAGGACAGCACGCCGCTGGTCCTCATCGTCGGCCAGATCCCCTTCGCCGAGACGGACCGGGACACCTTCCAGGAGGTGGACTACCGCCGGATGTTCTCCCCGCTGGCCAAGTGGGTGACCCAGATCGACGACGCCCGCCGGGTGCCGGAGCTGATGGCCCGCGCCTTCGACGTGGCGCGCAGCGGCCGCCCCGGCCCCGTGGTGGTGGCGATCAGCGAGGAGATGCAGAAGCAGATGGTGGACGTGCAGGACATCGGGCCCGCGCCCGTCCTGCCGGCCTTCCCCGCGCCCCACGCCATCCCGCGCCTGCTGGAGCTGCTGGACGGGGCGAAGCAGCCCGTGCTCGTCCTCGGCGGCACCGGCTGGTCCGAGGAGGGCAAGGCGGCGATCCGCGACTTCGCCATCGCGCATGACCTGCCGGTGGCCGTCGGCTTCCGCCGCCTCGGCCTTTTCGACGGCACCTCGCCGAACTTCGCCGGCGACCTCGGCGTCGGCTCCGATCCCGGCCTCGTCGCGCGGGTGAAGGAATCGGACCTCGTCATCGCTGTCGGCACGCGGCTCGGCGAGGCGACGAGTCAGGGCTACACCCTGTTCCCGGAGGGCGAGACGAGCCCGATCGTGCAGGTTCACCCGGATCCGGCCGAGATCGGCCGCGTGTTCCGCCCGGTCCTCGGCATCACCGCCGACCTTAACGCCTTCTCCGTGGCGCTGAAGGCCGGCGCGCCCGGAAAGCCGCGCCCCTGGGGCGAGTGGACGAAGAAGCTTCGCGCCGGGCGGGAGGCGAGCGTCGCCGCGCCGGAGTACGAAGGGCCGCTGAACTTCGCCCGCGCCCTGCAGGCGCTGGAGAAGGAGCTGCCGGAGGACACGGTCTTCACCGTGGATGCCGGCAACTTCGCCACCTGGCCGCAGCGCTTCATGTCCGTGCGGGAGAAGCAGGAGTTCCTGGGCCCGACCAACGGCGCCATGGGCTACTCCGTGCCCTCCGGCATCGGCGCCGCCATCACCTATCGCGGCCGGCAAGTGATCAGCTTCGTCGGCGACGGCGGCTTCCTGATGACGGGGCAGGAGATCGCCACCGCCTTTCAGGCGGAGGTGGCGCCGATCGTCATCGTGGTGAACAACGGGCAGTACGGCACGATCCGCATGTACCAGGAGCGCCACTACCCCGGCCGCGTCTCCGGCACGCTGCTGAAGAACCCGGACTTCGCGCGCTTCGTCGAGGCCTTTGGCGGCCATGGCGAGGTGGTGACCGAGACGGACGAGCTGGTGCCGGCCTACCAGCGCGCCCGCGCCAGCGGGAAGCCCGCGATCATCGAGGTGCGGATGAGCGCGGAGCAGATCACCAACCGCCAGACGATCACGCAGATCCGCGCGGCCGCCGCGAAGGCCTGATCGCCGCCGGGCGGGCTGGAAGGCCCGCCCGGGACAGGGGGTCAGCCCCGCTTCACGTTCCAGAACGTGGCGAAGCCCGGCAGGACGCCCGTGATGTCGGTGCGCCAAGCCGTCGGCTGCAGGTGCTGGCCGAGCGGGTAGAAGGGAACCTCCTTCATCGCCTCCAGCTGCATATCCCGCGTGATCGCCTTCTGCGCGGCCTCGTCCGCCGCGTCGAACCAGCTGTTCCGAAGCTCCTCCAGGCGCGGGATCGTCGCCCAGCCCGCGTAGCCGGCCTCGCCCGCGCCGCGCAGGGCGAAGTGGCCGCCCGGGTGCAGCCAGTCCGCGCCGACCCAGGTGGTCACGAAGGCGCTCCACCCGCCGTCGGAGACCGGCCCCTTGCGGTTGCGCCGCTGGAGCATGGCGTTGAACTCGACCGTGTAGGTCTCCACGTTCATGCCGACCTGCCGGAACATGTCCTCCATGACAGCGCCGTGCGCGATCAGCGCCTGCGAGTTGGAGGGGGTCATCAGCAGAACCGTCTCGCCCTTGTAGCCGGCAGCGGCGAGGTCGCGCTTCACCTTCGCCAGGTCGCGCCGGCCGTTCAGCGGTTCCAGCCCGGCCTCCGTCGCCAGGGGCGTGCCCGGGCAGAAGAAGCCGAGGGGCACGCGGTACATGGCGGGATCGGTCGGCCCCACCACCGCCTGCACGGCCGAGGTCTGGTCGATGGCGCCCCAGAGCGCGCGCCGGATCGCCGGGTTGTTGAAAGGCGCCTGCAGGTGGTTCACCTGCATCATGGAAACGAAGCCGGTCGGGTCGGAGACGGAGACCCGCACGTTCCGGTTCCGCCGCATCAGCGGCAGCTGGTCGTGGTAGGCGTATTCCAGCCAGTCCCGCTCCCCGCTGATCAGCGCCGTGGTGGCGGTTGAGGGATCGGGGATGGTGTGCCACTCGACCCGGTCGAAGTTCACCACCTTCGGGCCGGCGGTCCAGGTGGGGGTGCCGCTCGGGCGGGGCACATAGCCCTCAAACTTCGTGTAGACATTGAGCGAACCGGGCACGCGCTCATCGGCCTTGAAGCGGAAGGGGCCGCTGCCCGTGATCTCGGACACGGGCCGGAAAGGGTCCGTCTCCGCTAGCCGCGCCGGCATCATGGCGCAGACCGGCGTCGCGGCCTTCCCCAGCGCCAGCGGCAGGAGCGGGAAGGGGCGCTTCAGGCGGAAGCGGATGGTCCGGTCATCGGGGGCGGAGAGCTCGTCCGTCGCGGCCATCAGCGTGCCGCCCATCGGATCGCGCGCGGCCCAGCGCCGGATCGAGGCCACGCAGTCCCGGGCCAGTACGCGCTCCCCGTCGTGGAAGCGCAGCTCCTCGCGGAGCGTCAGGGTCCAGAGCCGGCCGTCCTCCTCGGTCCGGTGGCCCTCCACCATCTGCGGCACGGGCTGGTACTTGTCATCCATCCCGTAGAGCGTGTCGTACACCATGTAGCCGTGGTTGCGGCTGATGTAGGCCGTGGTGGTGACGGGATCGAGGACGATGAGGTCCTGCTGCGGGATGAAGCGCAGCGTGCTGGCGGATTGCGCGCGCGTGATGGCCGGCGCGGCCGCGGTGGAAAGGGCGAGGCCGGTGGCCTTCATCAGCGTGCGGCGATGCATCCGCGGTCTCCTTCGGTCGGCGACGCTTCCCCTGCGCCGAGATCAACACGCCCGGCGGGGGAAGGCCAGGGCCTTGCGCGTCGCGGTGCTAGCGCGCGCGGGCGAGGATGCGCTCCGCGCGCATCCGCACCGGCGCGTCGATCATCATTCCATCCACCGAGACGGCGCCGCCACCCCCGGCCGCCATGACCTTCCCTGCCCACTCCACCTCCGCGGCGGAGGGCGCGAAGCCCCGCAGCGCCGGCGCCACCTGCCGGGGGTGGATTAGCAGCTTGCCGCCGAAGCCCAGCTCCGCCGCGTGGCGGGCATCGTCCTCAGTCAGGGCGTCGTCGCCGATCGCGGCCGTCACCCCGTCGATCGGCGCCCCGATCCCGGCGAGGCGGGAGGCGAGGACCAGCTCGGACCGGGCGAGGAGCAGGGCCTGCCGCGTGTGGGCGCAGCCGAGGTCGGCGGCGTAGTCGAGGGAGCCAAAGCCGAGCCCCGCGACGCCCCCCGCCGCGATCTCCCGCGCGGCGGCGAGGCCGCGGGCAGATTCGATGAGTGCGATCACGTCCATCGCCCCGATCATCCGGCGCATGCCCTCGATGGTGACGGGGTTCTCCGCCTTCGGCAGCAGGATGCCCGCTAGGTCGGACTCGGCCAGGGCGACAAGGTCCTCCGCGTGCCAGGGCGTGCCGGCCGGGTTGATCCGGACAAGGACGGGGATGCCTTCCAGCTGCGCCGCCGCGGCGTTCGCGCGGGCCGCCGCCTTCTCCTCCGGCGGAACGGCGTCCTCGAGGTCGATGATCACGGCATCGGCGCCGGAGGCGGCGGCCTTGGCGAAGCGTTCCGGCCGGTGGCCGGGGACGAAGAGCGGGGCGGTGGGGGTCATGCGAACTCCGCGCGGATGCTGTCGCTGTGCTGGCCGATGGCGGGCACGGGGCCGAGATCCCGCGCCCCGTCGCTGAAGAGCGCGGCGGGCGCCGCGACCGGGACGGGGCCTCCGGGCGTATCGAGGACGATGCGCCGCAGGGCCGGGTGCCGCGCCAGCCCTGCCACGTCGTTGACGAGGCCGTAGGCCGTGCGCGCCGCGCGCAGCCGCGCCGCGCACTCATCCCGCGTGAGGGCGGCGAAGACCGCGGCGATGTGCGCGTCCACCGCCGGCCGGTTCGCGACCCGCTCGACGTTGCTGCGGAAGCCCTTCCGCCCCGGCAGCTCCGGCTCCAGCAGGAAATGGGCGCAGAAATCCGTCCATTCCCGCTCGTTCTGGATGGAAATGAGCACGGGGACGCCGTCGGCCGTCTCGAAGGCGCTGTAGGGGCAGATGGAGGGGTGGGCGAGGCCGACCCGCTGCGGCTCCCGCCCCGTGCCCTCGTAGTAGACCAGCGGCACGTTCATCATATCCGCCATCCCGTCGAAGAGGGAGACGGCGATGCCCTTACCCCGCCCGGTGACGCCGCGCTCGATCAGCGCCTCCAGCACGGCGGCGTGGGCGTTCATCCCGCAGGCGATGTCGCAGACGGAGACGCCGACCCGTCCCGGCCCTTCCGGCCGGCCGGTGACGCTCGCCAGCCCGCTCTCGGCCTGGACCAGCAGGTCGTAGGCCTTCATGGCGGCGTACTCCCCGCTCTCGCCGTAGCCGGAGATGTCGACGGTGATCAGGCGCGGATGGGCGGCGCGCAGCTCCGCACTGCCGAAGCCGCCGCGCGCCGCGGCGCCGGGGGCAAGGTTCTGGATGAACACGTCCGCCCGGGCGGCGAGGCGCCGCAGCAGGGAGAGGTCCTCCGCCCGCTTGATGTCGAGGACGAGGCTCTCCTTCCCGCGGTTCAGCCAGACGAAGTAGCTGGACGAACCCTTGGCGGAGGCGTCGTAGCCGCGCGCGAAATCGCCCTCCGCGCGCTCGATCTTGATCACCCGCGCCCCGGCATCCGCCAGCCTCGCCGAGCAGAGCGGCGCCGCCACCGCCTGCTCCATGGCGATGACGAGGAGCCCTTCGAGCGGCCGAGACCCCGCCATGCCTAAAAGCTCCGGGGCAGGCCGAGGATGTGCTCGGCCACGTAGGAGAGGATGAGGTTCGTGCTGATCGGCGCCACCTGGTAGAGCCGCGTCTCCCGGAACTTGCGCTCCACGTCGTACTCGTGCGCGAAGCCGAAGCCGCCGTGGAACTGGAGGCAGGCATTGGCCGCCTCCCAGCTCGCCTTCGCCGCCAGGTACTTCGCCATGTTCGCCTGCGCGCCGCAGGGCTGGTTCGCGTCGAAGAGCCGGCAGGCCTCGAAGCGCATCAGGTTGGCGGCCTCGATCTCGATGTAGCTCTCGGCGATGGGGAACTGCACGCCCTGATTCTGGCCGATGGGGCGGCCGAACACCGTGCGCTCTTTCGCGTAGGGCACCACCTTGTCGATGAACCAGTAGCCGTCGCCGATGCACTCCGCCGCGATCAGCGTGCGCTCCGCGTTCAACCCGTCCAGGATGTACTTGAACCCGCGCCCCTCCTCGCCGATCAGGTTCTCGGCCGGGATCTCCAGGTTGTCGAAGAAGATCTCGTTCGTCTCGTGGTTCACCATGTTCTCGATCGGGCGCACGGTCATGCCTTTGCCGATCGCGTCCCGCAGGTCCACGAGGAAGATGGACATCCCCTCGGACTTCTTCTTCACCTCCGCCAGCGGCGTGGTGCGGGCGAGCAGGATCATCAGCTCGGAGTGCTGGACGCGGGAGATCCAGACCTTCTGGCCGTTCACCACGTAGCGGTCATTGCCCTGCCGCACCGCCGTGGTCTTGATCTTCGTGGTGTCGGTGCCGGTGGTCGGCTCCGTCACGCCCATGGATTGCAGCCGCAGTTCGCCGGTCGCGATCTTCGGCAGGTAGCGCGCCTTCTGCTCGGCCGATCCGTGCCGCAGCAGCGTGCCCATGTTGTACATCTGCCCGTGGCAGGCACCGGAATTGCCGCCGGAGCGGTTGATCTCCTCCATGATGATGGAGGCCTCGGTCAGCCCCAGCCCGGAGCCGCCGTACTCCTCGGGGATCAGCGCCGCGAGCCAGCCCGCCTTCGTCAGCGCGTCCACGAAGGCCTCGGGGTAGCCGCGCTCCCGGTCGACCCTGCGGTGGTACTCGGCCGGGAATTCTGCGCAGAGGGCGCGGACGGCGTCGCGCAGCTCCTGGTGCTCGTCGGTGCCGGCCTGCATCGCGCTCCCCCCTCGTTCTCTGGCCCCACTCTTGCCGCCGGACCGGGCCCGGCGAAAGGGGGTCAGCCGCCGAGCGGCAGGCGCTCCGCGATCAGGAAGGGTGCGCCCGGCGCCGCCTGGGTGAAGAGACACAGGGAGGTCACGCGCCGGGGCCGGGCCGGGACCTCGCCCAGATGGGCGAGCAGCACCGGGCGGATCGCCGCGTCCTGCTCCGGCGTCAGCCTCTGTGTAAGCGTGACGTGGAAGCGCCACTCTCCGAACACCTGCGGGTAGCCCCAGCGGTGCAGGTTGTAGCGCCCGGCCGCGTCCAGCCGCTCCGGCCGGCGGCGGGCGGTCTCGGCCTCGGTCGGCGGGGCGCGGTGGGCGTCCAGCGTCGCCACGCAGGCATCGGCGAGGCCCTGCAGGGCAGGGCAGGGGGCCGATTCACGCAGCGCCAGGAAGCCGCCGAGGGAGGCCAGCTCCAGCGGCGGCAGATCGAAGGGCGCGGTGCCCGCGGCCAGTGCCGCCGCCTCCTCCCGCATCGCCGGGAAGGATCCGGCCAGCCGGAAGGGCGGCTTCAGCGTGGCGTGCAGCCCGTAGCCGCGCGGATCGGCCGTCAGCGCCGGCAGGTCCATCCCGGCCAGCGCCGGCTGGGGGATGACGGCGCCCGTCTCCGCATCCCGCCCCAGCCACGTGCTGCCCAGCCGGTGCAGCGGGTCGTCCAGTTCCGGTGCCCAGTAGAGGGCGGCGCGCATCGGCCCGGTTCCGGCGCCGCTCAAGCGATCCGCGCCCCGCCACGCCAGACGGCCTGCACCACGGGCATGCCGCCGAACTCCCGCACCCGCACCAGGTCCGCGCGCAGGCCCGGGGCGATCCGGCCGCGGTCGTCCAGGTGAAGCGACCGGGCGGGATTATCCGTCACCGTCGCCACAGCCGCGGGAAGCGACATCCCCGCCACCTCCGTCAACCGCCAGGCGGCCTCGATCATGGCGGGCGGCACATAGTCGGAGGCGATGATGTCCACCAGCCCCTCCCGCGCGAGGTCCGCCACGGCGACGTTCCCGGAGTGGCTGCCCCCGCGCACGAGGTTCGGCGCGCCCGCGATCACGGCCATGCCGTGCGCCCGGGCCGCGCGGGCCGCCTCCAAATTCACGGGAAATTCGCTGATCTCGATCCCGTCGGCCGCATTGCGGGCCACCACCGCCGCATCCCAGTCGTCGTGCATGGCCACCGGAATTCCGCGCCCCTCGAACAGCGCCAGCACCGCACGCCGGTGCGCCTCCGCGAAGCGCTCCCGCTGCGCCGTCAGTTCGGCGATGCGGTTGTCCACCTCCTCCGGGGTGCGCCCGGCCTTCACGCGCATCCTCTTGTAGTGCTCGGCATTCACGTACTGGCCGACGCCGGGGGTGTGGTCCATCAGGCTGACCATCCGCAGGTGCGGGTCGTCGTGGAACTCCTCCAGCATCGGCAGCATGTCCGTCGCCGGCAGCTCGCAGCGCAGGTGCAGGAAGTGCTCCGTTTTCAGCACGCCGGCCGCGGTGAGGTCGCCGAGGTCGCGGATGCCGTCCCGCGCCGTCTGGAGCCGGCTCTCGTCGAAGCCGAGATCGCCGAGGCAGAGCGCGTCCAGCACCGTGGTCACGCCCGCCACCGCCACCTGCCCGTCATGCGCCAGGAAGGCGGAGACGGAGGGCCAGCGCGCCATGCTGCGGGGCAGGACCTGGCGCTCCAGGTTGTCCGTGTGCACGTCCACCACGCCGGGGATGAGGTGGTCGCCCCCGAGGTCGATCGCGCCGGGCGCGGCGCTGCGGCCCGGCGCCACCTCGGCGATCAGCCCGTCACGCAGCAGAAGGGTGCCTTCCTGCACCCGGTCGGGCAGCACCAGCCGGGCGTTGGTCAGGATCGTCTCTTGGTTCATGCCCCCCTTCTGCCCGAGCCGCGCGCCAGGGCAAGTCCACAACCCTGCCTACTTGTCTAGACAGGAGAAGGGCGCGCAGGATCGCGCAGGGGAGGGCGGCATGGCGCAAGGCGGATCAGAGGAGGGGAACTGGACGAGAGGGGCCCGCGCCGGAGCGATGGTCCTGTGGCGGCAGATCGCGGCCTCGCTGGAGGCGGCCATCGCCGCCGGGGAGCACGCGCCGGAGGACCGCCTGCCGAGCGAGGGCGTGCTGGCGGCGCGCTTCGGGGTGAACCGCCACACCGTCCGGCGCGCGCTGGAGTCGCTCGCCCGTCGCGGCCTGATCCGCACGGAGCAGGGAAGGGGCAGCTTCGTCGCGGGTGAGGTGATGGACTACCCGCTGCACGGCCGCACCCGCCTCTTCGAGACCATCCGGACGCAGCGGCGGCAGCCGGACAGCCGGATCCTGCGCCTGGCCGCCATGCCGGCGGCGCCCGCGGTGGCCGCCGCGCTCGGGATCGGGCGCGGCCTGCCCGTGCTGCGGGTGGAGCGGCTCGGCCTCGCGGACGAGCGGCCGCTCGTGCTCGGCACCCACCATCTGCCGCTGCCACGCTTCGCCGGGGCCGAGGCCGCGCTGCGCGCCGCCCCCTCCATCACCGCCGCGCTGGCCGCCTGCGGCGTGGCCGACTACCGCCGCGCCAGCACCCGGATCACCGCGCGCCTGCCGACTGGCGAGGAGGCGGCGCGCCTGCGCCAGTCCCGCGCCCGCCCCGTTCTGGCGAGCGAGGCGGTGAACATCGACATGCAGGGACGGCCGGTGGATTTCACCCTCGCCTGCTACGCGGCCGGGCGCGTTCAGGTGCTGGTGGAGGAGACGCGGCGGGATGCGGTACCGAATGCCTGAAACGGCGGAGGGGGAGGCGCCGTGCGGCGCCTCCCCCTCCTGAAATGGCTCCCCGAGTTGGACTCGAACCAACGACCTAGCGATTAACAGTCGCGTGCTCTACCAGCTGAGCTATCGGGGATCAGACCCGTTCTCCACCCCCTGGTGAGGGGCAGCGGGGCGCGCCGGATACCGCCTCCTTCCCCCCTTTGCAAGAGGCCTTCCCGAAGGAAGCGCCACAGGGGAAGGCGGTGGAGGCCTGAGCGGGAATCGAACCCACATTCACGGATTTGCAGTCCGTTGCATCACCATTCTGCCATCAGGCCGGCACGCCCGCCGCATATCGCCTTCCCGGCCCCTCCGGTCAACCCGCGTCGGCGTCGTCCATTCCTTCCCAAGCTCTTTGGCCACAGCAGGGCACCATCCCGCGCGCGGGACCGTGAGCGCGCTTCCAAGCCGGGGGCGACGCGCCTATAAAACCGATCGGTTCAGTTGATGGGGCAGCGGGCGGCATGGACTTCGCCGAGGCGCGCAGGCGCATGGTGGACGGGCAGGTGAAGCCCAACCGGGTGACGGATCCGCGGATCTTCCTGGCGATGCAGGAGGTCCCGCGCGAGCTCTTCGCGCCGGAGGCGATGCGCGCGCGCGCCCTGTCGGACGAGGACCTGCCGCTGGGGAACGGCCGCGCGCTGGCGCAGCCCATGACCGTCGCGCGGCTGCTCCAGCTCGCCGCGCCGCGGGTGGGGGAGCGGGTGCTGGTCCCCGCCGCCGGCACCGGCTACGCCGCCGCCCTGCTGGCGCACATGGGCGCGCAGGTCATCGCGCTGGAGCAGGATCCAGGGCTCTCGGGCCTCGGCGCCGCCGCGATCGCCGCCGCTGGCCTGCCGCCGGGATCGCTGCGCCAGGAGGCGGGCGCCGCCACGGCGGGCTTCCCCGCCGGCGGCCCCTACGACCTGATCTTCCTCGACGGTGGCGTGCCCGCCGTGCCGCCGGCCCTCGTCGAGCAGCTAACGGAAGGCGGCCGCGTGGTCGCCATCCGCATGGCGCCGGGCGAGCCGGGCTCGGCCATCCTCGGCCGCCGCGCGGGGGGCGGGCTGCGGATCGAGGAGGCCTTCGACCTGCGCGGCACGGCCATCCCGGCCTTCGCGCCGAAGCCGGGCTTCGTGCTGGCCTGAAGGGGCGGCCCCGCAGGGTTCAGGAGGCGGAAAGGGTTCCCCCGCCATCCTGCCCTGCCGCGAAGGGGGGCGGTTACATGGGAACCAGGACAGGGTGGCAGGCCTGGTGCCCGGGGGGCGCGGGCGGCCATGAGGGAAAGCAGCCGATGATCCGCAGCCATGCCCCGCGCCGCCGGGAACCTGCCGCAGGCGCGCCCGGCCGCGAGCCCGCCCAAGGGCCCGCCCACGCGCCTGACCGGGCGGGGCGCCGCGCGCCGCGCGCCTGGCTAGCCCCGGCGCTCGGCCTCGCCGTGCTCGCGGCGCCCGCCCTCGCCCCCGCGGCGGCACGGGGCCAGACCCTGCAGGAGGCGCTGGCCCAGACCTACGCCAACAACCCCACCCTCGCCACGGCGCGCGCCCAGCTGCGCGTGGTGGACGAGAACGTGCCGCAGGCCCTGGCGGGCTGGCGCCCCACCGTCTCCGTCACCGGCAGCGCCGGCTACGGGACGGGCAGCACCCGCCAGCTCGCCGCCAACAACTTCGGCCAGCGCGTTGGCGTGACCACGGATACGGAGCGCGCCATCGGCTCCGTCCAGGCCACCGTCACCCAGCCGCTCTATCGCGGCGGCCGCACCGTGGCCGCCACGCGGCGGGCCGAGAACCAGGTCATGGCGCAGCGCGCCCGCCTTCTGGCGACTGAGCAGCAAGTGCTGCAGGACGCCGTCTCCGGCTACGTGAACGTTATCCGGTTCCAGGAGGAGGTCCGCCTCAACCTGAACAACGCCCAGGTGCTGCAGCGCCAGCTGGATGCGACGAACGAGCGCTTTCGGGTGGGCGAGATCACCCGCACGGACGTGGCGCAGGCGGAGAGCCGCCTGGCCGGCGCCCGCGCGTCCCGCGCCGATTCGGAGGGGCAGCTCCAGAACGCCCGCGCCGTCTTCCAGCGCGTGATCGGCTCCGCCCCCGCCCGGCTCACCGCGCCCCAGCCCCTCTCGCCCGCGGCGCGCACCAACCAGGACGCGGCCCAGGTGGCGGCGCTGAACAACCCCGCCGTGGTCGCCGCCCTGTTCGACGAGGCGGCGGCGCGCGACTTCATCGACGTCCAGCTCGGCGCCCTGCTGCCCCAGGCCAGCCTGCAGGGCCAGGCGCTGCGCAGCGACAACCAGACTCTGCCCGGCTTTCGCAGCACGGGCGAGCAGATCGTCGCCACCGTGACCGTGCCGATCTACCAGGGCGGCGCGGAGTACGCGCTGGTGCGGCAGGCCCGGCAGGACGCGGCCCGGCTGCGGCAGGTGGTGGACGACCAGCGCCGCACCGCCTCTGCCCAGGCCGTCCAGGCCTGGGAGACCCTGCAGAGCACCCGCGCCACGGTGGACAGCGTGCGCGCCCAGATCCGCGCCTCCGAGATCGCGCTGGACGGCGTGCAGCGCGAGGCGGTGGTGGGCAGCCGGACCACCCTGGACGTGCTGAACGCCGAGCAGGAGCTGCTGAACGCCCGCGTCTCCCTCGTGCGCGCGCTCACGAACGTGGTCACCGCCAGCCACTCCCTCGCCCAGGCGGTGGGGCGGCTGACGGCGCGGGACCTGCGCCTTCCCGTCGCGCTCTACGACACGGAGGCCTATTACAGGGCGGTGCGCGACCGCTGGGCCGGGCTCGGCGATTACACCGCGCCACAGCCCGTCCAGCAGTAGGAGCCCCGCATGTCCGGCGCCGCCCCACCCGGCCAGGATCCGTCGATGGAGGACATCCTCGCCTCCATCCGCAAGATCCTGAACGAGGAGGAGCCCGCGCCTCCCCCGGAGGCAGCGCCCGCCGGCCGGCCGAACCCTGCGCCGGTTGCGGCGCCGCAGCCCGCGCCGGAACTGGAGCCGGAACCGCTGGAGCTGACGGAGGCGATGCTGGTGGCCCCGCCCGCCGCGGCGCCGGCGCCGGCGCCCGCCACGGCGCCGCTGGAGGCACCGCCCGAGCCGCCCGCGCCGGCGGCGGCCCCGATGCCCCCGCCGACGCCGGATCCCGAGGTGCCGGAGGGGCTGGGCGAAGGCTTGGTGGCGCCCGCGACGGCCGCGGCCGCCGCGGCCCTGATTGGGCAGCTCGCCCGCACCGTGGCGGCGGAGCGCGCCGCACCGGTGTATCGCGGTGGTCCTTCGATCGAGGACGTAGTGCGGGAGGAGGTCCGGCCGGTGCTGAAAGCCTGGATGGACGCCCACCTGCCCGCCCTGGTGGAACGGCTGGTGAGAGCGGAGATCGAGCGGGTGGTCAGCCGGTCCCTGGGCTGAGGCCGGGACCAGTCCGAAAGGGCAGGGCAGGGGGGCGCCGATCGGGCCTTGACGCGGGGGCGGGCGCTGCGCCACGCCTCCGCCCATGCTCGACAAGACGCTCTCGCCCGCCGGCTTCGAGCCGCGCCTCTACGAGGGATGGGAGGGGTCCGGCGCCTTCGCGGCCAATCCGGCCTCGAACGCCGCGCCCTTCACCATCATGATCCCCCCGCCGAACGTGACGGGCAGCCTGCACGTCGGCCACGCCCTGGACGTGACGATCCAGGACACGCTGATCCGCTTCCGCCGCATGCAGGGCCGGGACGCGCTGTGGCAGCCCGGCACGGACCACGCGGGCATCGCGACGCAAATGGTGGTGGAGCGCCTCCTGGCCGCGGAGGGGGTGGACCGGCGCGAGATGGGGCGGGAAGCCTTCCTGGACCGGGTCTGGCAGTGGAAGGGCGAGAGCGGCGGCACCATCACCCGCCAGCTCCGCCGCATGGGCGCCAGCCTGGACTGGTCGCGCGAGCGCTTCACCATGGATGAGGGCCTGTCCGAGGCCGTGCGGGAGGTCTTCGTGACCCTGCACCGCCAGGGGCTGATGTACCGCGACCGGCGCCTGGTGAACTGGGATGTGAAGTTCCAGACCGCCATCTCCGACCTCGAGGTGGAGAGCAAGGAGGTGAAGGGCAGCCTCTGGCACCTGCGCTACCCGGTCGAGGGCCAGCCCGGCCGCTTCCTCGTTGTGGCCACGACGCGGCCGGAGACGATGCTGGGCGATACGGCGGTGGCCGTGAACCCGGAGGATGAGCGCTTCCGCGACCTCGTCGGTAAGTCCGTGATCCTGCCGATCGTCGGGCGGCGCATCCCCGTGGTGGCCGATTCCTACTCCGACCCGGAGAAGGGCTCGGGCGCCGTGAAGATCACGCCCGCGCACGACTTCAACGATTTCGAGGTGGGCCGGCGCCACGACCTGCCCTCCCCGAGCGTGCTGGACGCCGAGGGGCGGGTCCTCCTCGCCGAGATCGAGGGCGAGGCGAGGGCGGAGCCCGGCATCGCCGACCCGGCCTTCCTGTCCTCGCTGGCGGGGATGGAGCGCTTCGAGGCGCGCAAGGCGATCCTGGCGGAGCTGGAGCGGCTGGAGCTGATCGAGAAGATCGAGCCGCACGCCCACGCCGTGCCCCACGGCGACCGCTCCGGCGTGCCGATCGAGCCGCGCCTGACCTGGCAGTGGTACGTGGACGCCGCGACCCTGGCGAAGCCCGCCATCCAGGCGGTGGAGACGGGCAAGACCGTCTTCGTGCCGCGCCAGTGGGAGAACACCTTCTTCGCCTGGATGCGGGACATCCAGCCCTGGTGCGTCTCCCGCCAGCTCTGGTGGGGCCACCAGATCCCGGCCTGGTACGGGCCGGACGGGCACATCTTCGTCGAGCGGACCGAGGCGGAGGCCAAGGCCGCCGCCCGCGCCCATTACGGCGAGGAGCGGGAGCTGACCCGCGACCCGGACGTGCTGGACACCTGGTTCTCCTCCGGCCTCTGGCCCTTCTCCACCCTCGGCTGGCCGCGGCAGACGCCCGAGCTGGCCCGCTACTACCCCGGCGACGTGCTGGTGACGGGGTTCGACATCATCTTCTTCTGGGTCGCCCGGATGATGATGCTGGGCATCCACTTCATGGGCGACGTTCCGTTCAGGACCGTGAACATCCACGGACTCGTGCGGGACGAGCGCGGGCAGAAGATGTCCAAGTCCAAGGGCAACGTCATGGACCCGCTGGAGCTGGCGGATGCCTACGGCGCCGACGCCCTGCGCTTCACCCTGGCCTCCTTCGCGGGCCCGGGGCGCGACGTGCGGCTGGGCCGGCAGAAGGTCGAGAGCAACCGCGCCTTCGTCACGAAGCTGTGGAACGCCGCCCGCTTCTGCGAGATGAACGGGATCGCGCCGGACCGCGTCTTCGACCCGATGAAGGCCACCACGCCGCTGGCCCGGTGGATCATCGACGCGGGGAACGCGGCCATCGCGGAGGCGACGGCGGCGCTGGAGAGCTACCGGCTGGATGACTACGCCGCCGCCCTCTACCGCTTCACCTGGGGAAGCTTCTGCGACTGGTTCCTGGAACTCGCCAAGCCCGCCCTGACCGGGCCGGACGGGCCGGAGAAGGACGAGGCCAAGGGCGCGGCGCAGCACGTGCTGGGCCTGATCCTGCGGCTGGCCCACCCCGTGATGCCCTACGTCACGGAGGAGCTCTGGGACCGCTTCGGCTACGGGCCGGAGGGCAGCCTCATCCGCACCTCCTGGCCCGAGCCGGTCGCCGTGGTGGGCGCCGACACGGCCCGGGCCGAGCTGGAATGGCTGGTGGGCTTCATCTCGGAGGTCCGCACCGTGCGGGCAGAGGTGAACGTGCCGCCCTCCGTCACCGTGCCGCTGCTGCTGCAGGGCGCCTCCGCCGAGACGATGGACCGCGCCGCACGCTGGATCGAGCCGATCCGCCGCATGGCCCGCGCCACCGAGGTGGTGTCGCACGAGGGCGCGGCCCCGGCGGGCGTGGCCCAGGCCGTGGTGGGAGAGGCGACGGTGATGCTGCCGCTGGAGGGCGTGGTGGACCTCGCCGCGGAGCGCGCGCGCCTCTCGAAGGAGCACGCCAAGGTGGAGGCAGAGGCGCGCAAGATCGCGCAGAAGCTGGCGAACCCGGACTTCACCAGCCGCGCCAGGGAGGAGGTGGTGGAGGAGACGCGGGAGCGCCTCGCCGGCGCCGAGGCCGAGGCGGCGCGCCTGGCCGCGGCCCTGTCGCGAATCGCGGCCTGATGCGCTTCTTCGACTTCTTCGCTCTCACCGTGCTGGTGGCCGTGCCCATCCTGTGGTGCCGGTCCCGCCTGCCGCAGCTGAACCGGGAGCCGCCGATCACGGACCGGCAGGCGGTGACGATCGGCTGCGTCGTCGCCCTGCTGCTCTCGGGCTTCTACGTCTACCGCTACGTGCTGTACCGCTGAGGCGTCGGTGATCGTCTTCCTCGATTTCGAGGCGAGCGGCCTGGGGAAACGCGGATTCCCGATCGAGGTCGGCTGGGTCTTCGAGAGCGGGGAGGAGGAGGCGCATCTCATCCGTCCCGCCCCGGAGTGGGAGGAGTGGGATCCCTCCGCGGAGCGGATCCACGGCCTGTCCCGCGAGACCCTGGCGCGGGAGGGCGAGCCACACGACGCGGTGGCCCGACGCATGGTGGAGCGGCTGGACGGCCACGCCCTTTTCGCCTCGGCCCCCTCCTGGGACGGCCAGTGGCTCAGCCGGCTGCTGCGCGCCGCCGGGCTGCCGAGGCACGCGCTGCGGCTGCGGGACACCGAGGAAGCCCGGCGGGACAGCGCGATCCAGGCCCTGGCCGAAGGTGGGCGCGGGGCCGATGACAGGCTCCTCGAGACGGTTCTGGCCGAGGCGGCGGAGGAGGCCCGGGCGGCCGATCCCGCCCACCGGGCCCTCGCCGATGCGCGGCGCGAGATGGCGTTGTGGCGCGGCATGGGCGACCGTGTCCGGGCCGCGCTGGCGCGGCCGGGATAGGGTCCGGCGCCGTGCCTCGGCGGAGCTGGATTGCGCGCGGCGCGGTTGCGACGAACAGAATGTTGCGGGATACAGCCCGTCGAAGAGGAAAATGCCATGCCGGACAACACCTGGGACAAGTCCCGCCTTCCCAGCCGCCATGTGACGGTCGGTCCCGAGCGCGCGCCGCACCGCTCCTACTACTACGCCATGGGCATGACGGAGAAGGAGATTGCCCAGCCGCTGGTCGGCGTCGCCACCTGCTGGAATGAGGCCGCGCCCTGCAACATCGCCCTCAGCCGGCAGGCGCAGAGCGTGAAGGCCGGCGTGAGGGAGGCCCACGGCTCCCCGCGCGAGTTCACCACCATCACGGTGACTGACGGCATCGCCATGGGCCACCAGGGCATGAAATCGTCCCTCGCCAGCCGCGACGCCATCGCGGACACGGTGGAGCTGACGATGCGCGGCCACTGCTACGATGCGCTGGTCGGCATGGCCGGATGCGATAAGTCCTTGCCCGGCATGATGATGGCGATGCTGCGCCTGAACGTGCCGAGCGTGTTCATGTACGGCGGCTCCATCCTGCCCGGGACCTACAAGGGCCGCGACGTGACGGTGGTGGACGTGTTCGAGGCGGTGGGCATGCACGCCGCCGGCCGCATGTCCGACGAGGAGCTGCACGAGCTGGAATGCGTGGCCTGCCCCAGCGCCGGCGCCTGCGGCGGCCAGTTCACGGCGAACACCATGGCCACCGTGTCCGAGGCGATCGGCCTCGCGCTCCCCGGGTCCGCCGGCGCCCCGGCGCCCTATGAGGACCGGGACAAGTGGGCCGTGGAATCCGGCAAGGCCGTGATGGAGCTGCTGCGGAAGAACATCCGCCCGCGCGACATCGTCACGATGGACAGCCTCTACAACGCGGCCCTGATCGTGGGCGCCACGGGTGGCTCCACCAATGCCGGGCTGCACCTGCCGGCCATGGCGCATGAGGCGGGGATCAGGTTCACCCTGCACGACGTGGCGGAGATCATGCGGAAGGCGCCGTATATCGGCGACCTGAAGCCGGGCGGCCGCTACGTGGCCTTCGACGTCTACAAGGTCGGCGGCATCCCCGTGATCGTGAAGGCGCTGCTCGATGCCGGGCTTCTGCGCGGCGACTGCATGACCGTGACCGGCAAGACCCTGGGCGAGAACCACCGCGAGGTGATCTTCCCGAAGGATCAGGACGTGATCCGCCCGGTGTCCAACCCATTGTCGGAGACGGGCGGCGTCGTCGGGCTGAAGGGCAACCTCGCCCCGGACGGCGGCATCGTGAAGATCGCCGGTATGAAGGAGCTGCGCTTCGAGGGCACCGCGCTCTGCTTCGACTGCGAGGAGGACGCCTTCGCCGCCGTGGAGGCCCGCGCCTACAAGAAGGGCGACGTGATCATCATCCGCTACGAGGGGCCGAAGGGCGGCCCGGGCATGCGGGAGATGCTCTCCACCACCGCCGCCCTCTACGGCCAGGGCGCGGGGGCGGACGTGGCCCTGATCACCGATGGCCGCTTCTCCGGCGCCACGCGCGGCTTCTGCATCGGCCATGTCGGGCCGGAGGCGGCCGTGGGAGGCCCGATCGCGCTGCTCCGCGACGGCGACCGCATCGTGATCGACGCCGGCAAGGGCACGATCGACGTGGACCTCTCCGAGGAGGAGCTGGCCCGTCGCAGGGCCGAGTGGAAGCCCCGGTCCACGGACTACAACTCCGGCGCGCTGTGGAAGTACGCCCAGCTCGTCGGCCCGGCCCATCTCGGCGCCGTGACGCACCCGGGCGGCGAGGCGGAGACCCACGTCTACGCCGACATTTGATCGGCACGGGGCAGCCATGATCTGGTGGCGCGGTGCGGCAACCGGCCGCGCCGTGCCAGTCTCGTGGGAATGAACAAGTCGCCTCTCGCCCTGACCATGGGAGACCCCGCCGGGATCGGCGGGGAGCTGACCCTGGCCGCCTGGGCGCGGCTGCGCCCCTCCGGCCCCGCCTTCCTGGCGCTGGATGACCCCGCGCGCCTTGTGGCCCTGGCCGCGCGGCTGGGCTGGGACGTGCCGGTCGCCCCGGTCTCCGGCCCGGAGGAGGCGGCGGCGGTCTTCGCCGACCGCCTTCCCGTGATGACGATCCGCCTGCCCATGCCCAGCGTGCCCGGCACGCCGGACCCGGCCAACGCTCCGGCGGTGCTCGGCTCCATCGAGCGGGCCGTTGCCATGGCGCAGGCGGGGAGGGTGGGGGGAGTCGTGACCAACCCCATCAGCAAGGCGACCCTCTACCGCACCGGTTTCGCCTTTCCCGGCCATACCGAGTTCCTGGGGGCCCTGACCGGCACGGCCGAGCCGCCGGTGATGCTGCTCGCCTCCCCCATGCTTCGGGTGGTGCCCGTGACCATCCACGTCTCCCTCCGCCGCGCCCTGGACACGCTGAGCACGGCGGAGATCATCCGCACCGGCCTCGCCCTGCACCGCGGGCTGCGGGAGGGCTTCGGCATCGAGAGCCCGCGCATCGCCGTCGCCGGGCTGAACCCCCATGCCGGCGAGGAGGGCGCGATGGGCGACGAGGAACCACGCCTCGTCGTCCCGGCGATCGATGCCCTGCGCGCCCAGGGCGTGGACGCCTTTGGCCCCCTGCCGCCGGACACCATGTTCACGGCGCGCGCGCGCACGGGCTACGACGCCGCCCTCTGCCTCTATCACGACCAAGCGCTGATCCCGATCAAGACGCTGGACATGGATGGCGGCGTGAACGTCACCCTCGGCCTGCCGATCATCCGCACCTCCCCGGATCACGGCACCGCCTTCGGCATCGCGGGCCAGGGCATCGCCGATCCGGGCAGCCTGATCGCCGCCCTCCGCCTCGCGGCCGACATGGCCGCGCGCCGCTCTCCAGAGGCAGCCGCATGAGCCCCATCCGCCTTGGCATCAACGTCGATCACGTCGCCACGCTCCGCAACGCCCGCGGCGGGGTGCATCCCGACCCCGTCGCCGCCGCCCGCCTGGCCCTGGCGAACGGCGCCGACAGCATCACCATCCACCTGCGCGAGGACCGGCGGCACATCCGGGATGCGGATTGCGTGGCCATGAAGGCCGGCATCACGGCCCCGATCAACCTGGAGATGGCCGCGACGGAGGAGATGCAGGCCATCGCGCTCGCCCTGCGCCCCCATGCCTGCTGCCTCGTGCCGGAGAAGCGGGCAGAACTGACCACCGAGGGCGGGCTGGACGTGGCGGGGCAGGAGGCCGCGCTGGCGCCCGTGGTCTCCGCGCTCGTGGCAGCGGGGATCCGCGTCTCGCTCTTCCTCGATCCCGAACCCCGGCAGATCGAGACCGCCGCCCGCCTTGGCACCAAGGCCGTCGAGCTGCACACCGGCACCTTCTGCGAGGCCACGCCGGGGCCCCGGCGGGACTCCGAACTCACCCGGCTTCGCACCGCCGCCGCGCAGGTGGCCGCGCTGGGGATGGAGTGCCACGCGGGCCACGGGCTGGATTACGCGACGGCGCCGCTGCTGGCCGTCATCCCGGAGGTGGTGGAGCTGAACATCGGCCACTTCCTGATGGGGCAGGCCCTCTTCGACGGACTCGGCCCGGCGGTGGCCCGCATGCGGCAGGTGATGGAGGCGGCACGGCCATGAGCGCCCCCGCCCCCGCCGTCGCCGGGATCGGCTACGTCTCCCTGTCTGCCGGGGAGGCCCGCCGCCTCTTCGATCCTGCCGGCTCCCTGATGCCGGCCGGCAGCTGGTCCGCTTTCGCCGCCAGTTGGGACGATCTGCGCCCCGACGCCTACATGGCCGATGGCGGCCGCTACCGCCTGCGCCGCCACGCCATCCTCCGCGCCGCGCCCGGCGAGCCTGCGGTCCGTGCCCCGCACGGCCCGCACTTCCAGGCCACGCGCCACAACGCCCTGAACGGCGGCATCGACCGCTGGTTCGAGCCGGTGGCCGACGAGGTCTGGTCCGGCCCGGTCCTCCGCACCCTGGTGGAGGGCGCGCGGGGCGTCTTCGACCGCCTCTCGCCCGAGACGGCTTGGCACGTCGAGATCCACCAGTTCCGCATCGAGGCACGGACGGAGGAGGCGGGCAAGCCCACGCCGGAGGGGATGCACTCGGACGGCGTGGACTTCGTGATGGTGATGATGGTCGGGCGCGAGAACGTGGCGGGCGGCGTCACCGGCATCGAGATCGACGGGCGCGAGGCGGCGAGCTTCACCCTTTCCGAACCGATGGACGCCGTGCTGCTGGACGACAACCGGGTGAAGCACGGGGTGACCCCGATCCACCCGATCGACCCGGCGCGCCCCGGCCACCGGGACGTGCTGGTCGTGACCTTCCGGCGCTCCTAGTCCGCCCCTACTCGGCGAGATCGAACAGCACCGGCGCGTGGTCGGAGGGGGTCTCCTCCGACCGCGCCGCAAGGTCCACGAAGGCCCCGGTCAGCCGTTCCGCCAGCTCGGCGGAGAGCAGGGCATGGTCGATCCGCAGACCCCTGTTCGCCTCGAAAGCCGGGCCGTAATCCCAGTAGGTCCAGGGCGCGTCCGTGGGGTGCAGGGCCCGCAGCGCGTCTGTCATGCCGAGATGGGTGATGGCCCGGAAGGCCGCGCGGGTCTCCGGCCGGACCAGCGCGTCGGTCGGTGGCATGGAGCCCGGGAAGAAGTCGGCGTCGGTCGGGCAGACGTTGAAGTCACCCAGCACGGCATAGGGGGTGAAGGAACCCAGCCTCTCCGCCACCCGTTCCCGCAGCCGGGCCATCCAGGCCAGCTTGTACGCGTAACCGGCATCCCCGCCGGAATTGCCGTTGGGCAGGTAGATGCCGGCGATGTTGGCCCCGGCCGCGCGCACCTCGACGAAACGGGCATGGGTATCGTCATCCCCGTCCGGCAGCGCCTCGTCCACCACCTCGAAGGGGATGCGGGCCACCACCGCCACGCCGTTCCGCCCGCCTGGCTGCCCCACGGCGTGGACGCGGTAGCCCAGGTCGGCCACCTCCATGCCCGGAAACTCCTCCGTCCGGCACTTCAGCTCTTGCAGGAAGATCAGGTCCGGCGCGTGCCGCTCGATCAGGCGGCGCAGATGCGGCATCCGCTTCCGCGCCGAGTTCACGTTGAAGGTGCAGAGGCGCAAAGGGCGGTCAGACCGAGAAGGAGACGCCGCAGCCGCAGCCGGAGGCCGCGACGGGGTTCCGCACCCGGAAATGCGCGCCGATCAGCTCGTCCGCCCAGTCCAGCTCCGCCCCGCGCAAGAGGTCCAGCGAGACGGGGTCGATGAAGACCCGCCCGTCCACCACCAGATCCTCCGCCTCCGGCGCGTCGGCGAGGTCGAACTTGTACTGGAAGCCGGAACACCCCCCGGCCTCCACCGCCAGGCGCAGCCCGGCCCCCGGGCGCCCCTGGGCGGCCGCGATCTCGGCCACCTGCGCCAGAGCGGAGGGGCTGACGGAGAAAGGCACGGGCTGGGGGCTGCCGTCGGGCATGGAAACCTCGGGGAAAGCTGGCGATTCACCCCCAAGATAGGCGCTTCCCCCGCCCGTTCCAACGCGCGCCAGCCTTGCCGCCCGCGCGGGGCGGGTGCTACGGCCCGCCGCACGCCATGGACGCCCCCCAGACCCCTGCCGCCGCGCGCGGCCCGCACGAGCAGGCCCGCCCGGATCCGGCGCGGCCGGGCTTCGCGCGCACGGATCTGGCGCCCTGGGCGGTCCAGCCCGGCGCCTCGCGCGGGCGCCTCCACCCCGAGGACGGGGGAGGGGGCCGGTCCCCCTACCAGCGGGACCGGGACCGGATCATCCATTCCACGGCCTTCCGGCGGCTGCAGTACAAGACCCAGGTCTTCATCTACCATGAGGGCGATGCCTTCCGGACGCGGCTGACCCACTCGATCGAGGTGGCGCAGATTGCCCGCTCCCTGGCGCGGCAGCTGCACCTGGACGAGGACCTGGCGGAAGCCCTGGCCCTGGCCCACGACCTCGGCCACCCCCCCTTCGGCCATGCGGGTGAGGAGGCGCTGAACGGCGTGATGCGCGCCTTCGGCGGCTACGACCACAACGCCCAGTCCCTGAAGGCCGTGACCCTGCTGGAGCACCGCTACGCCGGCTTCGACGGGCTGAACCTGACCTGGGAGACGCTGGAGGGGCTGGCGAAGCACAACGGCCCCCTGCGCCGCCCGCCGCCCTACATCGCCGAGTACTCCGCCCGGCATGACCTGGAGCTGCACTGCCACGCGAGCGCCGAGGCCCAGGCGGCGGCGATCGCGGACGACATCGCCTACAACAACCACGACCTGGACGACGGACTGCGCGCCGGCATCTTCACGCTCGAGGAAGCCTGCCGCCTGCCGCTGGTGGCGGAGGCGCGCGACCTGGCCATGGCTTCCGTCCCCGCAGACACCCCGCCGGACCGGCTTGGCAGCGAGATCATCCGGCGCGTGATCAACCTGATGATCGTGGACGTGACGGAGGAGGCGCGCCGCCGGATCGCGGCCCTGAACCCGAAGGACGTCTCCGACATCCGCCGTGCGGAACGGCCGATGGTCTTCTTCTCCGAGCGGATGCGCGCCCTGAACCAGGAGACGCGCGACTTCCTGTTCGACCGCATGTACCGGCACTGGCGCGTGAACCGCACCACGCTGAAGTCCAAGCGCGTGCTGCAGGTCATGTTCTCCCTGCTGCACGGCCAGCCCGACATGCTGCCCCCCTCCTGGGCGCGCCGCGCGGGCGATGCGGGCTCTCCCGAGGCCGCCCGCACGGTCTGCGACTGGTTGGCGGGCATGACCGACAAGTTCGCGCTCGAAGAGCACCGTCGCCTGACGGACCCCCACACTCCCGGCTGACCAGACCCATGACAGACGACATCTTCCGCACGATCCGCGAGGCGGTCGTGGCCGAGCTCCGCGCCCTGATCCCCGGGCTGGACGAGGCCGTGCTCGCCCGCGTGCTGGTGGAGCCGCCGCGCGATCCCACCCACGGGGACATGGCCACCAACGCGGCCCTGCTGGTGGCCAAGCCCGCCCGCATGGCGCCTCAAAAGGTGGCGCAGGACCTCGCCGCCCGGCTGGTGGCGCGGGAGGACATTGCGGAGGCCGCGCCCGCCGGCCCGGGCTTCGTGAACCTGCGCCTGACCGAATCGGCGATCCGTGCCCAGGTTCCGGCCGTGCTGCGCGCGGGCGAGGCCTTTGGGAACGGCGCGACGGGCGGGCGGCGGCGCGCGAACGTGGAGTACGTCTCGGCCAACCCGACCGGCCCCATGCATGTCGGCCACTGCCGCGGCGCCGTGGTGGGGGACGCGCTGGCGAACCTGCTGGAGAAGGCGGGCTGGGACGTCACGAAGGAGTACTACATCAACGATGCCGGAGCGCAGGTACAGGCGCTCGCCTGGGCGGCTTACTGGCGCTACCTCCAGGCCCTCGGCACGCCGATGACGGAGGAGGAGTTCTCCGCCGCCATCCCCGGCGGGCTGCAGTACCGGGGCGAGTACCTCGTCCCCGTCGGCCACGCGCTGCAGCAGGCGCACGGGGACGCGCTGGCGCCCGGCGGCGTGCCGGCCGATTCCTCCCTCTGGCTGGATACGGTGCGCGGGTTCACCGTGGCCGCGATGATGGACGAGATCCGCGAGGACCTCGCCGCGCTCGGCGTGACGCACGACGTCTTCATCAGCGAGGCGTCCCTCGTGAGGAGCGGCGAGGCGGACAAGGCTATCGCCGCGCTCACCGCCCGCGGCCTCGTCTACGAGGGCGTGCTGGAGCCGCCCAAGGGCAAGCTGCCGGACGATTGGGAGGCGCGCGAGCAGACGCTGTTCCGCTCCACCGAGTTCGGCGACGACGTGGACCGCCCGCTCCGCAAGAGCGACGGCAGCAACACCTACTTCGCGAACGACATCGGCAACCACGCCGACAAGATCGCGCGCGGCTTCGACGAGCTGGTGCAGGTCTGGGGCGCGGATCATGGCGGCTACGTGCCGCGCATGAAGGCCGCGGTCGCCGCCCTTTCCGGCGACAGGCCCGTCTCCTTCGACGTGGTGCTGACGCAGATCGTGAAGGTGGTGAAGGGCGGCCAGCCCGTGCGCATGTCCAAGCGCGCCGGCACCTATGTGACGCTGCGCGACCTGATCGAGGAGGTGGGCCGCGACGCCGTGCGCTTCACCATGCTGACCCGCAAGGCCGACGCCCAGATGGAGTTCGACCTGGACGCGGTGGTGCAGCAGAGCCGGGACAACCCGGTCTTCTACGTGCAGTACGCCCATGCCCGCTGCCGCTCCGTCCTGCGCCAGGCCGGGGACCCCACGGCGGCCGACCTGGCGGGGGCACCGCTGGAGGCGCTGGACGACCCGACGGAGCTGGCGCTGATCCGCCGGCTGAGCGCCTGGCCCCGCACGGTGGAGGGCGCGGCCCTGGCGCGGGAACCGCACCGGATCGCGTTCTTTCTCCATGACTTGGCGGCCGACTTTCATCTACTCTGGAACAAGGGGCGCGAGGACACGACCTTGCGCTTCATCCGAGAGGATGAGCCCGAGGCCACCCGCGCGAGGCTCGCCCTCGTCGCGGCCACGGCCACGGTCATCCGCTCGGGCCTCGCGGTGATGGGGGTGACGCCCGTCGAGGAGATGCGGTGAGCGATCTGACTGTTCCGAGCTACCGGGTCCGTCATCAGCGGACCGGATTTCAGGTGCCCTGGCGCATGCTGGCCCTTTCGGGCGGCGTGCTCGCGGCGGCGGCGGTGGGGGGCGGTGCGGTCTGGGGGATCTCCCGCGCCGTGAACCGCGCCGTGCCGACCATCGAGGCCGACGCGCGGCCGATCCGCATCAGGCCGGACGACCCCGGCGGGCTGCGCGTGGCGAACCAGGACGAGCGGATCTTCGAGAGCCAGCGCCGGAACGGCGCGGCACCCGGTGCGCCGGCGAGGCTCTCCCCGGAGGCGGAGCGGCCGGACGTCAACGCGCTGCGCCAGGCGGCGATCCGCGCGCAGCAGGCGGAGCAGGCCGCCCAGGCGGCCGCGGCGCAGGCTGCCGCTGCCCAGGCAGCCCAGGCGCAGGCCCAGGCAGCGCAGGCCCAGGCGGCCCAGGCCGCGCGGCAGCCCACCGCAGCCCCCGCAGCCCAGCCGGAGACGGCGCCGTCCCGGCCGCCGCTCCTCAACCCCAGTATCGGCCAGCAGCTCGCCTCGCGCCCGGCTGCGCCGGCGCAGCAGCCGGCCCAGCAGCCTTCCCCTGGACCGCAGCCCGCGCCGCAGCAGGCGCAGGCCCCGGCCACCCCGCCGATCACCCCGCCGCCCATGCCGGCGGGCGCGCCGGCCCGCGCCGGCGGCCGCTTCGTCGTCCAGCTCGGCGCCGTCACCTCGGAGGAGGCGGCGCAGGGCGAGTGGGCCCGGCTGCAGGGCCGCATCCCCGAGCTCGCCGGCCGCCAGCCGCAGATCACCCGCGTGGACCGCGGCGACCTGCCGCCCATGTGGCGCATCCGCACCGGTGGGCTGCCCGACGACAAGGCCGCGCAGGCCCTCTGCACCTCGGCCAAGGCCAAGGGCGCGCCCTGCGCCGTGATCGGCGGATGAGGGCGCGCGCGGCCATTACCGGCCTCTCCGGCCTCTCGCTCACGCCGGAGGAGGCGGCGCTGCTGCGCGCCACTCCCCCGGCGGGGGTGATCCTGTTCCGCCGGAACGTGAACAACCCCTCCCAGCTCTCCAATCTCACCTCCGCCGTGCGCGACATCCTGGGCGGCGAGGCGCCGATCCTGGTGGACCAGGAAGGGGGCAGGGTGGCCCGGCTGCGCCCGCCCTACTGGCCCTCCTACCCGCCGCCCGCCACCTTCGAGGGCGGGCCGGAGGCGCGGGCCGCCGCGAATGCCGCGCTCCTCGGTGCCCACTGCGCCGCCATGGGGCTGGACGTGGTCTGCGCTCCCTGCCTGGACCTGCGGCTGCCCGGCGCGCACGGGGTGATCGGCGACCGCTCCTTCTCCGCCGACCCGGCCGAGGTCGCCCGGCTCGGCGAGGCCTGGATCGAGGGGCTGATGGCCGCCGGCTGCATCCCCGTGGTCAAGCACATCCCCGGCCACGGCCGCGCCACCGCCGACAGCCACGAGTCGCTGCCCCGGGTGGAGGCAGACGGGGCGGCGCTGGAGGCGGACATCGCCCCCTTCCGCGCCGTCTGCGCCCGCGATGCCGGGCGGCACCTCTGGGCGATGACGGCGCACGTCACCTACCCGGCGCTGGACCCGATGCTGCCCGCCACCCTCTCCTCCGCGGTAATCGGCCGCACCATCCGCGGCGAGATCGGATTCGACGGCCCGCTCGTCTCGGACGACCTGATGATGGGCGCGCTCGGCGGCTTCGGCCCGGACCTCGCCGCGGCCTCCATCAGCGCGGGCTGCGACCTCGTGCTCCACTGCAACGGCGTGCTGGACGATACGGCGGCCCTGCTGCGGGACTGCCCGCCCCTCTCCGAGCGGGCCGAGGAGCGGATGGCGGCGGCGCGGGCGGCGATGCTCGCCTCCCGCCCGCCGGCCCGCGCCGCGGCCCACTTGAACATGGGCGGGCAGCCGGCCCCCGCCGCCCCACACGCCCTGACCGACGCCTGACGGCGCGGCGCAGCCCCGGACGGACCCCGCAATGGATTGGCTCCCGGATTTCGCGGCGGCCGCGCTCGCCGCGATCCTCGCCATCACCCTGCACGAGGCCGCCCACGGCTACGCCGCCCGCGCCCTGGGCGACGACACGGCGGCGCAACTGGGCCGCCTTTCCCTCAATCCGCTGCGGCACGTGGACCCGGTGGGCACGCTGATCGTGCCCGGCCTGCTTCTCCTCTCCCAGCTTCTCGCCGTCGGGCGGGTCGAGGTGATGTTCGGCTGGGCCAAGCCCGTGCCCGTGGACATCCGCCGCCTGCGCAACCCGCGCTTCGGCATGGTGCTGGTGGCCGCCGCCGGGCCCGCGATGAACGTGGCCATCGCTTTCGTCGCCGCGATCCTGCTGCACCCCCTCCGAGGGGTGGGCACGGACAACGTGCTGGACTGGGTGGAGGGATTTCTCCTCCTCTCCCTCATCGGCAACCTCGTCCTGGCCGCCTTCAACCTGCTGCCGATCCCGCCGCTGGATGGCGGCCGTATCCTCGGCGGGCTGCTGCCGCCCGCGATCGGGGTGCCCTACCTGCGGCTGGAGCGGTTCGGGCTCTTCATCGTGCTCGGCCTCATCTTCCTCCTGCCGATGCTGGTGCCGGAGTTCGACCCGCTCCGCAGCCTCGTCTCGCGGGTGGTCTTCCCCGTCGCGCGCGGCATCCTCGACATCACCGGGCACGCGGGATGAGCGGCGCGGCCGAGCCGGCCCTCGTCGTCACGCTGGAGGGGTTTGAGGGGCCGCTGGACCTGCTGCTGGACCTCGCCCGGGCGCAGAAGGTGGACATCGCGAAGATCTCCATCCTCTCCCTCGTGGACCAGTACCTCGCCGTCATCGAGGGCGCGCGGCGGGTACGGCTGGAGATCGCGGCGGACTGGCTGGTGATGGCCGCCTGGCTCGCCTGGCTGAAGTCCCGCCTTCTCCTGCCGGACGATCCCGCCGGGGAGGAGGACGCGGAGGCTCTGGCCGAGGCCCTGGCCGACCGGCTGCGGGAGCTGGAGCGGATGCGCGAGGCCTCCGGCTGGCTTCTTCGCCGCCCCTTCCTCGGCCGCGACGTGATGGGCCGCGGCGCGCCGGAGAGCCTCGTGCTGGAGGACCGCTCCGCGCTCGCCGCCGACATGCCCGCGCTTCTCCGCGCTTACGGGGACATCCTGCGCCGCGCCGCCGCCCGCCGGCCCTACCGCCCGCGCCCGCGCCGGCTCTGGACGGTGCAGGACGCCCTGGCGCGCCTGCGCGGGCTGGTCGGCGCCACGCCCGGCTGGGCCGAGCTCTCCCGCTTCCTGCCGGAGGCCGAGATGGACCCGGTGGAGCGCCGCGCCGCCCTGGCGAGCACCCTCATCGCCGGGCTGGAGATGGCGAAGACCGGCCTGGCCGAGCTTCGCCAGGACGCCCCCTTCGCCCCGATCCTGCTGCGCCCCGGCGCCGAGACAACCGATGCCGCCTGACCCTGATCCTGACCTTGGGCCGACTGACAACGACCTAAGCGAGCCCGCACCAAGCGAGGGCCCGGAAGCGGCGGCCGGGTCGCCGGACCCTGCGCCGACCGCCTCGGATGGCGCCGAGGGAGAGGAGCCCCCGATCGCGGAGCAGGACGTCACGGCGGAGTCGTCCGCCCCGGTCCCGCCCGAGGCCGTCCGACTCGCCGAGGCCCTCGTCTTCGCCTCCGCCACCCCCGTCACCGCCGCCCGCCTCGCGCCGCTGCTGCCACCAGGCATCGGCGCCGCCGAGACCCTGGCCGCGCTGGCTGGCGCCTATGAGGGGAGGGGGGTGGTCCTGGTGAACGTGGCCGGCGGCTACGCCTTCCGCACCGCCGAGGACCTGGCCCCGGTCCTGACCCGGGTGGTGGAGGTGCCGCGCCGCCTGCCGCGCGTGGCCATGGAGGCCCTGGCCATCATCGCCTGGCACCAGCCCGTGACGCGCGGCGAGATCGAGGAGATCCGCGGCACCGCCCTGTCCCAGACCACGCTGGAGATCCTGCTGGAGAACGCGCTGATCGCGCCGCGCGGCAAGAAGGAGGCGCCGGGCCGCCCGACCCTGTGGGGCACCACGCCGAAGTTCCTGGAGCAGTTCGGCCTCGCCTCCCTGCGGGACCTGCCGAAGCGGGAGGAGCTGATGCCCGATCCCGGCCTGCCGCTCGCCATGCCCGCAGCGCCGCCCGACGCCGCCATCGAGGTCGCCCCCGCCACCGGGGACGAGGCACCGGCCGAGGAGGCCGAGGCCCCCGCCGGGACGCCCGCTCCGTAACGGAGCGCGTCGCGGCTTCCATCCGGGCCCCGGCGGGCCCATCTTCGGCGGACCGCCCCATTTGTCCCGCGGGCGAGTTCTGCTAACGGAGGCGGCCCCCGCGAGGGACCGGTTCGCCGGTATCCTGCCCCGGGTGATCGGAGAGACATGTTCGACCTCGCCTGGTCCGAGATCGCCCTGATCGCCGTCGTCGCGGTGGTGGTGATCGGTCCAAAGGACCTTCCAGACGCCGTCCGCGGCGTCGCCCGCGGCATCCAGAAGCTGCGCCGCATGGCCGGCGAGTTCCAGGGCCACCTGGACGAGGTGGTGCGCGAGGCGAAGCTGGAGGACGTGCGCGACCAGATCCGCGACATCCGCAACTTCGACCTGAAGTCCACCATCGAGAAGGCGGTGGACGAGGACGGCTCGCTGACCCGCACCATGCGGGAGGACCCGTTCCGCGCGCCGCCGCCGCCCACCTCCGACGCGGCGCCCGCCGCAGGCACGGGGGCGACGCTGCCGGACGCGCCGCCGCCGGCCGACGCCACGGCCCCGGCGCCCGAGGTGACCGCCACCCTCGCCGCCGCCGACACGCCGGAAGCCACCCCGCCGGGGCCGATCCCGGCCGACGGACAGGTGGTGCAGGCCTCCGGCCTCTCGCCCCTGCCGGAGCCCGCGGCTGCATCGGCCGCCCCGGACCCCGTTCCGCCGCCCGGCCCGGTCGCTCAGCCGGCCGCTCAGCCGACCTCGGGGCCGGGCCCTGCGGGCGAGACGCCGCCCCGCCCCGCCGTCCACACCGCCTGACCGAGAAAAGCCCGACCGCCAGTGCCTCGCGAACCGGACGACATCATCGACGACAAGCCCATGCCGTTGATCGACCACCTGCTTGAGCTGCGCACGCGGCTTCTGTGGTCGATCGGCGCGTTCGGGATCGCCTTCGCGGTCTGCTACTACTTCTCCACTCAGATCTACGGCTTCCTCGCCCGGCCCCTGGCCGAGATCCTGGTGCAGCAGGGCGGCGGCGAGCGGCGGATGATCTTCACCGCCCTCTACGAGGCCTTCTTCACCTACCTGAAGGTGGCCTTCTTCGGGGCGATTTTCTTCAGCTTCCCGATGTGGGCGACGCAGCTCTGGCTGTTCATCGCCCCCGGCCTTTACAGGTCCGAGAAGAAGGTCATCACGCCCTTCCTCGTCGCCTCCCCCGTGCTCTTCGTCGCGGGCGCGGCGCTCGCCTACTACTTCATCTTCCCCCTGGCATGGCAGTTCTTCATCTCCTTCGAGACGCCGACGGGGGCCGGCGGGCTGCCCGTGCAACTCGAGGCGAAGGTGTCGGAATACCTCTCCCTCGTCATGCACATGATCCTGGCCTTCGGCATCGCCTTCCAGCTGCCGGTGCTGCTGACGCTCATGGCGCGGGTGGGGATCGTGAGCGTGGATCAGCTGCGCAGGGGCCGGCGCTACGCCATCGTCGGCATGTTCGTCGCGGCGGCGGTCATGACGCCGCCCGACGTCATCAGCCAGATCGGCCTCGCCGTGCCGCTGATCGTGCTCTACGAGCTGTCCATCCTGGCGGCGGTCTGGATGACGCCGAAGCCCAAGCCTCCCGTCACGTAAGGCGACCCCCATGCACGATATCCGGGCCGTCCGCGCCGATCCGGCCGCGTTCGACGCCGCGCTCGCCCGCCGGGGGCTGGCCCCGGTCTCCGCGGCGCTGCTGGAGCTGGACGCCGGCCGCCGCGCCGCCCAGACCACGGCGCAGGAGGCCCAGGCCCGCCGCAACGCCCTGGCGCGGGAGATCGGGCAGGGGAAGAAGGCCGGCGCCGACACCGCCGCGCTCGAGGCCGAGGCGACGGGGCTGCGCGCCCGGATGGAGGGGCTGGACGCCGAGGCGGCATCGGCCGAGGCGGCCCAGGCCCGCATCCTGGAAGCCCTGCCGAACATCCTGGACGCCGATGTGCCGGAAGGCGCCGACGAGTCCGCGAACGTGGTGTTGCACCAGCACGGCGAGATCCCGGACCTGCCCTTCGCCCCGAAGCAGCACTTCGAGCTCGGCGAGGCGCTCGGCGGCTTGGACTTCGCTACCGCCGTGAAGTTGGCGGGCAGCCGCTTCACCGTGCTGCGCGGCCCCCTGGCCCGGCTGGAGCGCGCCATCGGCCAGTGGATGCTGAACCTGCAGGTGGACGAGCACGGCTACGCCGAGACGGTGGTACCCCTGCTGGTGAACGACGCCACCATGTACGGCACCGGCCAGCTCCCGAAGTTTGCCGACGACCTGTTCCGCACCACCGACGACCGCTGGCTGATTCCGACCGCCGAGGTGCCCCTGACAAACACGGTGCGGGACGAGATCGTGCCGGAGGCGGCGCTGCCGATCCGCCTGGCCGCCCTCTCTCCCTGCTTCCGGTCCGAGGCGGGCTCGGCCGGGCGGGACACGCGGGGCATGATCCGGCAGCACCAGTTCTCCAAGGTGGAGATGGTCTCCATCACCGCCCCGGACGCCTCCGCCGAGGAGCAGGAGCGCATGACCCGTTGCGCGGAGCGGGTGCTGACGGAACTTGGCCTGACTTGGCGGCGAATTCTCCTCTGCGCGGGAGATACCGGCTTCGGTGCCGCGAAGACCTACGACCTGGAGGTCTGGCTGCCCGGCCAGGGCGCCTGGCGGGAGATCTCCTCCTGCTCCAACTGCCGGGACTTCCAGGCCCGCCGGATGAACGCCCGCATGAAGCCGAGGGAGGGGAAGGGCAACGTCTTCCTTCACACCCTCAACGGCTCCGGCGTCGCGGTGGGGCGCGCCCTGGTCGCGGTGATGGAAACCCATCAGCGGGCGGACGGCTCCATCGCCATTCCGCCAGTGCTGCGCCCCTATATGGGCGGGGCGGAGGTCATCGCGGTCGCCTGAAGCGGACGCCGGCCATTGCTTCCGCGGCCGGGCGACCATAGGTTGCGGCGGTCTCGCGGGGTGTGGCGCAGCCTGGTAGCGCGCCTGTTTTGGGTACAGGAGGCCGTGGGTTCGAATCCCGCCGCCCCGAATTGACGAGACCCTTCTGGCTTCACCCTTCTGGCGTGACCCGCCCTCCGGAGTGCCTGGCATGAGATTCGCCCGCATCTACTCGCCGCCGAAGAGCGCCATGCAGTCCGGCCAGGGCCGCACGGATGAGTGGGTGCTCGAGTTCGCCCTCAGCGAGCGGAAGCTGATCGACCCGCAGACCGGCTGGTACGGCTCCGGCGACACCGGCCGCCAGGTGCGCCTGCGCTTCGACACGCTGGAGGACGCGGAGGCCTACGCGAAGGCGGAGGATATCACCTACGAGGTGGAGGCCCGCCGCCAGCGCCCGGCCATCCGCCCAAAGGCCTATGCCGACAACTTCCGCACGGACCGGCTGTCCAACTGGACTCACTGAGCCGCCGGTCCGCCCGGTGAAGCACCCTTAGCTCAACTGGATAGAGCAACCGGCTTCTACCCGGTTGGTTGGGGGTTCAAGTCCCTCAGGGTGCGCCACCTGACTTAATAATTCCCGTATTTCAGGCCTTTTTCGCCGGGTTTGACAGTTTCTCCCGAGTGGGTTTGACAGCCCGGCTCCGCGATTTGCCCTTCATCTTCGCCGCCATCCGCTTCGCCATGCGGACCCGATCGGCGCTTTCGGTGTAGCGCTGGATCTCGCCCAGGGTCCTGTGCCCGGTGAAAGCGGCAATCTCCTTCACGGACCCGCCGCGCTCCGCCGCCCGCGCCGCCATGCTCTTGCGGATCCCGTGGGCGCTGTAGCCCTTCGGGATGCCGGCGGCGTCGCAGGCCTTCCGGAACCATGCCCAGAAGCCCTTGACCGAGATCGAATTGCCATAGGCGGTCTGGAGGAAGGTCTCCCGGTCCCCGAGCGGCAGGAGTGCGATCTCGATCGCGGCCTCGGCGTGCAGGGGCATGGCGACGTCCTCCGACGTCTTCACCTGGGTGAGGCTCAGCACGCCGCTCCGGAGGTGCTTAGGCCCCATGAGCACCACGTCCGACTTGCGCTGCCCGGTGTGGAAGAGGAGCTCGAGGGCTAGGCGCTGCATGGACCCGCTCGGCCAGTGGGCCCGGTAGGCGTCCACCATCTCCTGGGTCCAGGCGGGGTAGCCCTTGGTCTTGTGCTTCACCCGCTTCACGTCGCGGGTGGGGTCCATCTTCAGCCAGCCGAGCTCGACCGCGAATCGGAGGAGGAGGCGCAGCACCTTCAGCCGGTGGTTCGCCGCCGTCGGTCCGTTCGCCTCCAGCATGATGGGCTTGATGTGGCGCGGCTCCATCAGCCTCACGGGCTTAGCGCCGTGCTTCTCCCTGAGGCTCTCGATAATGCGACGGTAGGTAGCCTGGGTGCTCAGGCGCAGCGCGCGGAAGTCCTGCGAATCGTAGAGGATGACCGCGAGAGCATCGAGGCTGCCCGGGAGCACCTTGGCCGCGCCGACTGGCTGTCGCGTCTTCGCTTCGGCCAGGCCTCGGTTGTAGGCCGCCATGAACTCCTCCGACCCGGGTAGGCCGGGGAGGGGGGTTCGAGAGACCCCGGGGAGGCGCAGGTAGTGGCGGACCTTCCCGTGACGATCCTTGAACCGCTGGACGTGCTTCAGCCGGAAAACGGTCACTCGGGGTCCCAGGGGTTCTTCTCCTCGGACGCTGCCACGACGCCGCGCCGCCGAGCAATCCAGCGGTCCAGGTCCTCCTTCGCCCAGGCCACGCGACGCATGGAGAGAGGGACGGCCGGGCATTCTGGTACCACCACGCTCCGGAAGAGCCCGACCGACATCTGCCCGCAGTAGTCGGCCGCCAACTGCTCGCTCATCAGGGGCGGCCAGTGCGGCATGCGGTCGCCGTCAGGCATCGCGCAGCTCCTTCACCAGCCAGAGGCTGTCCGCCTCCTCCACCAGTAGCTCCGCCGTGCGCAGCTTGCTTAGGTTATTGCGGAAGTTCCCGCCGGAGATCTCGATGCCGGTCGCTTCGGCCAAGCCCAGCCTGGTAAGCCCGGCGGCGCCGGCCTTCAGGAGAGCCTCCATCATCCGCGCCGCCGTCCCGCCGAGAGCCCGGGCCCACATGGCGCGGATCTCCGTCGGCGCCTTCGGCCGGGGCGGCCCGCCTCCCGGAAGAAGAGCGAAGCCGGCGGAGCTGACGCCGAAGGTGCGGCCCTCCTCCGTCAGCACGCCGGCGACGCGGAGTTGCGACACGAGGTTGCGCCAGTTGCCCCCGCTGCGCCTCAGCCCGGCCAGCGCCGCCCACTGGGGCTCCGTGATCCGAGCTGGATGACGGGACGCGAGGACCTCCAGCAGGCGCAGCGCGGGGCGGCGCAGCGAGCCATCAGCTGGCGGGGCGTCCGGCGCATGCGTACCCGGCTTCCTGGCCCCCCTCGGGGCCGGTGCGGGCGCCGGCGGAGAGATGAGGGCCGGAGCGGGCACGGGCTGCGCCAGCAGCCGCCTGAGGCCATCGAGGGTGGCTTCCTGCCAATCCACGATCGCCTGCAGCTCCCTGACACGCGCCTCAAGGTCCTGGACCTGCCGAGACGCCGCGGCAGCGGTCAAATCTGGCCTGCTGGGAGAGGGCTTCGGCACCTCCTCCGCGGCCTGCAGCGCCGCACGCAGCCCGGAGAGGTCCAGTTCTGCGCCGGACACGCGCGCCGCCGGCGCCGCCTCGCCTGGGGCAGGGGTACGCCCCGAATCGAAGGTGCGGATCCTCGGGAAGCGGACCCGCCGGGGGGCGCGGTCACCCTCCGGCCACCAGACCCAGCCCTCCCCGACAGGCAGACTGGGGAGGCTGTCGATCAGCGCCTTCGCCTCGGCCCGGTCCGCCTGCCCCTCAATCCACCCCGCAATTGCCTTCCGGTCCTGCGGGGAGGGGAGCTTCAGCGCCAGCAGCGCGCCCGCCTGGCTGAGCACGTTCTTGTTCAGCACCGCGGGCCGTTGGGTGATGAGCATCACCCGGAAGCCCTTTACCCGGCCGCGGCGGACGATCTGGTCCAGGCGGTGCAGCACCACGGTCTGGTCCGGCTGCGGGTTCTGCGGGGCGAGCTCGTCCGCCTCGTCCACCACCAGGTGGAGCACCTGCCGGTTGTCGGCGTAGAGGCGCTCGAGGAAGGCCGCGTAGAAGACGCGGCGCTGCCCCATGGTGAAGCCGCTGGTGTCCAGCACCAAGGAGAGGCTGCCCTGCACCACCTGGCGGGCCAGGGCGTCCCCTGCGGTGTGGGGGAGGGGCAGGTCGCCATGGTCGCCGCCGAGGATGACGACGGAGAAGCCGCGTTTCTTGCCGTCGGCGGCGGCACGGAGCCCCCACCACACGCCCGTGGGGTCCAGCACCACCAGCTGCCGGCCCAGATCGAGGAGCCGCTCGGCCGCGCCGCGGGCGGCGTAGCTCTTCCCGCTGCCGCTGCGACCCACGATGGCAAGGCTGCTCTCCAGGGCGCCCTCGGGGATAGCGTCAGCCACGCTGGCCACCATGGGGCTTAAAGAGGCGGGCGATATCCTCGTCGGAGAGACCGGCCGCTCTCAGGGCGGTGTGCATGGCGACCAGGCTTGGAACGGCCTCTCGCATCTTCCGCATAGCCTCCCGGGTCACGTCGAATAGCTGCTCAGCGACCCTGTCCTGATGCTGGTTCTCGTAGAAGCCCCCGATCGAAGTCCCCAGCAGCTTGGCGAGCACCACACTGGTCACGGTGGGTGAGGGGCTGCTGGCCAGGATGGGGATGAACTGGCCCATCAGGTCCCGCTCTTCGGCGGTGCTGTCCCTCATCTGGGCAGAGAAGTCAGGCATGGACGGCCTCGCAGGTGAGGGGGGCGTTCGCGAGCTCCCCCAATGTGTCGGCATGACAGGGCGCGCAGGCGGCGCAGGCGACACCGAACGGCTTCCCGGCTTGGTGGTCGGGGCAGAGGGCGCACCAGCAGCCGAGATTTCTGCCCCGGAGCTGCTCGAGCTCGCCGGCAAAGCGCGCGGCAAAGGGACCGCGGAGGCGCTCCTCCACGTCCTGCCGGTGCAGGCTGACGGCCTCGGCCGCCGTGAAGACCAGGCCGACGTTGTAGCGATTGCCCCAGCGGTGCGGGCGGGCGACGGACATGCTCTGGGGCGGCATGCTCCAGTTCGGACGGCGCGAAAGCCGGATGCGGCACGCATTCATGCTGCGCTCACCCGCTCGCTCTGGCGTGTCAGGCGGCCCGTCCTGCGACGCTCGATCAGCATGTCCACCAGCTCGCGCATGGGGACCTCGACGGCCCCGGCCTCCACGGCCAGGGCGCGCTTGCTGAGGGCAACGTCGTAGTGGCTGTCGTGTTGGGGCGGCGCCTGGTGCCAGCGCCGGGAGACGCCGATGCGGGCTGCCATGGCGTGCAGCTCCTCATCCGTATCCGCGATCATGTGGCAGAGGATCATCTTCCCCAGCCGCGCCCGCATATCGTCGACGTAGACGGTCATGCCGGCACCGCCAAGCGCTCAGCACCGTCCAGAAGGTGGCCCGCCGCCTTCGGGTTGGGGCCGCCCCACTGCTTAAAGTGGAAGGGCACGCCCGCCGCGTCGCACCGGTCGCGGAGTGCCTGAGCCCAGGCGGGCTCGATTGGGCGGGCCCTGTGCCCGCTCTCCCCGCCGGCGATCACCCAGCCAACACGGGCGTGCCCCTCGGATCGGCAGCCCTGACGCACGTCCGCCGTCGCGCCGGGATGCCAGCGCATCCCGACCAGGGCGTCGCGCATCCACCCGTTCCCCTCGGCGACACGGTAGAGGTCTACGGGGCCCAGCAGCGGCTCGCAGGAGAGGAAGTGCAGGGTTGCCGGTACGGACAGGAGAGCCGGAAGCCGGCGCTCCGCCTCGGCCTGGTTTTCCACGGTCGTGCCCAGCCACACGTTCGTCCACCCGGAGCCCCAATCCGGGGGGAGCATCTTCACGATGTTCCCGGGCCGCTTCGTCAGCAGCATCCAGGTCAGGAACGGCGTGGCGCGGATCAGCGCCCAGAGGTCTTCCTGCGCGCCTTCCGGGGCGCGGTTGTCGAAGACGTCCGCGAGGCTGCTGCAGAAGACGCGCCAGGGCTGGCCCGACTTCGCCGCCTTGCGGTTCCAGGTGAGGGGCTTGGCCCAGTTGGCCGAGCTAGTGCGGCGGCGGAGCGCGTGCGGGCCCCACTCCACCCATCGGTGACGGGTGGCCAGCGTCTCCGCGTAGCAGTTGTCGCAGCCAGGCGAGACCGCGGTGCAGCCGATCCAGGGGTTGAAGGTGCTGGTGGCCCAGCTGATGCCAGTTGCTTCAGCCATGGGCCGCCTCCGGGGTGAACTTGCCGACCTGGTTGCCCCAGGCGTCCCAGCCCTGTGTCGCCTCGCGCGCGAAGAGCTCGGCGCGCGGGGGCTGAAAGAGGCGCTCGAGGTCGTGGCGCAGCTGGTCGGGCTTGCGGCTGTGCTCGCGCGTGGGCGCCACGATGAGGTTGCGTACGTTCCTCGCAGCGAGCTCCGGCCGGCCGCGCGTGCCGACCAGGTAGAACTCCGCCGCGCTGCGGAACACGTAGCCGGTGCCGAAAGCCCAGGCGCCGCCGGTCCGGCTGCGCTTCGCCCAGGTGCCCATCGTCTTGAACGCGAAGTGCCAGGCGGCGAGGGTCGCCAGGGCCTGCGGCATCATGGGAGCCGTCGCCCACATCACCAGGGCACAGCCCTCGGGATCCGCGAGGTCGGCGACGGGCAGGGCCTGGATGTCGGCCAGGTCCATGCAGTTGTAGTGGTGCTGCGGGCTCTTCGCGTCTCCGGCGTCGGAGTGGAGCCGAAAAGCCCAGGGCGGGTCCGCGAGGATGGTGCGGTACCAGCCCCGCCGGAGCTCTCCGAACGGCCAGGAGGCCACGCCGGCGTGCTGCAGGAGGTCGGGGGTGTAGGCGAGGGCGGGCCCGTCGCCGGGGGCGGCGCCGTCAAACATGGGCGGCCTCCATCGTGGCCCCGGGCTGGCGCGGGCGGCGGGAGACGTGGCCGACGTACCGCAGCTGCTCGAGCGCACGGGCGGCGTAGCGCTGGTCGCCCTCGGTGATGTGCTCGGCCGGGCGCCCGTCCAGGTGGACGCGCCGGCCGCCCTGCACGATGGCCTGCAGGTAGCGGGGGCGGCGGGTCCATTCCGAGAGGAAGTCGCCCGCCTGCCGTCGGGTCATCATGCCTGTGGCGACCAGCTGGTCGCGGATCCCGCGCGACAGCGCCGGGCGGTCCTGGTTCCGCCCCGGGAAGGCGGCGGGGTAGACCGCCGCCAGTCGGGCGCGGTCCGCCCTCCAGGTGTTGTAGAAGCGGCGCCTCATGCCCGGCCCCCCGGGATGACGTAGAGGCCGTGGCGGCCCTGCGGCGGGGCGTTCCAGGCCGCGGGAAGGGGAGGCGGCGGGACGAGGGGGAGGACCTCCACCAGTCGCAGCACCAGCGTGGCCTGCCTGCGGATGTCGTCCAGCGCTTCCAGCACCTGGTCCGGCGCGACCCGGTGGTAGGCGCGCGCCACGATCAGGTGGTTGGCGATGCGCTTCCCGGCATCCCGGAGGGGGCCGGCGGAGGCGCCCTCCAGCTCCAGGAGGCGGTCAGTCTCATCCGCCAGCCGGTCCAGGGCGACGGTGAGCAGGTTGGGCCGGTGGTGCACGATGGAGAGCGCCAGATCGGCGGCCTGGACGAGGTCCTGCGCGATCATGCCGCGATGCCCCTGCTGCTCGCGGGCGCGGGGTTGGAAGGGACGATGCCCTCCGCGCGCTGCGCCGCCTGCGCGGGCCGGCGCTTCTTCCAGGCGAAGTACCAGCAGCTGACGAGACCCACGTCCACCTGCAGCTGGGCGGCGACGGCGCGAGCGAAGAGGCCGCTCTCGAACAGCTCCTCGGCCTCGGCGCGGTCGCCGTTGTCGGCCGGAAGGTCCGCGCCGCTCTCCGAGGTGGAGAGCGACGTGCCCTTGACGCCGGAGGCGCCGTGAAGGGCGGGCCCGCGGGTGGACACCGTCGCGGCGCGCACCTGCGACGGGCGACGAGCTGAAGGCGCCGGCCGCCGGTTGGAGGGCAGGCCCAGCCGCTTGCGCATGGAGGACACCGTGGTGCCGCCCGCGATCTGCGGCCCGGGCATCGCATTCATCCGGGCTGCCAGGGCCTCAAGCGAGAGCTCGAGGTTCGACCAGTTCGCCAGCAGGAACTCGTCACGCTCGGGGGTGGAGCAGGTCGGCCGCATCAGCCGACCGCCCCCGCGCGGCGCGCGGTCTCGATGATCATGGCGCCGAAGCGGGCGGCCTCGTTCGCGGTCAGCGCCTCGACGGTGCCGTTGATGACCAGGCGGACGGAGCCCTGGCCGCCACTCTCGACGCGCAGGTCGTGGTCGAGCTCGCGCTTCGGCTCAGCGCAGCGCCGGCGCGCAGCTCCACGCTGCGGGAGACGGTTGTTGGGCAGGTGTGGGGACAGAGAAGGCATCGGGACTTCCTTGGTGAAGCCCCAGCCTGTTGCGTACCTTCGTACTCGTCAAGCAGAAAATGCGTACCACAGTACGCGCTTATAGTGGGTCGGTGTCCTCCGGCCGGTAGCTTCCGATCACGAACCCTGTGATTATGAGTTCTGCGTTGTCCTCTCCCTCGTTCGGAACAAAGTCGGCGGGTGAGCTGCCTTCGAGGCGGTTTACCTGTGGCTCACCATGGATGATGAAGGGCGCCTGAAACTCCGGCGCCGAACTCCGGGGCCATAGAAGCACTCGCCCGTCCTTATCGATCTGCAGTTCCTTCAGGGTCGCCTCAAACTCGAAAGTCCGAGGGTTCCGCCTGAGCACGACCACGCGATCTCCCGGCCGGGGCTGCCGTCTCAGGTCGTGGTAGCGCACGACGACGACCACGGTCCCCTCGGGGTAGAGCCGATCCATCGAGTTGCCCCGTACTAGCAGACCGAAGCGCTCGACGTTCGCGGGCAGGCGTTTGTCGGTTGGCACCATGATCGGGAACCACTCGGCCGACGCCCACTCAACCGCTTCCCGCCAGACGCCCGCTTGCACAGCGCCACGAACATAGACCGCCTCGAGAGCGAGAGAGTTTGCCACGGCCGTGCGGCCCGTGACGGCCTCAATGAGGTATCCAGGGGCAGTACCGAAAGCACCCTCAAGACGGGCCAGAACAGCAGGACTTGGGACCTGCCGTCTATCTCGGATGCGCCGAAGCGTAGCTTCGTCTAGTTCGGCATTTCGCAAGAAAGCGCGCTCTGAAAACTTTGGGTCGGAGGCGCGCAGTACTTTCACGCGCTCTTCTAAGCGGGCGATGAGAGTCTCTATCGACATGGGTGCCATAGTACGCGCCGCATGCCGAGCGGTCGCGAGGACAATAGCACGCGGCACTTGACTAACGCGTACCGTAGTACGCACCATGTCGGTATGAACTGGCGCCATGACCTTCTCAGCCTTGCCGAAGCGTATGCCGCTTCCACCGGGCTGTCCGAAAGCCGGATCGGCTCCCTCGTGGGAGGAACCGGGATTTTCTTCCGTCGCATCCGCGAAGGCGGTGATTGTTCCGCGACGGTTCTCGAACGAGCGACGCAATGGTTTTCGGACCATTGGCCGGCGCGTACGAAATGGCCCCTCTCGAGCCCTCGTCCTCGCCGATCTGAAGTGCTGCCTGTTCAGCCCCTACGGCTCGCACGAACCGGGAAGCGCGCTCCGGTCGTGTGCTCTCCAGTGCGGCGGCGTCGGTCATGAATGATCGCATGCGGCAAGGATGCGGCCGCCGTGCACGCTCTGCACCCGGAATCAGTCCGGTCCGGCATTGCACGCCCGAGCGGCTATCCGCGCTGAAGACCGCTACCGGCAATCTAGTCGTACATGTCGGAGGCGGTCTCGCCGGCGAGACCGTGACCCGTGTTGGCAAATCCCAGCTCTCCGACTACGCGAACCACCACAAGCCTGATTCTTACATGCCGGTCGACGTGCTGGTTGATCTCGTCGCGCGAGCGAAGGAGCCGGCGCTGCTACGCGAAATCGCGTTGATGTGCGGCTACACGATCCTTCTCGTGGAGCCGGCTGACGACACTGAGCTCGCCGCGGCCATTGCTGAGAGCGCGCGCGAGGGCGCAGATGTCTCTGTCTCGTTCCTTGACGGGTTGGCTGACGGAAGCATCTGCCCGGCCGATGCTCTCGACACCGAGCGCGAAGCCGATGAGGCGGCCGAAAGCTTCCGCAAGGTTGCCCGGATTGCCGGAGCCATCGCCCGCAACAATTCCCCGAGCTCGCCCGCTGCCCCCGCAGTGAAGGGCGAGGGACCGTCCGCCGCGCGCCCCAAGCCCCCCTCGGGCCGCGGCGGGCGTGAGCCCCGGCGCCGGTCGCCATGACCCGGGGGCACGCACCCGGCCCGCGCGGCCGTCAGGCGGCCCCGCAGTCCCCACCCCCAATCGACTTCCAGGCCGTCAACCGGGTCGCGCTGCACCGGCTGCCGGACCTGTGCGCCCGCTGGCTCCCCGGCGGGCGGAAGGAGGGGGACGAGTGGGTCTGCGGGGATCTCACCGGCCAGCCCGGGCGGTCCTGCAAGGTGAACCTCGTCACGGGGAAATGGGCGGACTTCGCCGCTGACGGCGCCAGCGGCGGCGACGTCATCAGCCTCACAGCCGCCATCCACAACCTGAGCCAGGGCGAAGCCGCCCGGCGCCTCGCCGACATGCTCGGCATCGACCTGGGGGGTCGCCATGTCTGAAATCCACCAGTCCGCCAAGAGCGGCACCGACCCTTTCGCTCCGCTCGGCGACCTGAACGGCCACGCGCACGAGACGCCGCCGAAGAAGCGGGATGAGGAGTGGCAGCCCTCGCGCATGCCCGTCATGGTGCCCGCGCCGAAGCTGGCGGAGCTCTACCACCCCGAACTCGGGCAGGCCGTGGCGATGTGGGAGTACCGCGACGCGCAGGGCTGCCTGCTCTTCGTGGTCGCCCGCTTCGAGAAGCAGGTCGGCGAGAAGCTGCACAAGGACGTCACCCCCTTCTGCCACGGCCGGCGGGTGTGGACGGACCGGCAGGGCCGCCCCCAGGACCAGACCCGCTGGCACATGAAGGCCCCGGCGGCGCCGATTCCTCTCTATGGCCTGCAGTACCTCGCGGCACGGCCGGAGGCGCCCGTGCTGCTGGTCGAGGGGGAGAAGACGGCGGAGGCGGCGCGGCTCCGCTTCCCGGACTACGTCGTCATCGCCAGCCAGGGCGGGAGCAACAAGGCAAAGAAGGCGGATTGGCGCCCCCTGCACCGCAGGAAGGTGGTGGCCTGGCCGGACCAGGATGACCCGGGCCGGCGGTACGTGAACGAGGCGGCGGCCATGGCGCGGCCGTCGCGCGGCCCGACGAAGGCGGCCTCCTTCTCCATCGTCCAGGTCCCCCGGGAGTGGCCGGAGGGATGGGACCTGGCCGACACCCTGCCGGAGACGGTCTCGGAGGTGCTGCTGGCGGAGCTGCTGGAGGAGGCGATCGACGCTGACCCGCCCGAACTGCCGCCGGGGTACGTCTTCCGGGACGGCGGCCTCTTCTACGAGGGCACGACCGTCAACGACGACGGGGAGGTCCTGAAGACCGACCCCGTCTTCGTCACCGCCGCGTTCGAGGTGGTGGGGGAGGCGAATGACGGAACCGGCATGGCCTGGGGTCTCGTGATCCGCTGGAAGGACCGAGACGGCCGCCAGCACCAGTGGTCGGTGCCGAAGCGGCTGGTCCACTCCGACGGCAGCCGAATCGCCGAGGAGCTGGAGGATGCGGGGCTGCACTGCTCCCCCAGCGGGCGGGCGAAGACCCTGCTGCGGAACTTCATCGGCGGTGTGCGGAGCAAGCGGCGCCTGATCTGCGTGGACCGGACCGGCTGGCATACCAGCCAGGGCAAGCCGGTCTTCATCCTGCCCGGCGGGGAGGCCTTCGGCCCCGCGGCCGGGTCCGTGATCCTGCAGACCGATCACGCGGGGACGGACGGGGCCTTCCTCCCGACCGGCGACCTGCAAGGCTGGAAGACGAACGTGGCGGCCTTCGCCGTCGGGAATCACCGGCTGGCGCTAGCCATCTGCACCGCCCTGGCCACCCCCTTGCTGGACGTTGTGGGCGGCGACAGCGGCGGCATTCACATCGTGGGCGACAGTCAGACCGGGAAGAGCACCACCCTCTACGTGGCGGGCTCTGTCTGGGGAAAGGGCGCCCGCGGCGCCCAGGTCCGCCAGTGGCGCGCCACGGCCAACGGCCTGGAGAGCGCCGCGTCCGAAACCTCGGACACCGCCCTAATCCTGGACGAGATGGGACAGGCCAGCGCGGCCGATGTGGCGGACACGATCTACATGCTGGCGAACGGCGCCGGGAAGCTCCGGGCGGGCAAGGAAGGGGGCGCCCGGCGGACGAGGACCTGGCGGACCATGTTCCTCTCCACCGGGGAGATCACTCTGGCCGCGAAGCTGGCGGAGGCGCAACGGAAGGTGATGGCCGGCCTCGAGGTGCGCCTAGTCAACCTGCCAGCGAATGCCGGCGCCGGGATGGGGGTGTTCCAGAACCTGCACTCCATGCCCGGGCCCGGGGACCTGGCGAAGCACCTGCAGCTGCAGGCGCGGACCCACTACGGGACAGCCGGGCGCGCCTTCCTCACCCAGCTGGTCCGCGCCCGGGTTTCGGGGCAGCGGGACCTCGAGGCGCGGGTGAAGGGGGCCCAGGCCAGCTTTGCCAAGCTGCACGTCCCTGAGGATGCGGCGGGCCAGGTCCGCTCCGTGGCCGATCGCTTCGCCCTTATCGCTCTCGCGGGGGAGATGGCCACGGAGTGGGGGGTGCTGCCCTGGCCGAAGGGCGAGGCGGTGCGCGCGGCCGGGGAGTGCTTCAAGACCTGGCTGCGGGAGCGGGGCGGGGCCGGGACCACCGAGGACCAGCAGGCGATCAGCCAGGTGCAGGCCTTCCTCGAAGCGCACGGCGAGAGCCGTTTCACCCCCCTGGTGCGGCAGGACGGGCAGGGCAACCCCGAGGGGCCGCCGCCGGAGGTGCTCCGCACCACGAATCGGGCGGGCTGGCGCCGGCGTCCCGCGGGGGACAGGGACGGCTGGGAGTACCTCATCCTTCCCCAGGCCTGGACCAACGACGTCTGCAAGGGGATGGACCCAAAACGGGTTGCGGCCGTGCTGGCAAGCCAGGGTCTTCTGGCGGCTGGGCGGAAGGGCAAGTCGTCGGACGTCGTGAAGGTGCCGGGTGAGGGCAACGTGCGCGTGTACCGGGTTAGTGGCGCGATCTTGGGCATGCAGGACGAGCCGGGGGCGGAAGAGGCGGACGAGGATCGCTGGTCCTGAAAATGCGGTGTTACCGGTGTATCCGGTGTTACCGCCCTGTTTTGAATTGAGAAAGTCGGGAACACCGACCGAGTTTTTAGGTGTTCCCGGTGTTACCTCTCTGGCCCGAAGGTAACACCGGGAACACCGCCTTCGAGCCATGGTGTTCCCAGGTTCAACTAAAGAAAACAATGTGGTAACACCGGGAACACCGGTAACACCCAATCTTCAAAGGTCGCGGTGCGGATCCTGGCTCTGAACCGACCCATGCCTAAGGAATGTGCTGCACAGATCGCAGAGGCGTGATACGAAAAGTGAACGGCGCCGGGCGGGGGCCTGCCGCCCGGGGGTCGAGTGAACGTACCAGAGGTTGCACGCTGCTTGGTGGCCGCGCCTGTTCGCGCTTGCCCAGATTCCCCATTTTCCGGTAGGGCTGGCCCCACGCTGCGGCGAGATGCGCTCGGGGGCCTTATGGACCCGGGCGCATCGTCGTTTCAGGACCGCGCTGTCGAACACAGCGCCATCCCTTCCGATCCAGATCCTCCATCCGGCGCCGCGGTCCTCCGCGGGCGCCTTTTCGCGCGTGGGAGCGCCGACGCCGCCATGACGACCCAGCCCCAGGCCGCCCAGGCCTCCGAGCTGCCCTGGCCCATCTACGACACCGAGGTGGTCGAGATGCGGCTTTGCGACGCCACGGACACTCTCCGTGCGCTGCCCGGGCGCGGCTGCTTCCCCGCGGGCTTCCGCACCAACTGGCCGGCCGAGGCCCTGGCCATGGCCGATGCGGCTCCGGCCGGGGACGATGACCTGCCGCGTAAGGTCCCGACAGCCCGGCAGATCGACCAGATGGACGAGGCTTTCCAGTGGATCGGGATCATCCCGGTGGAGCACGTGGTCCACCGCCGGATCGTCCTCCTCCGCTCCCTGATCTCCGTCCGGCAGAAGAAGCCCCTGCTGAGCTGGCGCCAGATCGGCGAGAAGTTGGGCATGGAGCACCGGACGGTGCAGCGCCGCTTTGCCGAGGCGATCGGCTGGATCTGCCAGGAGCTGTACACCCAGCAGCTCGCCGGCAAGGCCTGGGCCGTAGAGTGGCAGCGCATGCGCCAGGTGGCCGGCTCGCTGAACACGAAGCAGCTGGTCCCGGAGGTCTCCCCGATCGTGCCCCCGGCCGAGCCAGGCCCGGCGCGCGACCCGCACATCCGCTCCTCCCACTACCAGCCGATCACCCTTTCCGTGGCGGAGCGGGCCGAGCGGATCACCCGATTCCTCGGCAGCATGTCCGGCCGGTGCCAGGCCGCCATGGAGCACTTCCCGACCGACGGCTCCCCTCGCGCGATCGCCGGCGGCCGCGGCTTCGGCATGCCGGAGCTGGTGGTGCTGGAGGGCGTTGGGATCCTCGCGGCCCAGCCAGGCGGCCGAGAGTACGGCTTCACGCCGGACGGGGTGACAGCTCGGGCGATGTGGGGCCGGACGGCCGCCGCTGCCTAAGTTACGTCCTGTTCACTTTTCACTTGCCCGGATTCCCCATCCTGGGGTAAGGGCGAAGCCACGATACCCCGAGAGGGTCCTGACAGCGCGTCGGGGCTCGCACGAGAGAAGCCCCCGGTTCCCCCAGGACCGGGGGCTTCGTCGTTTCCGGGGTGACCCATCCACAGCGAGAAGAACGCCGGTGCCCGGCCCGGCGCTCAGAACCTGCTCCGGCTCCGCGCAGCTCGCCGGGTGCCACAGCGTCGGCAACGTCCCTCCGAAGTGGAGGCGGAGAGACGCTCTCGGGCTACTTCTTCGGACGACGAAGGGCGGAATCGAGCAACGCGAGGTCCTCTCGGTCGAGCTCGACCGCAACCTCATCCCCGCCCATCCCCGAAGCCAAGTCGGCTACGTAGGCGAGCTCCTCGACCCGACCTTGAATCTTGCTCAGCCGAGCCGTCTCGTGGACGCCAGCCATCTGGCGCTCCGGAGAGCCGCCTACCCTGGCTTTCTGCTCTTCCTCGATCCGATCCTGGACGGCTGCGACGGCCTGAAGACAAAGGCCACGAACACGGCTGGCCGTGAGAGTGATGCTGGGCACGCTGTAATCCTCTGGGACTGCATCGGTCAGCCTGCCCGCACCACCCAGGTGTGACAACGGCCTAAACGGACGTTTGCGGAGGTCACAGCGCCAGAATGCCCCGCCCTACGCTGAGGCGCCCCGTACAGGGCCCGGCGGGCGGACCCCTCTTCGTCGCCTACTACCGCGTCTCCACCGATCAGCAGGGCCGTAGCGGGTTGGGGCTGGATGCTCAGAAGGCGGCTGTGGCCTCCTTTCTGGCATCGCAGCCCGGCGCCAAGCTCGCCGCCGAGTTCGAGGAGGTGGAGAGCGGCAAGCGGGTGGACCGCCCCCAGCTCACCGCGGCGCTCGCCGCTTGCCGCGCCCGCCGCGCGGTGCTGGTGATCGCGAAAATTGACCGCTTGGCGCGCAACGCGCGCTTCCTCCTCTCGGTCGTGGAGGGCGTCGGTGATGCCGGCGTCGCTTTCTGCGACCTGCCCCAGATCCCGCCCGGTCCGACCGGGAAGTTCCTGCTGACGCTGCTGGCCGCCGTGGCCGAACTCGAGGCCGGGTTGATCAGCCAGCGCACCAAGGCCGCCCTCGCTCAGGCCAGGGCCCGCGGGGTGAAGCTCGGAGCCCCGCGCCTGCAGAAGGGCATCGATTCCGCCTCGTCGCGCGCCGGCCGCGCGGCGCAGACCGCTCGCGCGGTCGACTACCTTGCCGACGTCTGGCCCTTCATCGAGGCGGCCCAGCGCGCCGGCGCCACCAGCCTCCGCCAGGTCGCGGAGGCGCTCACCGCCCGCGGCGTCCGCCCGCCCTCCGGGGGTGAGGTCTGGCACGCGAAGCAGGTCTCGCGCCTGCTGCAGCAGAGGAAAGCCGCTTGATGGCCGCCGCGCCCCGCAAGTCCACCGCCGCCCCGAAGGCGGCGCCGCTCACCCGTCCTGTCATCAAGGACGCCAAGCTGGTGAAGAAGGTGGCGGAGTACGCCCTGGCCAAGGCCGACATCGCCGCCCTCGAGGCGAAGTGCGATGCGCTGAAGCCGGACATCCTGGCCGGCCTCGGCGACGCGCTGAGCGTCATCGCCGGGAACCACGTGGTGACCCGCAGCGAGACGAAAGCCTTGGAGCCGACGCCGAACGTAATCATCACGAAGGAAATGGTCGGCCAGGTGATGCCGGGCCGGAAGGGCCGGAAGGGCTACACCACCCTCACGATCCAGTAGCGGTCGCACCAGGAAACGACAGGGTCGGGTCCATCGCCAGCTTCAGCTTGCTCCGGAGTTCGGAGAGCATCTCGATCTCCTGATCGGACCTGCTGGGCTCGCGCATCCGGTCCTCCAGACCTTGCAGCATCTCCGAGGCGTGGGACGGGAAGTACTTCACGAGATCCCGGGCGAGATAATCCCGGACCTTCTCAACCAGCTCGTCATGCATGCGGGGCCTCCATGAAGTTCGGGGAGGTGAAGGCCGATTTCGGGCCTCTCACCAGGGGACTGGATGACCTGGCCAAGCGCCAGGTCCCGTTCGCGGCTGCGCGGACCCTCACCAGTGTGGCGCAGACCGCCGCGGTTGCGAACCGGCGAGCTCTCCCATCGGTCTTTGACCGCCCCACCCCGTTCACCATGAACGCGTTCGCGGTCCAGCCGGCCCGCAAGGGGCAGCTGGTCGCGCGCGTCTACGCGAAGCAGCGACAGGCCGAATACCTGCGCCTGCAGGAGACTGGCGGCACGCGCCAGCCCGAGCCCTCGAAGCTCGGCGGCACGGGCGGCGGTCAGGCCCTCGTCATCCCGCGCGCAATCCGGCGCAACGCCTTCGGCAACATGCCGCGGCGCGCCCTCGCCACGGCAAAGGCCCGAAAGGACGTCTTCGTCGGCAAGTCCGAGGGAGGCACCGGCGGCTTCTGGCGGCGCCTCGCCGACGGGGCACTGCAGCCGCTCGCCGTCTTCGTGCCCTCCGCGAAATACAAGCCGCGCCTGGGCTTCCAGGCGCGCACCGCGAAGGTCGTGAGAGCGACCCTTGCCCCCGCTTTCCGCGAGCAGCTCGCCAAGGCGATCGCGACCGCCCGCCGCTGAGGCGGGCGCACCTTCAGCTTCATCATCGGGAAGATCAGGATGCGCATGGACCTCCAGCTCCAGCTGCAGCGGCTCGGGAATCGCGTGCGCCGGATGAAGGCGGCCGCACTCGCCTTCATGATCAGCCGCGCCAGCCTGACGCTGGCCGAGCAAAGCTGCCTCGTGGAGGACCTGGACCGCGTGCCGCGGAACCGGGCGGAGCGCCGGCGTTTCGCAGCGTCCGGCGTGGCCCGGCGCGGCGGCGGCATCGACAGCCCGCTGCTCAGCCTGCATCGCCGCATCAAGCGCGACCAGCAGCGCCAGGCACAGCGCCGGGCGGCCGGCCGCCACGTCTGGGCCTGATCGGATGAGCCGCCTCCACAAGCTGGCCATCGTCGGCGCGTCCGGCGCAGGTAAGACCGAGGCTGCTCTCGCCCATGCGCTCATGGCGGCGCGGCGCGGCCCGGTGCTCTTCATCTGCGACAACGACGAGGTCGCGCGGCTGCACCGGCAGCAGGCCCAGATGGAGCCGGCTCCCAAGCCCATCGTCTTCTGTGGCCTGGGCCGCTTCGTGATGCTGTCCGCGTTCTCCGAGCCATTCCAGACGATGGTGATCGACACTGCCATGACGCGGGTCACGGCGAACCAGGTGCTCATCTTCGCCAGTCGAGCAGCCCAGCACCACGGCGAAGCCTGGATCGTGCAGACCCACGCCACGCCGAGCTGACCAGACACGCCGCGCCCACGTCCTCCCGACCGAGCCCCAGAGGGTGGCCGACGGGGAGAAAGCACGGGGCGCGGCGTCGAGGGGTCGGGAGGTGACCCGAGGGGCGGGGTAGGAGGGGGCCTGACCGCCCCCCACCCCCCCCGTTCTGGGTCCCTCCTGACCCCCACCCCTCGCACGGGACGCTTCGCGCCCCGCGTCTCCCCCAGCTATGGAGAAAAAAAGGTGTCCGCACCCCTGTCCGCGGACACCCCCGGCGGAATCTCCATCCGCGAGTTCGCCCGCCGCGAGGGCTGCGACGACAAGCTCGTCCGCCGCGCGGTCCAGGGCGGAAAACTCCAGGCTTTCCGGGACGGAACGCTCGATCCCGCCCTCGTCGGGTCGGGGTGGCGCAGGAGCAACCGGCACTCATCCAGCGGTGCGGACACGCCTGCGGACATCCCCGCGGACACAGGTGCGGACACCCCTGCGGTGTCCGCACCTGTCCGCACCCCGGTGTCCGCACCCCCGCCGGCCGCCCCGGCCCCTCGGATGGAGCCGCAGCCGCACGGCGGCGAGCTCCGCCGCCCGACGCGGCCGGCCGAGGATGAGCCGGCCGAGGAGATCGACCTCGAGGGCTTTCAGCGCGACGTGCTGGCCGGGAACGTCCCGGCCCTCGCTCGCTCCGAGCAGGTGAAGGCCGCCGGCGCCGCGATCCGCGTGCTGGTCGCCGCCCGCCGCGACGCGGATGCGGTCGTGGAAATCGCGGTGGCCGAGGGCGTCATGTTCGAGACGTACCGGGCCTTCCGGGACGCCTGGATGAACTGGCCGGCCCGCGTTGCGCCGCTCATCGCCGCGGATCTCGGCATCGATGCCGGACGCGTGCTCGAGGCCCTCACCCCCCATGTCCAGCAGCAGCTCGAGGACCTCGGGGAGCCCGAGCCCGACTTTACCCCGCCCGAGGACGAAGCTTGATCGCCTGCGGCAGGCGGCCCGGAAGGGCCTGACGCCGCCGCCCCGTATCTCCGTCCCCGACTGGGCGGACCGCTTCCGGCGCCTGGCCAAGGGGGCCGGCGCCCGCACAGGCCGCTGGAAGACCTCCACGGTGGAGGTGGCCCGCGGGCCGATGCTCGCGGTCACGGAGCCCGGCGTCCACATCATCACGGCGATGGTGTGCACGCAGCTGATGAAGACCGCGCTCCTCGAGAACGTCTTCGGCTACTTCGCGCACCTCGACCCCAGCCCCATGCTGCTACTGCAGCCGAAGGAGGCGGCGGCCGAGCAGTTCTCGAAGGAGCGGATCTCGCCGATGGTGAAGTCCACCCCGGTCCTGCGGGACCTGGTGGGCAGCAGCAAGACGCGGAACGCCGACGAGACGCTGCTCTTCAAGAGCTTCCCCGGCGGCTTCCTGGCCCTCGCCGGCGCCGGCTCCCCGGACAACCTGGCGCGCCGCCCCATCCGGGTCCTGATGTCGGACGAGGTGGACAAGTACCCGGTCACCCGCGAGGGCGAGCCGATCGCGATCGCCGAGGAGCGCACCGCCTCCTTCGATCTCAACTGGCTGTCCATCCGCGCCTGCTCGCCGACGGTCGAGGACGAGAGCCGCATCGCGGACTCCTACGCGGAGAGCGATCAGCGCCGCGCCTCCCTGGCCTGCCCGCACTGCGGGCACCGCCAGTTCCCGAATTTCCATAGGCACGTCCTCCCGGACGATGACGGCAAGGCCGGCTGGAAGCCCGAGAAGGCCGCCATCAGCTGCGAGGCCTGCGGGTGCGAGTGGTCCGAGGGAGACCGCCTGCGGGCGCTCTCCACCACGCTCTGGCACCAGACCAAGGCTTTCGAGTGCTGCGGCGAGCGCCAGTCACCGCTGGACGCCTACGAGCGCGCCTGGCGCGCCGAGGAGGTGTCGGACCCTGCCAGCAACCAGCGGGCCGTGCAGGCCGTCTGGGACCGCTGGAAGGGGCCTCGCTGGGACGTGCACCGGGCCAAGTGCTGCCACTGCGGCAGCTGGGCGGTCCCGAACAAGCATGCCGGCTTCCAGGCCGGGAAGCTCTATTCGCCCTGGCAGAAGGACAAGCCGTCCGACATCGCCACAAAGTGGGTGGATGCCCAGGGCAACCAGGACAAGCTGCAGGTCTGGTGGAACACCCAGGACGGCAACCCCTACCGCCCGACGGCGGGACGGGCGGTCGCGCTGGACGTACTGCTCGCCAGGCGCGAGGCCTGGGAGGCGAAGGTGCCCTTCGGGGTCGGCCTCCTCACCGCCGGCGTGGACGTCCAGGACGACCGCATCGAGGTGGAGATCGTCGGCTGGGGCCAGGATGAGGAGTCCTGGTCGGTCGACTACCAGGTCTTCGACGGCGACCCCGACAGCGAGGAGCTGTGGACGCGCGTCGACGCCTACCTGCTGAGCACGTTCCATCGCGCCGACGGCCGCCCCTTCCGGGTGCAGGCCACCTGCATCGACACGGGCGGTCACCACACCCAGAAAGCCTACGCCTTCTGCAAGGCCCGGCTGGGCCGGAAGGTGTGGGGCATCAAGGGCGAGAGCGCGCAGAACGGCGCGCGCTCCCCGGTCTGGCCGGCCAAGCGACCCACGGCGAAGAGCAAGGCCAGCTACCGGCCCTTCGTCATCGGCACCAATACGGCGAAGGACATCATCCGGCACCGGCTGACCTTCGAGAAGCACGGGCCCGGCTTCACGCACGTGCCCGAGGACCGCGACGTCATCTGGTACGAGCAGATGCTCTCCGAGCGGAACGTGCTGAAGGAGGAGGGCGGCCGCCGGTTCCGGGTGTGGGAGTGCCCCTCCCACAAGAGGAACGAGGCCCTGGACTGCCGCGTCTATGCCTACGCCGCCCTGCAGGGGCTGCTGCACTTCGGCAAGAAGCTGAACCGCATCACCGCCGCGGCGCAGCTGCCCTACGACGGCCCCAGGCCCGAGATCGAGCCGCCGTCGCCGTCGGCCGTACCTATGCCGGAGGAGGAGGCGGAAGCCGCCTCGCCGGATTCCACGCCCCCGCCGCCCCTCCCGACCACGCCCCTGCCGCCGGCGCCGCTCGCGCGCGCGCCGCGCCCGGCCGCCCGGGCCAGCCGCTGGGCTTTCTGAGGACCTCATGTCGGACATCATCCAGGTCGGGGTCTTCGCGGGCATGTCGCGCGGGGCCCTGGAGGGCTATCGCGCCCAGCTGCAGGGCGCGCTCATCGAGCTCGGGGCGGGCCAGAAGGCCGTGGCCGTCAGCTACACCGCGGGCACCGGCGCGCGCAGCGTGACCTTCACCCCGACGGACGATGAGAAGATCCGGGGCCTCATCCGGCAGATCAACGCCGCGCTCGGCATTCGCCGCGGCGCCCGCAGCGTGGTCTTCCGGTGAGCCGGAAGCGCGAGAAGGCCCTCCGCGCCGCCGCCAAGGCCGAAGGTGGTCGCCCCCGGGCGCAGGGTCCCGGCGGCTACGTCCCGGGCGGCATGGCCGGCGGCTTCGCCTACGACGCGGCAAACCTCTTCGGCCAGGAGACCTCGGAGTGGCAGCCCTGGCTGCGCTCCCCGGACGCCGAGATCAACCAGGACCGCGACCGCATGGTCGCGCGCTCCCGCGACCTGGTCCGGAACGACGGCTGGGCTACGGGTGGCATTACCCGCATCCTGGACAGCGCGATCGGCAGCCAGTTCCGGCTGGTGGCCAAGCCCGACTACCGGGCCCTGCAGGCCTACAGCCGGAGCTTCGACGCGGTCTGGGCCGACGAGTTCGGGCGGGCCGTCGAGGCCGAGTACCGCATGTGGGCGGACGACACCGGGAAATGGTGCGACGCCGCCCGGCAGCTGACCATGACCCAGATGTACTGGCTGGCGCTGCGCCACAAGATCCTCGACGGAGAGGCCCTGGGCGTCATGCTCTGGACGCCGGAGCGGGTCGGGTACGGGGCGGCGCGCTACAACACGACGGTCCAGCTGCTCGACCCGGACCGGCTGTCGAACCCCTACCAGCAGGTCGACACGCCGAACCTCCGGGCCGGCATCGTGCTGGACGGCCTGGGGGCAGCGACGGGGTACCACATCCGCCGCGCCCACCAGGGCGAGAACTTCGCCGCGATCGAGAGCATGATCTGGGATCTGTTCCCGCGGGAGACCCCGTGGGGCAGGCCGGTCACCATCCACGACGGCGAGCTCGACCGGCGGGGGCAGCATCGAGGCCTCGGTATCCTCGCCCCGGTCCTCTCGCGACTGAAGATGGGCTCACGGGCCGATCGCGCCGAGCTGGCGCAGATGCTCCTGCAGACGATCTTCGCGACCGTCATCCAGTCGCCCTACGACGAGACGGACGTCCTCAACTCCGAGGATAACGAAGGCGAGCTCAGCGCCTACCAGCAGCTGCGGATGCAGCACGCCAAGGATAACCCGATCGCCGTCGGCGGGGTGAAGATCCCGCGCCTGGCGCCGGGCGAGGAGCTGAAGGCCATTACCTCCACGCACCCCAACTCGGGGTTCGTGGACTTCCAGGGCCACGTGCTCCGAGCCTTCGCCGCGACCGCCGGCCTCTCGGCCGAGCAGGTCAGCTGGGACTACTCGAAGACGAACTACTCCTCCGCCCGGGCCGCCATGCTGGAGGCTTGGAAGACGCTCATCCGCCGCCGCGACAATTTCGCGGTCGGCTTCGCCAACCCGATCTGGGGCTGCCTGCTGGAGGAGATCATGGACTCCGGCCGGGCGCCCCTGCCGCGCGGCGCGCCGTCCTTCATCGAGATGCGGACCGCGTACATGCGCTGCAACTGGATCGGCCCGGCCCGTGGCTGGGTGGACCCGGTCGCGGAGCGCCAGGGCGCGGTGCTGGGCATGGAGGCGGGCTTCGGCACGCTCGAGCAGGAGAGCGCCGAGCAGGGCCGGGACTACGAGGAGAACCTCGACCAGCGCCAGGTCGAGATCCGCATGATGAAGCAGCGCGGGCTGCCGCTGCCCCAGTGGGCGGCCGGCCCGCCCAACCAGCCGCAGGGCGGCAGGAACGACCGATGATGCCGCACTCCGTGCTGAGCCGCCGCGGGGCCTTCGGCCTCGCGGCGCTCCTCGCCTTCGTCCGCCCCGCAGCTGCCGCCGGTGCTCAGGCCCGGCTCGTCGCCGGCGAGCTGGTGGAGCTCCGCAGCTTCGGGGAGGGCACCTGCCTGGACGCCTGCGGCCTGGAACCGATCCGGACCGGCCTCTCCGTCACGCGTCACCCTGAGGGCGATCCGGCGGAGCTAGTGACCGCGCGGGAGCGGCTCGGCGGCCGGCCTGCCCCCTGGGGCTGGGATACGCTGGAGAACGTCCGGTGACATCCTTCCCCCACCTGGCGCAGCGCCTCTTCAACACCCCGATCGCCATCCACCCGCAGAAGGCGGAGGTGGTGATGGCGGCCCTGGCGGACCGGCTCGGCATCGCCAGCATGTTCCGCGGCGGCGAGCTGATCTCGCTCAAGCCGCGGGCCATGGAGGACGAGGAGCTCGGCGCGCCATCCGATCGGCGGGAGCGGCGCGATCGCGACCAGGGCTACGACCTGGTGGGCGGCATTGCCGTCATCCACGTCACCGGGACCCTGGTCCAGAAGCTCGGCACCCTCCGGCCCTACTCCGGGATGACCGGCTACGACGGGATCCGGGCGGCGCTCCTGGCCGCACTCCAGGACCCGGACGTGAAGGCGATCGCCTTCAACATCGACAGCCCGGGCGGCGAGGTCGCCGGGTGCTTCGACCTGGTCGACGTCGTCTACGGGCTGCGCGGCGAGAAGCCGATGTGGGCCATCCTGGACGAGAACGCCTTCTCGGCCGCCTACGCCCTGGCCAGTGCCTGCGACCGCATCACCGTGCCCCGCACCGGCGGCACGGGCAGCATTGGCGTCATCGGCATGCACGTCGACATGTCCCAGGCGCTGGGCAAGGCCGGCATCACCGTCACCATGATCCGGTACGGCGAGCACAAGGCCGAGGGGAACCCCTACGAGCCCCTGAGCAAGGACGCCCTCGGCCGCATGCAGGCCGACATCGACACGATGGGCGAGCTGTTCATCGACACCGTGGCGCGGAACCGGGGCCTGAAGGCCTCCGAGGTCCGGGCCACGAAGGCCGGCACCTTCCTCGGCCCCGCCGGGCTGAGGGTGGGCCTCGCGGACGCGGTCGCGTCCCCCGGCGCCGCCTTCCGCGCCCTCTTCAACACCCTCTGACCCCGCGCCGCACCGGCGCCAGCCCCCCGAGGTTCCATGCCCCGTAAGCCCAAGGCCGCGGCCGCGCCCGCGCGCCGCCCGTCCCGCGCGCGCGCCTCCGTCGCCGAGGCGCTCGTACCCTTCGCCCACCTGATGGATCCCGTGCCGCAGGCCTCCGCCCCCGCGCCGGCCCGCGCCAAGGGCCGCCGCGCCGAGGACGAGGAGCGCCGCGAGGAGTCCGAGGACGAGGAGGACGAGGACAAGCGCGCCCGCGGCCGCCGCGCCTCCGATGAGGACGAGGAGGGCGACGACGAGGACCGCGAGAAGGCCGAGGACGGCGACGACGAGGAGGGCGACGAGGAAGACGACAAGCGCGCCCGCAGCCGCCGCACCGCCGCCGAGGAGGACGAGGACGCGGAGGACGACGACGAGGAGCAGGACGAGAAGGACGACCGCGACCCGAAGGCCCGCGCCGCCCGGTCCCGCGAGCGCGCCCGCTGTGCCCGCATCCTCGGCTCCAAGGCTGCCGCCGGTCGCGCCGCGGCCGCCGCCAACCTGGCCTGCAACACCACGATGAGCGCCAAGGCGGCGGTCAAGCTGCTCGGCACCCTGCCGAAGCAGCAGGCCGCCGCCCCGGGGCTCGGCCAGCGCATGGCCGACCTCGGCAACCGCCCCTCCGCCGCCGAGACGCCGGCCCCCAGCCGCAAGCAGCAGGCCGCCGCCTCCTGGGACACGGCCATGAAGCGCGCCGGCGTCACCCCCCGCGGCTGATCAGGAAGAACCGACCATGCCCAGCGCACCCGTCCTCTCCGAGGGCTTCTACCCCGGCCATTTCCTGGTCTCCCAGGCGAACGGCTTCCGCTCCCGCGACACCATCACGGTGCAGAACCAGACCGGCGCCGCCGTCACGCTGCAGGCCGGCACCGTCCTCGCCAAGCTGAGCGCGACCGGGAACTACGTCCCCTACGACAACGTCGGCTCCGACGGCAGCGAGGTGGCCTCCGCCATCCTCTACGCGACCGTCACGGTGCCGGCGAACGGCTCGAAGCGCGGAGCCGCCGTCACCCGGGCGGCGGAGGTGAACGCCTCCGAGCTGCTCTGGGACGCGAGCGTGGACGCGACCGGCCGCACCGCCGGGCTCGCCGACCTCCTGGCCGTGGCCATCGTCGCCCGCTGACCCCGGTGCCCGCCGCCGGCGGGCGCTCGCCCTCTCCACGACCGGCCAGTCCGGTCCCCGGCGCGCCGTGACGGCGGCCGTCCCCTCTCGGGAACCCCCATCACGATGAGCATTCTGAACGTCTTCAAGGCCGATGCCTTCTCCACCGTGGAGATGACCGCGGCTGTCGAGCGCACTCCCTTCAAGCCCCAGGGCCTCGGCACGCTGGGCATCTTCGAGGATAAGCCGATCCGCACCACGGCGCTCGCCGTGGAGGAGCGCAACGGCGTCCTCGTCATCGTGCCGACCTCCGAGCGCGGCACGGCGCCGACGCAGCGCAAGACGGAGAAGCGCAAGATGCGCTACTTCGAGGTGCCGCGCCTGGCGCACGCCGACACGATCTTCGCCTCCGAGCTGCAGGGCATCCGCGAGTTCGGCGAGGAGACGGTGCTGATGCAGGTGCAGACCGAGGTGGCGCGGCGCGTGGCCGGCCCCACGGGGCTGACCTCCAACATGGAGTACACCTGGGAGCGGCACCGCCTCGGCGCCGTCCAGGGCAAGCTGCTCGATGCGGACGGGTCGGTCCTCTACGACTGGTTCGACGAGTTCGGGGTAATCCAGCCCGACGAGATCGCCTTCGACCTGAAGGGCGCCAGCACGGCCGGGACCCTGCGGAAGAAGTGCGCCGGGGTGGTGCGGGCGATGCAGCGCGCCTCCCAGGGTGCCTGGACGCCGGGTACCCGGGTGCACGCGATCGCCGGCGACGCCTTCTGGGACGACCTGGTCAGCCACCCGGACGTGGTGCAGACCTACGCCAACTGGAACGCGGCCGTGGAGCTGCGGGGCGGCACCGCCTTCTCCTCCATGCCCTTCGGCGACATCGACTGGCAGAACTACCGCGGCTCCGACGACAACTCCGCGATCGCGGTTGCGCCGAACGAGGTGAAGTTCTTCCCCGTCGGCGCGCCGGGCGTCTTCCAGCGCGCGCTCGCACCGGGCGAGAGCTTCCAGTGGCTCAACACCCTCGGCAAGCCGGTCTACATCCAGATGGTCTTCGACAAGGATCGGGACCAGTGGGTGCAGGCGGAGGCCTACTCCTACCCGCTGCACATCTGCACCCGCCCGGAGATGCTCCAGCGCGGCCGCCGCGGCGCCTGACGGCGTCGTGCCCGTCGACCTGGACGGGCTGATGACGGGGGCGCTGCTCAGTGCCTTCGGCCAGCCCATCACGTACCAGCCCCGCGATCAGCCCGAGCTGCCGCCCGGACTGCGCGGGATCCTCGATCGCACGCAGCTGCAGGTGATGATGGAGGGGGCGATCGCTCCCTCTTCCGTCGCGAAGACCTGGCTGGGCGTTCGGCAGGCGGACTTCCCGCCCGGCTTCGCATTCCGTCCGAAGGACCGCGTGGTCGTCGGCGGCCTCACCTTCGACATCAGGGACGACCTGCCCGACGGGCAGGGCTGGGTCTACCTGGAGCTGGGCCTCATCGGATGAGCACCGCCGTGCACCGTGCCGTGGTCCGGGACCGGGTAACCGAGATCCTCCGCGAGGGGGCCACCCTTGTGGAGGGCCGCGTCTACCGGGCCCGCACCTGGCCGGTGCAGGAGCGGGAGCAGTCCCTCCTGCTGGTCTACGGCTGGCAGGAGGAGCTGAAGCGACTGGGTGGCACCTCCGCCCAGAGCCGCTTCCAGGCCAGCTTCATCCTCGGCGTCGAGGCGCGTGTCCGCGACCGGTCCCGGGACGAGGAGGAGGTGGAAGCCGAGCTCGAGGCTCTCACCGGCCAGGTGCGCGACCTGGTCCTCACCTCGGCGGACCTGCAGATGGGCCCGGGCCGCCTCATCGAGCGCGTCGAGGGGGTGAAGACCACCCTCGGCATCGACACCAAGAGCTCGGAGCTCGCCCTCGGGCGCGGTCTCGTCGCCTTCGAGCTCATCTGGCCCGAGACCTTCGACGTCATCCAGCCCGACCCGGCCTGCTGCGACGGCTTCGGCCTCGCCCTGCGCCCGGTCCCGGCACCTTCGGCCCCGTAGGAGCCTCCATGATCTACGTCATCCCGCGGGAGGGCACGCTCGTGCCCGACCCGGTGCTGCACGACTTCCTGCCGCCCGAGGGCCGCTGGGTCGAGCGCACCGAGCACTGGGTCCGGATCCTGCGCGATCAGGATGCCCGCGAGGGCGAGCCTCCGGAGGCCGAGGCCTCCGTCACCCCGGCCCCGGAGCCGGTCCCCGATACCCCCGATGAGCCCGCCCCGGAGGCGGTCTTCACCCCGCCCCCGGCGGACGAGGAGCACCCCGCCTGATGGACGGCTTCACGCAGATCCCGGCCAACCTCCGCACGACCCTCTTCTACGCGGAGATGGACAACTCGGCGGGCAACTCCAACACCGCCGGCAGCCTCCGCACCCTCATCATCGGCCAGAAGAACGCGGCGGCCGACATCGCCCCGGGCGTCCGGGTGCCGCTGGAGAACGTGCCCTGGATCCAGGCGCGCGCCGGGCGCGGGTCCATGCTGGCCCTTCAGGCCGAGGCCTATCGCAAGCGGGACACCACGGGGGAGACCCATGTGCTGCCGCTGGCCGACAACGGCGCCGGCGTCGCCGCCACGGGCACCATCACCGTCACCGCGGTTGCGACGGCCGCCGGCACGGACAGCCTCTACATCGCCGGGCGCCGGGTGCAGTACGCAGTCGCGCCTGCCATGACGCTCCCCCAGATCGCGGCAGCGATCGCCGCCGCGGTGAACGCCGCCGGCGACCTGCCGGTGACGGCCGCCGCGGCCGCCGCTGTCGTGACCCTGACCGCCCGCCACAAGGGCGAGGTCGGCAACGATATCCAGGTGGTCCGGAACTTCCTCGGCTCCGCCGGCGGCGAGGTGGCCCCGGCGGGCCTGGCGATGACGATCGCGGCGATGTCCGGTGGCACCGCCAACCCGGACCTGGTCACGGCGCTGGCCAACCTGAACGACGAGGCCTTCGAGTTCTACGTCCTGCCCTACCTGGACACGACGAGCCTGAACGCGCTGCGCGCCCACATCGACGCGCGCTGGTCCTGGGACAAGATGCTCTACGGCGGTGCCTTTGCGGCCCTCCGCGCCACCCTTTCCCAGGCGCTGACCTTCGCCGGCAACCGCAACGACCAGTACCTGGTGACGCTGCCCTTCAACGGGTCGCCGTCCTTCGCGCCGCTGGTCTCGGCCAGCCTCGCCGGGGCCTGCGCGGCGAGCATCCGGGCGAACCCGGGGATCCCGCTTCACGGCCTGCCGGTGGACATGCTGCCGCCGAGCTCGGACCTCCGCTTCGGGGTGGGGGACCGCAACACCCTCGTGAACAACGGCATGGGCGCTTCGGTCGTGCAGGCCGACGGCTCGGTCCTGACGGACACGCTGGTCACCGGCTACCGCCTGAACGGGCAGGGTGCGCCGGACGACAGCTACATGTACCCCGAGCGGCTCTACTGCATCGCCGCCGCCATCCGCCGCCTGAAGAACGGCATCACCAGCCGCTTCGGCCGCTGCGTGCTGGTGGACGACGCGCAGAAGCCCCGGCCCGGCACCCGCCGGATCAGCCGCCTCATCATCCGCGACTTCCTGCTGAGCGAGTACCGCGCCATGCAGGACGAGGGGCTGGTGCAGCAGTACAGCCGCTTCGCCGAGGCGCTCGACGTCCAGCGGAACAGCTCCAACCGCTGCCGCGTGGACGGGCTGCTGCCGATCATCCCGGTGGACCAGTTCCGCCAGTTCGCTGCCCGCGTGCAGTTCCGCCAGTCCACGGGAAACTGATCCATGGCCTTCGATACGGACGCCCTTGCGGGTACCGCCTTCCTGACCGTGGACGGCCTCGCGCTGCCCGTGGTCAGCGGCACCGGCTACAGCACCTCGACGCACGAGCGCGAGCCGATGATGGGCATGGACGGCTTCCACGGCTGGAAGCTCAAGCCCAAGACCGGCCACATCAAGGCCGTGGTGCGCAACATCGCCGGCATCTCGTCCGAGGAGTACCTCAACATGGCCGGCGTGTCGGTCTCGCTCGAGCTGACGAACGGCAAGCGGGCCACCGGCAACGACATGGCCTGCGTCGGCGCGATCGACGTCGACGGTGACGAGCAGACCATCGAGCTCCGCTTCGAGGGTCCCCAGGTGACGGAGGCCTGATCCAGTGAGCGAGACCGACACCCCCGCCGATGACGTCGATGTGGTGGAGGCCATCCCCTCCCGCCGCATCAACTTCCCGACCATCAGCTTCGGCGGGAAGGAGTACGACCACGTCATCCTCTCCCCGCCAAACGCCCAGTCCCTGGACGAGGCGACCCTGAAGCCGACGGGCATCCAGACCGTGCAGCACCTGATCCGCATGCACGGCACCCTGCCGCACACGGTGCTGCACCTGCTGCTGCCCCAGGTCATCCAGTTCGCGGAGCGGTACTTCGACCGTTTCAGGCTGCCCGTCCTGAAGGCGGATGGGGACGCCTCGCAGGGCGGGTGACGATCGCCTGCGGCTTCGGGCCGCGGGACTGCCTGAATATGCCGGTGACCGAGCTCCTCTGGTGGGAGAGGCGCGCCGCCGAGATGGGACGCCTCTGACATGGCCACGGCCTCCGCCGGCGCGCTGAGCGTCGCCATCACGGCGCAGGACGGCTACTCGCGCCCCGTCGCCCGGATGGTGGGCTCGACCCTCCAGCTGGGCGGCGCGGTCAAGAGGCTGGGCGGGGACATCGGCCGGGGCCTCGGCCTCGACCGCCTCCGCAACCAAGCGCGGGGCGTGGCCGACACCATCGGCGCCATCGTCCCCCCGCTCTCCGCTATCACCGCCGCCGGCACCATCACCGGCGTCTATCGTCTGGCCGATGGCTGGGCACGCACCGGTGCCGAGCTCGGCCGCCTGTCGCAGCGCGCGGGCGCCTCGGTGCGCCAGGTTGCCTCCCTGCAGGCCGCCGCCAAGATCGCGGGCGCCTCGGGCGAGGACATGGCTCAGGGCCTCGTCAGCCTCGGTGATGCGGTCACGGACGCCGTGGGCGGCCGGGACGACACCGCCGCGGCCTACTTCCGCATGCTCGGGATTCAGATGCGCGACGCCTCCGGGCGCGCGCGCGGCGCGGCCGACATCCTGCCGGAGGTCGCTGACGGCCTGCAGCGGATCGGCGATCCCGCCCTGCAGGCACGTGTCATGGGGGCCCTGCGGCTCCCGCCTGGCCTGATCCCCGCCCTCTCCGGCGGCCGCCGTGGTCTCCGCGAGCTGCAGGCGGAGGCCGAGCGCTACGGCGCCACGAACGAGGAGGGGGCCCGCGCCGCCCGCCAGTTCGAGGAGGCCCAAGCCAAGCTCACCCTGGCCGGGCAGGGGCTGGCGAACACGCTGGCCGCCCGGCTCGCGCCCTCCATGGTCCCCCTGATCGACGGCGCCCGCGAGTGGGTGGTGACGAACCGCGAGTGGATCGGCCTGAAGGTCGGGGAGGCCGTCACGGGCATGGCCCGGGGCTTCGCGGCCGTGCCCTGGACCGAGATCGGGCAGGGCATCCAGACCGTCGGCAACGGCCTCCGCTGGATCCACGAGAACGTGGTCAGCCTCGAGACCGTCGGGACCGTGCTGGCCGGCGCCATGGCGGCGAAGTGGACTCTCGCGATCCTCGGGCTCACCGCCCGCGTCACGGGCCTAGCCGCCGCCTACAAGGCCGCGACCTGGGCAGCCAGCCGCCTGGCCCGCACTTCCCTCCCCGCAGCCGCTGCAGGCGCCGCCGCTGCCGCCCCGGCCGCTGCCGCCGCCGCCGCCCCGGCTGCCGCCGGCGCCGCTGGTGCTGCCGCCCCAGCTGTCGCAGCTGGCGCGGCCGGCGCCTCTGCAACCGCCGCCGGTCTCTCCCGGCCGCTCCTCCTCGGGGCTGGGCTCGGCGCCGCCGCGGCAATTGCGGCCGCCGTGGCCGGTGTCGAGCGCACCGGGCAGATGTGGCGTGAGAGCGGCGCGGCGACGCCCGAGGCCCAGGCCGCCCGCCGCGGCCGGATGGGCCGGCGTGGTACGGCCGGTGGCTTCTACGGGGCCGAGGACGCCCGGGAGCCCACGCCGCAGGACGACGCGGAACGTGGCTGGGAGGCTTGGCGCCAGGTCGGCGAGCGGCTCGGCATGTACTTCGGCGTCCTGAACCGCCCGGAGCGCACCACCGGCCTTGCATCCGGCCCGGATCGGCGCCGCGCGCAGGATGACGACGGCGCTCAGCGCCGGGCCTACGGGGGCGAGGAGGCCACAGCGCGGCAGCGCACCGCTTTCGACCGCCTGAAGGGGCATGGCTGGACCGAAGAGCAGGCCGCAGGGATCCTGGCCAACCTCCGCCACGAGAGCGGCCGCGGCCTGGACAACGCGGCCGTGGGCGACAGCGGCAAGGCCTACGGCATCGCGCAGTGGCACCCGGACCGCCAGGAGAACTTCCGGCGCTGGGCAGGCAAGCCGATCCAGGGCAGCTCCCTCGAGGAGCAGATCGACTTCATCAACTATGAGCTGACCCAGGGGGCGGAGCGTCGTGCCGGCAACCTGCTCCGCCGTCAGACGACGGCTGCCGGCGCGGGCCAGGTGACCTCGCTCTACTACGAGCGGCCCCGGGGCAGGCTGGGCGAAGCGAATGCCCGCGGCGACACCGCCGCCGGCATGCTGCCCCAGCTGCGCGGCGGGGGCGCCGCCGCCGCGGCGGCACCCCCGCCTGCCTCGCCCCCCCCGCCCCGGTCCACCCTGCCTGCCACGGGCACGCCGTCGCCCGCCGCAGCCCCGGTGGGGCGGCAGCAGATTGACCTCCGTGTCCGCGTGGAGGGCGATCGCCCCGCCACGGTCACCGCACGCAGCGAGGACGGGCAGGTGCGGGTCGTGCGTCCGGACCTGGGAGCCGTGCCATGAGCTGGCTGGAAGATCTCCGCCCCGCTTCCTGGCGGGGCCTGCCCTTCGGCGTGCTGGAGGCGTCCGGCCGGTTCGGCCGCAGCCTCGCCGTCCACGACTTCGCCTTCCGCGATTCCGTGGAGATCGAGGACCTCGGCCGCGCCGGCCGCCGCTTCCGCATCATCGGCTTCCTGGCGGGCGACGACGCGATCTCCCGCGAGGCGGCGATGATCGAGGCCATCGAGCAGGAGGGGGAAGGCGAGCTCGTCCACCCCACGCTCGGCAGCCTGACCGTCAAGGGCCAGGAGCTCGAGACCTCCTGGCGCTGGGACGAGGGCGGGGTCTGCGAGTGCGCCTTCTTCTTCCTGGAGGAAGGCAAGGGCGGCACGCTCGGCGGCCTCGCCGGCCTCGAGGACCTCGGCGCGACCGTCGAGAAGTGGGCCGGCGAGCTCGACCTCGCCTCGGTCACCGACTTCGCCCGCTCGGCCGGCGACGCCCTCAAGCAGGGGGTGGACGTCGTTCGCCAGGCGCAGAGCACGGTCCGGGGCTGGATGTCGACGGCCAACGGGCTGATCGGCGACGCCCGCAGCGCGCTCGGCGCCGTCGGGGCCGTGGTGCCTGGCCTGGACAAGACGCTCGGGCGTTTCGCGTCCGGGCTCCGGAACCCCCTCAGCACTGTCACGCGGACCTTCTCCAGCGTCGACGGCGCGCTCTCGCGGCTCTCGAGCGCCCGCGCCGGGGTCACCCGGGGCGTGGCGCGCGTCTCCGCCCTCCTGGACAAGCTGTGACCCTCCTCTCCGACATCGCCGACGGCGTGCAGGACCTGGCCGGCCAGGTGCAGGCCTTCGCCCTGGACCCGGCCGACGCCGTCCGCCTGCTGCTGCCGCTAGGCGCCTATCGCCCGACGGTGGCCGAAGGGGGAGACGCGATCGGTCTGGCGATGACCGGGGTGCAGGAGGCCTGCAGCGCCCTCTGCCGCCGCGCCGCCTTGGCCGCCCTGGCCCGCGCCGTCGCGGCCGCCAGCCTGCCCACCTACGACGAAGCGGTCGCGCTCCGGGAGCGCGTCACGGCCCTGCTGGAGGCGGAGATCGTGATCGCGGCCGACGCCTACGACGATGCCTCCGCCGCGGCGCTGCGCGGGCTGCGCACCGCTCTGGCACGGCTGCTGAGCGAGAGGGCGGGCAGCCTCCCGCGCCTTCGCACGGTCGAGGCGCCCGCGCCGATGCCGGCCCTGGTCCACGCCTACCGCCTCTACGGCGACCTCTCCCGGGCGGACGAGATCTCGGCCTACGCCGCGGCGGAGGACCCGAACTTCATCGGCGGGACGTTCAGGGTCCGCGGATCCTGATGGCCGCCGACGATCTCAGCCTCCTGATCGACGGGGTGGAGTACATCGGCTGGCAGGAGGTCCGCGTGACGCGCGGCCTCGAGCGCACCCCGCCCGACTTTGACCTGAAGGTCTTCGACCGGGGCAACCCCGCGATCGTCATCGCCAAGCCCGGCAAGCCGTGCGTGGTGCGGCTCGGCAGCGACACCGTCATTACCGGCTACGTCAACCGGTATCGGCCCGGGGTGAACAAGAGCACGGGCTCGCGGCGCACCGTCAGCGGCCGCGGCAAGACGCAGGACCTGGTGGACTGCTCCGCCTACCTGCGGGGCATCGCCAACCAGATCAGCAACGCCACCACCCGCGCCGTCATCGAGCGCCTCTGCGGCCTGCACGGGCTGCAGGTGGAAGCGCGCGACGGGGACGGGGCCGTGGTGCCCCAGTTCAACGTCATCCTCACCGAGCGCAGCTGGGACATCATCGACCGCGTGGCGCGGCACTCCGAGTTCCTCGCCTACGAGGGGCCGGACGGGCGCCTGGTGCTGACGAAGCTCGGGAAGGACCGGCACGCGAGTGGCTTCCGCGAGGGCATCAACGTCGAGGATGCGGACGTCGCCTTCTCCGACGACCAGCGGTACAGCCTCTACGAGGCGGTCTACATGCCGACCGAGACGCTGGGCGACGTAGCCCAGGCCTCTGCCTCCTCCGACTACAACCTCCGCGCCCGTGCCACGGACCGCACCATAGGGACCGACCGGCCCGGCACGGGGGAGCGGTTCCGGCCCCTCATCCTCATCGCCGAGACGATGCAGAACGGGGTGGATATCGCTGAGCGGCGGGTCCGCTGGGAGCGCGCCCGGCGCATTGGACGGTCCCAGGCCCTGACCATCGTCGTGCCGAGCTGGCGCGATGCGGCCGGGCGCCTCTGGGAGCCGGGCTACCGGGTGCCGGTGCATGTGCCGAGTTGCCACGTGGTCGATGCGGAGTGGGTGATTTCCGAGGTCACCTATCGCAAGGGCCGGGACGGTACCTTCGCCGATGTGACAGTGATGCCGGAGGACGCCTTCCTGCCGGAGCCGGTGCTCCTCTCGCCCTTCGACTGGCAGGTCCAGCAGACCCTGGACCAGGACCGCATCCTCCGGGACGGCGGCGCGCAACGCACGAGCGGGACAGGACCAGGGGTGTGAGCGGCACGGTCGAGCGCCTCTACGGGCGGATGATGTCGATCGTCGGCATCGCCCGCCTGACGGCCTCACAGGCCATGGGCGGGAAGGGGGTCCGGCGGTACCAGGCCCGCTTCGACGGGGACGAGATCCGCGACGGCACGCCGGCGCTGCAGCAGTACGGCGTCGCGTCGCGCGCCAAGGTCGGAGCGGACGCGCTGGTCGTGTTCCTCGGCGGCAATCGCTCCTCGGGCATCATCATCGCGGTGAACGACCGGCGCTTCCAGCTGGAGCTGGAAGAGGGCGAGGTCGCGCTCCACGACGACACCGGCCAGAAGGTCCACCTGACCCGCGCGGGCCTGGTGCTGGACGGCGGCGGCAAGCCCGTCACCATCCAGAACGCGCCGAAAGTCACCGCTGACACGCCGGAGCTGCACTGCACCGGCCGGATCACCGCCGACGGCGACGTCACCGCGGGGACAGTCAGCCTCCAGCAGCACCAACACCGGGGCGTCCAGTCCGGCGGAGGCCAGTCCGGCCCGCCCGTGACGTAGGGCGCCCGCAGGAGCCCTCATGGACGGCGACGTCGCGATCGTCTGGGACGAGGAGCGCACCCAGGGGGACTGGCAGCTGACCGGCAACGGCGAGCTGCTGACCGCGCCCCAGCTGGAGACGGCGGTCCTGGTCTCCCTCTTCACCGACACCCGGGCTGACGAGAACGATGCTCTCCCGGCAGGAACCACGGATCCTCGCGGCTGGTGGGGCAACGCCCTCGGCGAGCCCATCGGCTCGAAGCTCTGGCTGCTGCGGCGCGCGGCGCACCTGCCGGACACCCTCCGGCGGGCCGAGCGGTACATCCGCGAGGCCCTGGCCTGGCTGGTGGAGGACGAGCTCGCCGCCCGCATCGAGGTCGAGACCAGGTGGGTAGGCGCCACCCGCATGGCCGCCTCCATCACCATCCACCAGGGCGAGGGCCGCGAGGCTGCCCTGAGGGCCGAATGGGCCTGGCAGGGGATCTGAGAGCATGCCCAACGAGCGGCCCACCCTGACCGCGCTCGCGCGACAGGCGCGGGCGGACATGGCCGCCGCCGTGGGCGGCGTGCTTCTGCGCACCTCGCCGCTGGCCATCATGGCCAAGGTCCTCGCCGGGCTCGTGGACGGCGTCTACGGCTACCTCGCCTGGCTGGCGCTGCAGACCAACCCCTTCACCGCGACGGGCGCCTTCCTGGTGGCCTGGGGCGCCCTGGTGGGGATCCTGCAGAAAGCGGCCTCCGTCGCCGCCGGCGGCGCCACCTTCGCCGGCACCCCGGGCAGCCCCATCCCCGCCGGCATCCGCCTGGCGCGCACCGCGGACGGGGTCGCCTACGTCACCACGGCGCTCGCGACGATCGGCGCCGGCGGCACGGCCACCGTGCCCATCGAGGCCGAGGAAGCCGGCGCGGCGGGCAATGCCCTGCTCGGCGCCGAGGTCGCCCTTGTCGGCGCCCTGTCCGGCGTGACCTCCACGGGCACCCTCTCGACCGCCCCCGCCGGCGGCGCGGATGCCGAACTCGAGGAGGACTTCCGGGCGCGGGTGCTCGAGCGCTACGCGACCCCGCCCCAGGGCGGCTCCCTCTCGGACTACGTCCGATGGGCCCGCGACGTCGCCGGCGTCACGCGCGCCTGGGCGTCCTCCCTCGGGGACGGCAACGTCGTCGTCCACATCATGCTGGACGACGCCCGGGCGGCCTTCGGAGGCTTTCCCCAGGGCAGCGACGGCGTCGCCTCAGACGAGCCCCGGGGCACGGCCGCGACGGGCGACCAGCTGGTGGTGGCCGACGCCATCTCAGCGGACCGGCCCGCCACGGCCCTGGTGCACGTGGTCTCGCCGGTCTTTCAGGCCGTCCCCCTGCGGATCCTCCCTTCGGCCAGCATCGACCAGGCCGCCGTGCTGACGGCGCTGCAGGCGATGCTCCGCCGCAAGGCCCGGCCGGGTGGCACGGTCCACCAGTCCGACTGGACGGGCGCGATCACCGCCGGCGCGGGCGGGGTGGCCTACTCCCTCGTCACACCGGCCGGGTCGGTCACCGCCGACCCGGGCGCCCTGCTGACGGTCACCGCCGACGATATCTCCTGGAGCTGACCCGTGGCCGATGTCGAGCGGACCGAGGCGGACCACCTGGTCGCGCTGCAGGCCCTCATGCCCAGGGGCCCGATCTGGCCTCGTGCCATCGGAACGGGGCAGGAGACGGTCGCCCGCGGCCTCGTCCCCTCCATTACCCGCCTCTGCGCCCGGGCCCGCGCCCTGGTCACCGGTGCATTCCCGGCGACGGCCCTGCAGATGCTCCCCGAGTGGGAGGCCGCGCTCCGCCTGCCGGACGCCTGCACGGGCATGCCGGACACCCTCCAGCAGCGGCGCCTGCAGGTTACCACGCGCCTCGCCGCGCAGGGCGGGCAGTCCCGCCGGTACTTCATCGGCCAGGCCGCGCAGCTGGGCTTCTCGGTCAGGATCGAGGAGTTCCGCGTCGCTCGCGCCGACGAGCTCGAAGCCGACGAGGCGGTCAACGATCCCGTCTGGGCGCACGCGTGGCGGGTGCATGCGCCGAGCTCCAGCCCGACGGACTTCGTCGCCGAGCAATCGGCGGCCGACGAGCCGCTCTCCGCCTGGGGGAACACCCCCCTCGAATGCCGGCTGCAGGGCATCCGCCCCGGCCACACCACCCTCATCTTCGCCTACGACGGGAGCTGAGATGCGCCGCATCCAGGACGATTACGCCGACGCCTCGCAGCCGGCGATGCCAGCCCTGACGGGCACCGTCGGGTTCTTCCGCGGCGGCAATCCCGCGACCGGCACCCTGGCCACCCGTGTCCGCGCCTGGTGGCTGAACATGATCCAGGAGGAGCTCGTGGGGCTCCTCCTGGACGTCGGCCTAGCCATCGACGGCACGAAGACGCTGAAGGACGCACTGGTCGGGCGCCTGCTCGCCGTGCGTGTCCTTCCCGCCGGCGCCTACGTCCCGACCCAGGGCACGAAAAAGGTCTTCGCGGAGGTCGTCGGTGGTGGCGGCGGCGGCGGCAACGCGTCTCCGACTGGCGCGAACCAGGTCTCGGCCGGCTCCGGGGGCGGGGCGGGCGGCTATGCCTGCGGCTGGTTCACCTCGGGCTTCTCGGGCGCGGTCGTCACGAACGGCGCAGGCGGCGGCCCGGCTGCGGCGGGCGGCACCAGCTCGTTCGGCGCGCTCCTGTCGGCCACCGGCGGCAGCGCGGGCGTGACTGGCGCCGCGCTCAGCAACTCGACGGTGGCCTATGTCGGCCAGGCGTCCGGCGGAACCGGGACCGGGGGCACTGCCGGCAATGGCGGCACGAATGCCGCCGGCGGAACCGGAAAGCCCGCCTTCTACGGGGTGAGCCCCACTTCCGGAGAGGGTGGCGCCAGCTTCTTCGGGGGCGGCGCCGCGTTCCAGAGCGGGTCCTCCTCCGGCTTCGGCGCCGTGACGCCGGGCACTGGCGGATCGGGCGGTGTCTTGTCGCTCGGTTCGGCATCAGCACCCAGCGGCGGGCCAGGTGCCGCCGGCCTCGTCCGTGTTTGGGAGTACGCCTGATGCAGACTTTCGCCCATGTGCGGGACGGCGTCGTGGCCGAGATCGTGAAGATCCCGGCGAAGAGCCCTCCGCTGGAGGAACGATACCACCCGGACCTGCTCCCCGGATTCGTGGAGCTGTCCGGGCCGGGCTCGCAGAGCGTTACGGATGGCTGGCTGTGGGACGGCGCGGCGTTCTCTGCACCTCCCGCCCCGGATCCGCTCTCCGCCCCGCGCACCTGCTCGCCCCGCGAGTTCCGCGAGCGCTGGACGATGGACGAGCGCAAGGCCGTGACCCTGGCCGCCTCGAAGGCGCTGGAAGCGGGCGATGCCACGCTGCAGGTGTTCCTGGACGACCTCTCGGCCTCGCAGATGGTGGAGCTCAACCACCCCACCCTGCTCGCGGGCATGGACGCCGTGGTGGCGGCAGGGCTGCTCACCCGAGCGCGCGCCGACGCCATCCTAGCGGCCTAACTCCCCCCTTTAGTTCCTGAGCCTGCACCCCCGCGCGCCCTCTGGGCTGCGCGGTGATGCCGCTTGCGAGGCCCCCTTCATGACCGCAGTCACGGCCGAGCTCGGGCTTCTGCCCGATACGGACGTCGTGCGCCCGCGCCTCTGGCTCGGCGATACCGTGCACGCCCAGGGTCGCCTCTTCGATGCCCGGCGCGCCCCGAGTGCCGCGACCGACGTCACCTTCCTGTGGGTGCGGCCGGACGGCGTCGAGCTCCAGGTCGTCGGCGTTCCCGACACCGCGGTACCGGGCGCCTGGCGCGGCTCCTTCGAAGTCACCATGCCCGGGCCGTGGGCCGTGCGCCTGATGTGCGGCAATCCCTCCCGCCAGATCGCGTGGCGCCGGTTCGACGTCCAGCCCGGCTACGGCGGGGTCCAGCCCGACAGCCCGATGTGGCTGGCGGGCAACGACGGACCGGTCCTGACCTACGGCGGCGGCGTCCTCAGCGCCCAGCGCGTGCAGGCCATGGAGCCGGCGGACGAGCTGCTCCCGACCGACAAGGTGGCGGTGTCCCGCGCCGATGGCTCGTCTCTGGCGCTGACGGGGGCGAAGGTTCTGGGAGCAGCGGCCGACGTCGCGACTGCCGTGACCGAGTACTCCTCCGAATTTATCCCAACCCTCACGACGCCGATGCTGCGGAAGGTCCGGCAGTTCCTCGACATCGAGTTCGATTTCAAGGCCAAAATGGACGGGGCCTCGGATGACACGGCGCCCCTGGTGGATGCAGTGCGTTCGGGGAGCCGCGTGCTCTTCCCCCCCGAGTACCGCCCTCTCGTCACCTACGACGAGGCGAAGACCAATGGCCCCTGCCGGCTGGAGGGCAACGGCAAGCTCTCGCCCATCATCCAGATGAACTACTGCATGCGCGTCGTGCGGGTGATGGATGAGGACTGCTATCTCTCCGGCCTGCGCTTCGTGAACCCGCTTCCCATGGTGAAGCCGACCAGCCCCGCGAAGCCCGGCGGCTACTGGCCCTACGGCGCCCCGACCGAGGGGCTGAACGATGCAATGGGCCAAATCGCGGCCCTGCACATCACCGGCAACCGCTTCCGTGGCCGCGACCTGGGGTTCACCAACTTCCCCGTGTCGATCCGCGCCCGGCCCGTGAACATGGCGACGGACCAGCTGCTGGGCCTCGACCTCCGCGACGTGTTCGTGCGGAACAGCGACTTCGGATTCCTGACCACCTCCATTGCCGATTTCTATGTGGAGATGGCCTTCGACACGGTGACCTGCACGGATGTGAACAAGGCCACCGGCGCCGTCCGCCCGCCGCACGCCTGGTACAACACCAATCCCGGCGCGCTCGCGGAGTTCCCAGACGAGGAGGTGGACGACACGCCGACAATGCGCCTCACGGAGCGCGGCGTGGTGCACATGCGGACGAGAAACAGCCCGTTCAGCGATTCCTACAAGCTCCGCGGCACGCGTAACATCGAGGCGCACCTTTACACCCACACGCAGGAGACGGGGCTCCATATCTCCTACGGAGAGAACGCCCACATCTTCCTCACCGCGCACGACATGGCGCCTGGGCTGGTGTGGAGCGTCGCCGAGCAGAAGTTCGTGGCGGCGCCGAACGGTGCAGGCGTGGGCCTGAATTGCGCCTTCCAGTCGAACATGTCGGCTTACGCCCAGATCGTCGGCCGGCCCGGTTACAACATGTGGACCGGCTTCAACACCTATAAGCAGAGCGACCGCTGCGTGATGCTGGGCGGCAGCATCACCCGCACCAGCACCGCCGCGCTCAACAACCCCTTCGCGCGCTTCGGCGACGGCTCCACGAACTGCGGCATGAAGGACGTGGAGCTGGTGGATAAGGGGCTCGAGGGCGACCACTACGCCGTCATGGACGTGGGCGGGATCGGCACGCGCATCGAGCGCCTGAACATCACCCGTAACAACCCCGCCGCGGTGAAAGCCTACTACATCGGCTCGACCAGCCGGAACGTCACCATCCTGGCTCCGGAGGGCCTGCTGCCGAACGAGACCCCGGCGGCCCTGGAGGATTACGGCCAGGGCACGACGGTGAAGAAGGGGGTCTATCTCACCCACGCGCAGCTCCCGCCGCCGCCGCGCGTCCCGGGCCATGTCGCCGTGCTCAAGCTGGGTTCGGACGGCAAGACGGACGAGACGATCATCAGCACCGGCACGGCCTGGCAGTACCTGCTGACCCGCGCCCCGGTGCAGGCCATCACCTTCGCAGCGCAGCCGGGCGACCTCCAGACCGGCGGGCTGGTCCAGGCCGTCGCCAGCGTGACCAACGTGGCGAAGGTGCGTTTCGTGCTGCTGCTGGCGGGGGCCGAGGTGCCGGGCACGGAGGTCTTCGCCACCGTGGCGAACGGGGCCGCCGCCTACAGCCTGCCGGCCCCGGCCGTGGCCGCGGGCTACACGCTCCGCGCCGAGGCGCCGGGCAGCCCCGCCCTGGCTGCCACCTCCGCGCCCTTCGCGGTCAGCGCGGCCGCGCCCTTCTCGTGGGTGCCGTCCGACCTGGGCGCGGGCCTGATCTTCGCGGCCGACGCCACTGACCCCGCGGGTTCGCCCGACGCCGGCGGCGGCGTGGCGGCCGAGCTGCGCCACCTCTACGACCCGGCCCGGAAGCTGGTGGCGGTCGCCGCCGTCGACCGTCCGACCATCCTCGCCGGCCAGGGCTACACAGCCGACAAGCGGGCGCTGGGCTTCCCCGGCCTGCCCATGCTGCGCGCCCCGGCGGGGTCTCCCATCCTCGCGGCCGCCACGGGGAACATCGAATCCCTGGGCGTCGCCCTGGTTTTCTCCGGCGCGCTGTCCGCTTCGTCGGCCAGCATCGGCTGGTGGGGCGCGGGCACGGGCGGGTCCTCCACGACGCGCATCCAGTTCCGGCGCGGCTGGCAGCTGCTGCTGCGCGGGCCGGTGGGTGCGGTGCAGACCCTCCAGAGCTCCAACGCGCCGGATGGGCTGGCCCACACCTGGGCCATCGTCCTCACCCCCGGCCGAGCGCTGGTCCTGCAGGACGGCATCGACAAGCCGATCATCGACGCGCCGATCACCACCACCTCCGGGGCCTTCTCGCCTGCGGAGTTCATGGTGGCGGGCACCATCGTGTCGGGCGTGCCAACCGGCGCCAGCCTTGGCTACCTGGGCGCCATGGTGGTGTCGGGATCTGTGAGCGTGGCCCCGAACGGGCCTGTGCACAACGCCATGCGCTGGGCGGCTCGGCGGGTTGGGTTCGTCATGTCGTGAGGGGAAGCGATGTGACGCGCCCCACCCGCCACGCTCGGCCAGATCGGGCGTGACGCCGCCTCGATCGAGACGCCTTGCGCCGCCCGCTACGAGCTGCGCGCGCGGGGACTAAGACTTCCGACACTCTCGTCCTCTGGAGGCAGCATGCCGCAGAACATCATCCTGTCCGGATCGCCGGTGGCCATTGCCAACGCCGCGACCCTGAGCACCGGCTTCGACCTGCAGCAGCGTCCGCTCTCCTGGGTGCAGCTCCCGACCGACTGGCCCGCGGGCACGCCGCTGATGATCCAGGCGGCGGTGACCGACGATATGCCGGTGGCTGGTAGTGCCGAGTGGCGCGACGTCGTGGATCGCACGGGCGCTGCCATCACCCTGAGCGGAGCCCCGGGGCAAATTATCTCCGTCGATCCGGGGCTCGTGATGGGCCTGCGGTTCCTTCGCTTCAGGGTCGCCTCCGCGCTCTCCGGGGCGCGGTCCCTGACGTGGGGTGGCTGGTACATCGGGGGATGAGCGACCTCATCTTGCTGATGCGGCGGCGGCGCCGTGCCCCGCTTCGCCTCATCAGCCGAGGCTCCCTTGGCCCCGGCGCGCTCCCAGGGGCCGCCATCCGGGCATCGGTCGGCTCGTACGTCGCGCCTGATGAGGCCACCGTCCTCTACGCGACGGAGAACGTGCCTCGGTTCCAGGGGGCACCGCGACGGCTCCTGATGGAGCCGCCGCGGCAGAGCATCTTCCGCTATTCGCAGGACTTCGCGCAGTCCGCGTGGATCCTGCAGAACGGCCCGGCCAAGAGCGCCACCAATGGCCTTGCGCCGGACGGCACGGCCAGTGCCCTGGCCCTGCAGTTCGGCGGCGCCGGCAACTCTCAGATGGTCCAGGCCATCGGCACGCCCGCCAATGGCACCTGGACGATCTCGGCTTGGGCGCGGGCGCCGGTTGAGCAGACCTTCCGGTTTAAGATCTACAACGCCAGCAGCGACGTCTACAGCACGGGCATCCGGGTCACGCCGGAGTGGCAGCGGTACTTCTTCACCTTCACGAGCAATTTCGGCGCGAGCAACGCGGGCGTGGCCAACGCCGGCGGCGGAGGAGCGCGGCAGGTGGAGTTCTGGGGGATGCAGCTGGAACAGGGCGCCTCGGCGTCCAGCTACATCCCGACCGGGGCCGACGCCGCCACTCGCGCGATGGACGTGCTGAACTTTGCCATTCCCTCAGCCCAGCAGCGTGGCACCGTGGTCGGCACGGCCATGTTCCCGGCTGACACCCCCGCATCCGCATATCTCGGGCTGTTCTGCCTCGACAGCGGCGGCAACACCAACCGCAGCTACATCGCCAAGGAGGTCGGCGGGAACACCATCGTCTTCGGCCGCGCCGGAACCGGCGGCGGCCAGTTCAACATGGCGACCATCCAGCCCGGCGTGCCTTTCCCTTACGCGATCGGCTGGGACGTCGTGACCGGCGCCGTGCGGGCCAGCATCGCTGGCAGCCCCGTCCAGGGCTTCACCGGCACGACGCTGGCAAACCGCTTCCTGATCGGGAACGGCCATCCGGGGCTCAATAGCCCGGCCTCCGCAGAGTTCGGCATCCACGATCTCTACCCCGGGGTGCTTCTTCCCGACGAGCAGCTCCAGGCCCTCAGGGCCGCATAGGAGAAACCATGTCCACGCTCTACGCCGACCTCCGCTGGACCGGCTCCGTGGCCGCCATGGCCGCCGCGCTCGCCGCGCTGGGGCACCCCGAGTACGCCGACGAGGGCGCGCCGCATGACCCCCGCGTTGCCGCCTTCGGCCCCGTCGAGACCCGCAAGGTCGCCGGCCGCGCCCTCTCCTTCGCGCTGATCCGCGTCGCGGAGGGCACGGAGTTGCCGGCCCCGGCCGGGATCTTCCTGGAACCGGGCTCGGTGAGCGAGGCTGTGACCGGCGTGTTCGCGGACATCCCGCGCACGCTCACCATCCGTCAGTTCCTCCTCGGCATGGCCGCCGACGGCATCATCACCGAGGCCGAAGCGCTGGCAGCGGCCTCGACGGGCGCGGTGCCCGGCTTCGTGCAGGAGGTCTTCTCCGCCCTGCCGGCCGGCGCCTCCTTCCCGGCCGAGCTCACCTGGCGGGCGATGATCGAGGTGGACCGGGACAACCCGCTGCTGACGCTGCTGGGGGCGGGGCGGGGCATGACGGAGGCCGACATGGATCAGGCCTTCATGCGCTGGGGCGCCCTGTAGTGGGCGCGCTCAGCCGCTTCGTGGAGGGCATGGGCCTAGCGGCCGGCCTGGTGGCCGGCGCCGTCGCTCTCCCCTTCATCCTGGCTGCCAACCGCAGCACCTACGCCGACGAGACCGGCAGCTGCGCGTCCTGCCTCCTGAACGCGCTGACCGGCGGGCCGCGGCGCGCCACCTTCTCCGCCTGGTCGTGGGAGCTCCGGCTGCGCGGCAAGCGCGGCGCGGCGCTCCGCGTGCGGGCGGTGGACGGCTTCGGCCTGCGCCCCGGGCACTGCCGGGACGCCTACGACTACCACGTGCAGCAGGGCCTCATCCGGCCCGCCTCGATCGACGGAACCGCCTGATGCCCGCTCCTCCCACGGCCCCACGCGGCCCGTCGCCATGGCTTTCGCCCGGGCTGACCATCCTGACCCTCCTCGTCGGCCTTGGCGCCTGGCTGGCCACCGAGGGGGGCTGGCGCGCCAAGCTGGCGGTGCAGATGGACAACCAGGCGACCGCCACGGAGCGGATGAACACCTCCCTCTCCGAGCGCATGACGAAGCTGGAAGCGGGGCAGTCCGGGGCCACCCAGGCCCTGCTGGTGGCCCGCGCCGAGGCCCGGACCGACGCCGACAAGATCCTCGGCGAGGTCCGCAGCCTTGATCGGGAGGTGGTGACCCAGCGCACGCGCCTGGATGCCCATGAGCGGGCGCAGGAGGCCGCCGAGGACCTGCAGAACCGCCGTCTGGAGGCGCTGCGCGACCTGGTGCTGCGCATGCCCTCCACGCGCCGCCAGCCGGCCGGAGACACGGCGCCGCCGCTGGAGGCGCTGCTGGTGCCCGTCCAGCTGTCCACCGCGCCCTAGCACCCCTCCGCCAATCCGAGCCCACCCACCCGCCGGCAGCCGCCGGCGGCGGCGCCGCGCGTCTGCGGCCTGGAGATCCCCATGCTGACCATGCTGCTGGTGCAGGTGAAGGCCTACGCCGTCGAGATCGCGCTCGGGCTGCTCGCCGCTGGCGCCGGCGCCATCTGGCGCGCCGCGAAGCGCGCGGCCCTGGCCAAGGTGGCCACCCTGAAGGCCGAGGCCGACGCGGCCGAGGCGCGCGAGCGCGAGAAGAGCTCCGCCCTCAACCGCCTCTCCGCCATGGCCTGGCGCGCGGGGCTGACCCTGGTCACGATCATCCAGGAGGACCCGGAGGCGGCGGCGAAGATCTCCGAGGCCGAGGCGCGGCTCACCGCCGACCTGGCCGCCGCCGGCACCCACGCGCTGCAGGTCCTGCAGAGCGCCGACCCGGCCGAGCTGCGCAACCTCATCCTCGGCAGCGCCCACCAGGTGCTCGAGGAGCGCGCGCGGGCGGCGATCGCCGGCGGGCAGGATGCGGCGGCCGTCACCGGCGCGCTCTCGGGCGCGCTGAACCGCCTGCGCGGGCTCGCCGGCTGATGGCCGAGCACGGGAAGGGGCTGACCCCCGGAGACCGCGCCCGCGCCGCCATGGCGCTGGGCGTGGACGTGGCCACCGTGCAGACGGTACTGACGGTGGAGACCGGCACCGCCGGCGGCTTCCTGGCCGACGGGCGCCCGCGCATCCTGTTCGAGGCGCACCTCTTCAGTCGGGCGACCGGCCGGCGCTGGGACGCGACCCACCCGCGGGTCTCCCAGCAGCCCTGGAACCGCAAGCTCTACGTGGGCGGGGCCGGGGAGTGGGGCCGGCTGGAGGAGGCGGCCGCCCTGGACCGCGCTGCGGCCCTCTCCAGCGCCTCCTGGGGCCTGCCGCAGATCCTCGGCTCCAACCACGCTGGCTGCGGCTTCGAGGACGTGGAGGCCTTCGTGGCGGCCATGTCGGAGAGCGAGGGGCGGCAGCTGGACGCCTTCGTCGCCTTCCTCATCCACGGAGGGCTGGCGCCCCTTCTCCGCGCCCGAGCCTGGGCGGCCTTCGCGCGGCGGTACAACGGGCCGAGTTACGCTCAGAACGCCTACGACCAGAAGCTCGCCGCGGTCTATGCCGACCTGGCCGGCGCGGCACCGCCGGCGCTGCCCATCGTGGGCATGCTCCGGATCGGCATGGAGGGCGACGCGGTGCGGCGCCTGCAGGCGGCGCTGAACAGGGCCACGAACCGCCCGGCCATCCTGGTGGACGGCGTCTTCGGCCGCGTAACCGAGGTGGCCGTCCAGCAGCTCCAGGCCGCGCGCGGCCTGCAGGCGGACGGGGTGGTGGGCCCGATTACGGCCCGGGCCCTCGGCCTCTAGCCGCCGTCGGCAGCGCCACGCTGCGGACTGCTCGGGTCCCTGTTCGGTCCGCCAGGGCGCGAGGCGAAGAGATCCGCCGCGTTGATCGTGTCGCCGTTCGGCAGGACCAGGCGCAGGCCGCTGATCGTGGCCTGCTCCTGCCAGTGCAGCTCCCCGAGCCGCTCGATCGCCTCGTGGATGTCGTCGAAGCGGTCGGCCCGGACCGTGGCGGCACCGCCACCCCGTCTGCCCGGTGCCCGCAGCATCCGCTTGCCGTGCAGTTCCAGGTACTGGACCCGGTAGGGACCGTTCGGGGCGAGCCGGTAGCGCGCCGCCTCGGCCAGCCAACCCGAACGGTTGCCGCCCGCCGCGTTGTCGATCAGGCGGACCAGCGCCGAGTCCAGCGTGATGTTCAGCCGCTCCGTCTTGCTCTCGCGCTCGACGGGCACGAGCACCCGGATGGCACCGGGCTCAAGCTCGCCAAGCCAGTCCGGCAGCGGGGCGTTGACGGCCGAAGGCTCGGGGATCGGCTCGCCGTCCTCGCCCATGCCCTGCAGATGCAGTGCGAGAGCCTCGGCCGCCTGCGCGGCCGCGTGCTGCACGGTGTCGCCGGCGGAGGCACAGCCGGGCAGATCAGGGAACACGATGCCGAAGCCCTCTCCCGAGGGGTTCGGCTCGATGATGGCGGGGTAGAAGATCAGGGGCATGGTCATTTCCCTTTCAGGTTGAGGCCGCTCTGCTGGCCGATCGAGGCGAGGGTCTTGGGGTGGACCTCTTCATTCCCACCGTGGAAGGAGATCGTGACGCGCCCGGGCTTGGAGGGGTGCCGGTACTGGCGATGGGAGCCCTTCGAGGCCACCCAGACCCACCCATCCGCCTCAACCATCCGGATCACGTCTTTCGTTCTCATGCACACTATATACACACTATGCCAGCCAACCGCAAGGGTCGATGTGTATTGGGTGTGCTATTTCGTCAGATTTGGCGGTCTACGCGCGCGAGCCGGGCAGTGCCCCAGCATGCCGCGCATCGCTGACTAGAAATCTCCGAGATCCCCGGTCAAAATCGGGGCTCTCGGCGACGTCCGCCGCGCCGGCACCGGCGCGGGGGCCCAGGCGGCTGCAACCGCCCGAGCCGCATGGTTGGTGGCCATGCACGGAAGAATCCGCCCCGCTTCCCCCGGCCGGGGAGGGGGCTAGTAGAACGTCGAGAGAACATGGAGTCCAGCCTCCTGCCGGCTTCGCCGGCGGCAACGCCCGCCCCTTACCTGGGCGGCAAGCGCAACTTGGCGCGCCGTGTCATCGCCCGCCTGGGCGCCATCCCGCACACCACCTACGTCGAGCCATTTATCGGCATGGGCGGGATCTTCCTCCGGCGCCCCTTCCGGGCGAAGGCGGAGGTGATCAACGACATCAGCACGGACGTCGCGAACCTCTTCCGGATCCTGCAGCGCCACTACGTGCCGCTGATGGACATGCTCCGCTGGCAGCTCACCAGCCGGTCGGAGTGGCAGCGCCTGAACGCCGCGAATCCGGACACCCTGACCGACCTCGAGCGCGCCGCGCGCTTCCTCTACCTGCAGCGCCTGTGCTTCGGCGGGAAGGTGAGCGGGCGGACCTTCGGTGTGACCCCGGGAGTCCCGGCCCGCTTCGACGTTGCGAAGCTGGCCAGCACGCTCGAGGAGGTGCACGAGCGGCTCTCCGGCGTCGTCATTGAGCGCCTACCCTACGCCGAGCTGCTGCGCCGGTACGACCGGCCGGGCACGCTCTTCTACTGCGATCCGCCATACTGGGACTGCGAGACGGATTACGGTGAGGGCGTCTTCGCCCGCGGCGACTTCGAGCTGCTCGCCGATGCCCTGGCGGGCCTGAAGGGGCGCTTCCTGCTCTCCCTCAACGACACGCCCGGCGTGCGCGAGGTCTTCGGGCGCTTCTCGATCGAGGAGGTGGACGTGACCTACAGCGTCGGCCAGCACGCCGCCCGACGTCCGCCGGCGCGCGAGGTCCTCATCAGCGGCCCGGCCGCCTGATCATCATCGTCACCATGAAGCCGCCCCGGGGGAGAGCCCTCCGGGGCGGCTTTTCGCATTTCTGGCCAGGGCTGTTTCAAAGTCAGAGAACTCGTTCAACCTGAGCCTCTACCCAGATTTGCTTATCTCTTCGGCTGAAGCTGTAGGTGATGGGCGATGTCACGGTATTAGAAAGACGGACCGTGGCACGGCAGCGATTTAGATCCTTTTCCGCCGATACGACCTGCGCGTCTCTCCACTCGATTATGCTCAGCCCCATAACTTTGCCGAACGGCGCATTTGCTAGCGTCCGCTCTACCTCGGCCTGTCCATCGCGAGATGTGCAACTGAATAGAGGGGCGCCGTTGATGGCGACGGCTGCATAAGCCAGTCCTCCGAATACAGCCGCTGGAAGAGCAAACTTCCAAAACAAGCCAATGCCAGCCGACTTAGCATTTGCAAAACTATCAGATCGTGGGTGTCCGCAATGAGGGCACGCCTTAGCCGCAGTAGAAACTATGCCGCCGCAGGCCTCACATTTCGTGGTCGCTGCGGGCTCCGCCAAGCCGCTCATGAAGCCTTATCCCTGTCCTGCTTTGTAGGAAGCGGCCCCGCTGCCACATCGTGAGATTGGGTTCCGGACTCCGATTTCCTCAGTTCATTCGAGACGAGATGGCGGCTCGGAGGAAGTCCCCTAGCTGCACTCGGCGCCCGATCAACAGGATCAGGCGGGCACTCTGGAACGTTAACACGCGCGTATGGTGCCTAGCCGGCCCGGAAGGGCGGGCTGCCCTGAGCGGGCAGCGAAGGCTTCCCCACCTCGCCCTGCTTCCAGCGCCCCTCGACCTCGTCCCGGTGCTCGGAACAGGCCCACAATCCCGGCTCCACTCGCATGAAGTCGCAGCCAAACCCAAAGCCCCCGTCGCGCCCGCACACCGCGCAGAAATGCTCAAAGCACGGCGTCATGCGGGTGACCCCCACCCGCGCGGGATCCGGCCGGTCGAGGGGCGTGGCGGTGACGGGCTTGTAGGGCGGCTGGTAGACGGGGTCGGACATGGTTGGGAAATAGCGGGCGGCAGTGCCGCCGCCCAGGCCGTAAGGACCCATTCTATCGTCGGGCCGCCACTCTCAAGGGGTGAACCGCTGAGCTGCGGGCAGCGCCCGATTCGGATCGCTGCGGCTGCGGAAGCATCGCAGGTCTTGGGCGCCGTGGCTGCCCGGACCCCCACCCCTTGCGCCTGGAAGAACCCTCTTCCCCCGCCCACCATGTTCTCTTTACGTTCACCTCTTCCGAATCGCCCCAGCTCGGAGGAGGCCGCCCTGCAGGATCCCGACCGCCCCTACGACGGGGGCAACACCACCGGCTTCGTCTCGCCCGCGCAGGACAGCATCGAGGGCCCGATCGACCTGTCCGAGGTCCTCGATCTCCGCCGGCCGCACCGCTACCCGGTGCGCGTGCTGGGGGAGAGCTGGCCGGAGCGCGGCATCTTCGCCGGCGACGTGCTGGTGGTGGACGCCGCGGCGGCGCCGCGGAACGGCCGCGTGTGCGTGGCGCTGATTCTGGGGGATATCGTCCTGGCCACCCTGCGCGAGCGGCGCGGCCAGTGGTTCCTCCTCCCCAAGCGCGAGGGCGGCGCGCCGGTGCTGGTGGACGAGGACGCCGGCACGGAGGTCTGGGGCATCGTCCGCTCCCTGGTGCGGTTCCAGGTGTAGTGCCGGCCGTCTACGGCCTGATCGACGGCAACAGCTTCTACTGCTCGGCCGAGCGGGCCTTCGCCCCCGCGCTGCGCGGCCGCCCCGTGATCGTCCTCTCCAACAACGACGGCTGCGCGATCGCCCGCACGGCCGAGGCCAAGGCCCTCGGCATCCGCATGGGGGACGCCTGGCACCTCATCCGGGACCGCCAGGGCATGGACCAAGTGGAGTGGTTCTCCTCCAACTACGCCCTCTACGGGGACATGAGCCGGCGGGTGTACCAGGTGCTGGCCGAGCGCGTGCCGCGGGTGGAGCCCTACTCGATCGACGAGTTCTTCCTCGACCTCGACATGCCCGGCGACCTGGCCCTGCGCTGCTGGCGCCTGCGGGAGGACGTGCTCCGGATCACGAAGATCCCGACCTGCATCGGCTGGGGGCCGACGAAGACGATCGCCAAGCTGGCCAACGGCGTGGCGAAGGACCGGCCGAAGCTGCAGGGCCTCTGCGACCTGCGCGATCCCGCCGCCCGGGCCCGCCTCTACGAGGAGCTGGAGGTGGGGGAGGTCTGGGGGATCGGCGGGCAGACAACGAAGAAGCTGGTCTCCATGGGGGTAGCCACCATCGCCCAGTTCGTCGCCCTCGGCCCGGAGCTGGTGCGCGACATGCTGACCGTGGTGGGGGCGCGGGTGCAGGCAGAGCTGCGCGGGGTGAGCTGCCTGCAGCTGGCTCAGATGGCGCCCACCCGGAAGGGCATCGCCGTCACCCGGAGCTTCGGCCGGCCGGTGACGACGTGGCCGGAGATGCGGGAGGCGGTCGCCGCCTACGCCGCCCGGGCGGCGGAGAAGCTGCGGGCGGAGGGCCTGCAGGCAGGGCACCTGACCGTCTTCCTGCACACCAACCCGCACCGGCCGGACGAGCCCTGGCACAGCGGGCAGCGCGGGGCGCGCATCGAGGCGACAGCGGACACCCGGGACCTGATCCGGGAGGCGGTGCGGCTGTTGGAGCCGCTGTGGCGGGACGGGTGCCGATACTTCAAGGCCGGGGTGATGCTGAACGACCTCTCGGCGCCGGAGGTGCAGGCCCGGCTCTTCGCCACCCGGAGCCCTGAGGCCTCCCGAAAGGTAATGGCGGTGCTGGACGCCGTGAACCTAGTGCACGGGGCCGGCACGCTCCGGCCTGCGGCGACGGGGATGACGAGGGCCTGGAGCACGCGCGCGGCGCGCCGAAGCCCCCGCTACACCACGCGGATCGAGGACATCATGGGAGCCACGGTGCTCTGAGCGGCCGCACAAAAAAGGGGGCCGAAAGCACTCCCCGGAAGGTTTGCCAAACGGCCCGTAAGTCATTGATCAGCTATTCCGAAAAACCGCCGGTTTGACGCTTGAGGGCGTTGATATTGGAGAGAAAGAACGCTTCCTCAGGGTGCGCCACCAGGGCTTCCGGATCAGGCCGCTTCCTTCGCCGCGGCCTTGTTGACCTGCCCATTCGCCAGCTTGTTGAGCAGCGCGTCGGTCCCCTTCTCCTCCTCCAGCGTCGCCTTCAGCAGCTCCACCACCTCGGTCTTGCCGGTGGCCTTGGCCCAGGCGAGCATCGCGCCGTAGCGGGCGATCTCGTAGTGCTCGATAGCCTGGGCGCAGGCGATGATCCCGGCGTCGCGCACGGCGCTCGGCTCCTTCGCCTCCTCGAGCAATTCCTCGAACTCGGCGTTCAGCCCGTTCATCGCCTCGCAGGTCACGCCCTGCGGGCGCTTGCCGATGGCCTGGAACACCTGCTTCAGGCGCTCGACCTGCCCATTGGTCTGCTCCCGGTGCAGCATGAAGGCGTCGCGCAGCTCCGGGGTGTGGGCGGCCTTCGCCATCTTCGGCAGCGCCTTCACCGCCTGGCGTTCCGCGTAATAAACGTCCTTCAGCGTGGTCAGGAAAAGGTCGTCGAGGCTTTTGACGCCGGCCATTGTTCGCTCCGTACCTAGTTCGTTGCTGGGCCGGGCGCCCACAGGCACCCGTCGATGGCGGGAACGCCGCGCCGCCGCCCGCGATGCGCCCGGCGCGCGCCGGGGTTGCAGATTCGTCGCCCGAGTCGCTCACGGATCGCTTCATCCTTGTGCGGCAAGCCCTTGGCGGGATATCGCCGGGCTCCTGCCGTCCGCCTCGCCCGCGGTGCCCCTTCACGCAGGCGTGTTCCTGCCCGCCCGGCGCTAAGCGGGCGCGGCGCGCATCCAGGTGCTCGTGACGTGCGCGCAGGGCCTCTCCTCGCCCTCGGCGCGCATCCAGACCTCGGCGTAGAGAAGGCTGCGGCCGCGGCGGACGATCCGCACCTCCGCCAGCACGCCCCTGTCGCCGGCGGGGCGCAGGAAGGCGATGGACAGGTTCGCGGTGCGCGTGGGATCGCCGCCATCGGTGGCCACGAGTTCCGGCACCCAGATCGCCACGTCCGCCAGCGTCATCAGCGCGGGGCCGGAGGCCGTGCCGCCCGGGCGGAGCGAGAGAGGGGAGGGCGGAAGCCGTAGCAGCGCCGAGACGGCGTCCGCGCGGACCACCTCGATGCCCAGCGCGCCGGCCAGGGGCACCCCGTCCCGCACCCGTTCAGTCAGCCTCTCCGGCGTCACGTCCCGTTCCCCTGTTGCTCCGGCATCGCGGCGGATAGAACCATCCTCCGATCCGGAAGGGGAGCCGCCGCGCCGTGAAGACCCGTGCCGCCGTCGCCTGGGAGGCGAATAAGCCGCTCACGGTCGAGACCGTGGACCTGGAAGGGCCCAGGCCCGGCGAGGTGCTGCTGGAAATCATGGCGACCGGGGTCTGCCACACGGATGCCTACACGCTCTCCGGCCTGGATTCGGAGGGCAAGTTCCCCTGCATACTCGGGCATGAGGGCGCGGGGATCGTACGCGAGGTGGGGGCGGGCGTGACGAGCGTGCGGCCGGGCGACCATGTGATCCCGCTCTACACGCCGGAATGCCGGAACTGTAAGACCTGCCTCTCCCAGCGGAGCAACCTCTGCACGGCCATTCGCGGCACGCAGGGCCAGGGCGTGATGCCCGACGGTACGAGCCGCTTCTCCTGCGAAGCCGTTGCCGAGCGCGGGCCGAACAAGCCGATGTGGCACTACATGGGCTGCAGCACCTTCTCCAACCTCACCGTGCTGCCGGAGATCGCCGTCGCGAAGGTCCGGGAGGACGCGCCCTTCGACAAGATCTGCTACATCGGCTGCGGCGTCACCACCGGCCTCGGCGCGGTGATCTACACGGCGAAGGTCCGGCCGGGATCCAACGTGGTGGTCTTCGGCCTCGGCGGCATCGGGCTGAACGTGATCCAGGGCGCGCGCATGGTCGGCGCGGACCGCATCATCGGCGTGGACCTGAACCCCGCCAAGGCGGAGATGGCCCGCAAGTTCGGCATGACCCATTTCGTGAACCCGGACGAGGTCGGGCGCGACAAGGTGGTGCAGGCCATCCAGGACCTGACGGATGGCGGCGCCGACTACTCCTTCGAGTGCGTGGGCAACGTCCACACCATGCGCCAGGCGCTGGAGTGCTGCCACCGCGGCTGGGGCGAGAGCATCATCATCGGCGTGGCGCCCAGCGGCACGGAGATCTCCACGCGCCCCTTCCAGCTCGTCACCGGGCGCGTCTGGAAGGGCTCGGCCTTCGGCGGCGCGCGCGGGCGGACCGACGTGCCGAAGATCGTGGACTGGTACATGGAGGGGAAGATCGACATCGACAGCCTGATCACCCACACCATGCCGCTGGATCGCATCAACGACGCCTTCGACCTGATGCACGAGGGCAAGTCGATCCGCTCGGTCGTGACCTTCTAGCCCCATGGACCAGCGCCCCATCCCCGCCGTCTTCATGCGCGGCGGGACGAGCAAGGCGCTGATGCTCCACGCCCGGGACCTGCCGGCGGAACGGGAGGCGTGGGAGCCGATCCTCACCGCCGCCCTCGGCAGCCCCGACCCCTATGGCCGCCAGTTGGACGGCATGGGCGGCGGCGTCTCGTCCCTCTCCAAGGCCTGCATCATCGGCCCGCCGACGCGGGGGGACGCGGACCTGGACTACACCTTCGCCCAGGTGCAGATCCGCGAGGCACGGGTGGAGTGGCGGCAGAACTGCGGCAACATGTCCTCCGCCATCGGCCCTTTCGCGGTGGAGGAGGGGCTGGTCCGGGTGCCGGACGGGGACGCCACGGTCCGCATCCACAACACGAACACGGCGAAGATCATCCACGCCCACTTCGCGGTCTCCGGCGGGATGCCGCGCTACGCGGGCGAGCTCGCGATCCCCGGCGTCTCCGGCACGGGCGCGCCGGTGCGGCTGGACTTCCTGGATCCCGGCGGCGCCAGCACCGGGCGGCTGCTGCCCACCGGCCGGCCGCTCGACGTCCTGACGCTGGAGGACGGCTCCCGGATCGAGGCTTCCCTCGTCGATGCCGCGAATGCCTGCGCCTTCGTCCGCGCCCGGGACATCGGGCTGGACGGCACGGAGTTGCCGGAGGCGATCGAGGCGCGGGCGGAGGTGATGGCCCGCCTGCAGGCGATCCGCGTCGCCGCCTCCGTCGCCATGGGCATCGCGCCGGATGCGGATGCGGCCCGGCGCATCTCCGCCATCCCCTTCGTCGGCTTCGTCAGCCCCCCGGCGCCGTTCCGGGATCTGACCGGGGCCGAGGTTCCGATGGAAGCCATGGACCTGGCGGCGCGGATCATCTCCAACGGCCAGCCGCACCGCGCCCTGCCGCTGACGATCTCGCTCTGCACCGCCGTGGCCGCTCGCATCGCCGGCACGATCGCGGCGGAATACCTGGCGCCCGGCGCCGGGAGCGGACCCATCCGGCTGGGCATGCCCTCCGGCATCCTCACCGTCGGCGCCGATGTCGGGCGGGACGCGGACGGCACCCCGCACGCCCGCGCGGGTTCCTTCTACCGCACGGCGCGGCGCCTCTTCGACGGCCGGGTCTGGGTTCCCGTCGCCGCCTGATCAACCCGGGAGATGGCCCGGCGGCAGCGCGGCGGCGTGGTCGTACACCCCGCCCGCCGTGGTGATCCACACTGTGTCCCGGTGTGCCGCCACATGGGCCAGGGCCCGGCGCAGCGCCCGCATCCGGTAGGGCTGGCCGACGATGTAGGGGTGCAGCGCGATCCCCATCACCTGCGCCACGCCGTCCCGCACCTGCCGCAGCCGCTCGTCGAAGTCGTCCACGATCATGTCGGCGAACCCTCCCGCCCCGTCCTTGCGGGCGATGATGGAGGGGATGTCGTTCACCTCCTGCGGGTAGGGCACGGCGAGAATCCGCCCGGCGCGGGTGGCGTGCCAGACCGGCTGGTCGTCGCTGCACCAGTTCAGCGTGTAGCGGTAGCCCGCCTCGGCCAGCAGGTCGGGGGTTGCCCGGCTCTCCGCGATCCAGGGGGAGAGCCAGCCGCGCGGCGCCGCGCCCTCGTGCCGCGCGATGGCCGCCGTGGCCTCCGCTATCAGGGCCCGCTCCTCCGACTCGGCCAGCACGGATTGCCGCTCGGAGTTGGTGCGGCCGTGCCCGGCAATCTCGTCGCCCCGGGCGCGGTGCGCGGCCACCAGCTCCGGCGCGTGGTCGTACATCGCGCTGTTCAGCAGCACGGTGCAGGGCAGGGCGAGCTCGTCCAGCGTCTCGATCATCCGCCAGGCGCCCACGCGGTTCCCGTAGTCCCTCCAGGCATGGTTCAGCACGTCCGGCTGCGGCCCTCCGCCGCTGTTAGCGCCGGGCGCCAGCTCCGCCCCCAGCCCCTCGCCGAAGGCGAAGTGCTCCAGGTTCACGCCGAGATAGACGGCCAGCCGCGCCTCACCCGGCCAGGACCATCGCGGCCGCCCGCGCCAGGGATGGTAGCCGTGCCGGCCATGGGTGGGGAGCATCGCGGGGCCTCGCCAGGGGAGCCGCCCGGGGATGCAGGCGCCATGCCGCCCGCCGCGATCGCCCGCCGCGATCCCGCTCCGTAATCGGCAGGGCAGGGGGAGGTACCGCATTCCGCCCCATGACACTTTGCCTTAGAACCGCGGCGCGATGCCCAGACGCGCCGGCAAAGACCCTCAGCAGGCGGCCGCCCGCGCCCTCCTCGCCGCCTCGGCGAGGGAGGGTCGCGCCGCCCTCCTTCCCCCCATCCTGCTCGGCCTTGTGGCCGCCGCATGCGGGATCGCGCAGGCCTGGCTGGTCGCGCGGCTCCTCACCGCGCTGCTCGGCCTCGGCGAGGCGGGCTGGGAGGTGCTGGCCGGCGCCGCCGCCCTGGCGATGCTGCAGGTCGCCCTCGGCGTCGCGCAGGAGACCCTGGCCGCCCGTGCCGGCGAGGCGACCCGTGCCTCCCTCCGCCGCCGCCTCTTCTCCCGCCTGCTCGGCGAGACGCCGGGAAGCCGCCCGGCCGGGGAGGGCGCCTCCCTGCTCGTGGACAGGGTGGAGGCGATGGACGGCTACTTCGCCCGGTGGATGCCGGCCGCGGCCCTCGCCATCGCCGCCCCGCTCATCGTCGCCCTGGCCGCCGCGCTGGCGGATCCGCTGAGCGGCGTGATCCTGATGGCGGCCGGGCTGCTGGTTCCGTTGGGCATGGCGCTCTCCGGCATCGGGGCCGCGGTGGCCAGCCGCCGGCAGTTTGACGCGCTGCAGCAGCTCTCGGGCCGCTTCCTGGACCGGATGCGGGGCCTGCCCACCCTCGTCCTGTTCCGCCGGCAGGAGGAGGAGGCGCGCGCCCTGGACCGGGCGGCGGCGGAGCTGCGGTCCCGCACCATGAAGGTGCTGCGCCTCGCCTTCCTCTCCACCGGCGCGCTGGAGCTGATCGCAGCGGCGGTGCTGGGCTGCCTCGCCTGGCGCCACGGCAACCTCGCCGCTACCGGCCATCCCATGCCGCAGGCCGCGCTGTTCTGCCTGCTGCTGGTGCCCGCCTTCTTCGCGCCATTCCGCGCCTTCTCCGTCGCCTACCACGAGCGTCTCTCCGCCCAGGGCGCGGCCGCGGCCCTGGCGCCGCTGGTGGCCGGGGATGAGGGGCCGGGCCTCCGCCTCGAGGAGGTGCCGCCGAGCGTGACCCTCGTGGTGGACCACCTCTCCCACCGGCCCGACCCGTCCCGCCCCATGGCGCTGGAGGACATCTCCTTCCGCGTCCTGCCGAACGAGGCGCTCGTCCTCTCCGGTCCCAGCGGGGCGGGGAAGTCCACGGTGCTGAAGCTGCTCATGGGGTTCGGGGCGCCGGATTCCGGCCGGATCGCGCTGAACGGGCGCGACGCCCTGGCGCTCGCCCCGGCGGAGCGGCGGCGCCTCATCGCCTACTTGCCGCAGCGCCCCGTCCTGCTGCGCGCGACGCTGCGCGAGAACATCCGCCTCGCCCGGCCCGAGGCGGACGACGCGGCGGTGGAAGCCGCGGCGCGCGCGGCGCGGGTGATGGGCTTCGCGGAGGCCCTGCCGCGAGGGCTGGACACGACCGTAGGGGAGGGGGGGCACGGTTTTTCCGGCGGCCAGCGCCTGCGCGTCGCGCTCGCCCGCGCCTTCCTGCGGGACGCCCCGCTGATCCTGCTGGACGAGCCCACCGCCCATCTCGACCCCGCGACGGAGGCGGAGGTGCTGGAGAGCCTGCGCCGCCTCTGCACCGGCCGCACCGCGGTGATCGCCAGCCACTCCGCCGCTCTGCGCGCGCGCTTCCCGAAGGTGCTGGAGCTGCGTGACGGCCGCGCGGTGCCGCCGCGCCGGGCGGCCGCGCCGTGAGGGCGGCGCGCGACCTCCTCCGGGTGCTCGGCCTCTGGCGGGCGCGGGCCGGCTGGCTCGTCTTCGGGGTGCTGGCCGCCTGCGCCTCCGCGCTCGCCGGGCTGGCGCTGCTGGCCCTGGCCGGGGCCGGCGTGTCGCGCGGGCTGGCGACGGGCACGCTGGCCGCTGGGGTGGGATCGCTGCTGCTGCTCCGCCCCCTGATCCTCATCCGCCCCCTTCTGCGCTGGGGGGAACGAATGGCGACGCATGAGGCCACCTTCCGCGCCCTGGCCGATACGCGCGGCTGGTTCTTCCGGCGCCTCGCCGCCCGCCTCTCGGCCGGCCCCGGCCTCACCCGCTCCGGCGACCTGCTCGGGCGGCTGGTCACGGATGTGGAGGCGCTGGACGGGCTCTACCTCCGGGCCCTCGTTCCCATGGCCGCCGCAGCCTCCGTCGTCCTGGCGGTTGCCGTCATTCTCGGGGGCCTCTCGCCGGGGCTGGCTGCGATCGTGGCCCTGCCGCTCGCCCTTGCCCTGCTGCTGCCCCTCCTCGTCGCCCCCGTCGCTGCCCGCGCCGCCGCTGGGCTCGCCGCCTCCACCGGCGCGCTCCGAGCCGAGGCCGCGGAGCCGCTGACGGCGATGGAGGACATCCTGGCCGCCAATGCGGAGGGTCGGGCCCTGGCCCGTCTGGAGGGCGCCGCGGCTGGGATGGACGCGGCCCGGCGCCGCCTCGCCCGCGCCGGCTCCCTCGGGGCCGCCGCGGGCGCGCTGCTGACCCAGGCGGCGCTGCTCGGCGCCCTGGCCTGGGGGCTGGCCGAGGGCGGTGCGACAGCCGGCGCCGTGGTGGTGGCCCTCTTCCTCGTTCTCGCCGCGACGGACGCGCTCGGCGCCCTGCCGCGCGCCGGTGCCGCCCTGGCCCTGGCCGGCGCGGGGGCGCGACGGCTCTTCGAGGCCGCCGACCACCCCGTGCCCGTGCCGGACCCGCCCGCCTCCGCCACCCCTGCCGGCCACGCCGTCACGATCCGCGACCTGCGCTTCGCCTGGGCACCGGACCGCCCGCCGGTCTTCGAGGGCCTCTCGCTCGACCTGCCGGAAGGGGCGCGCATCGCGCTGCTCGGCCCCTCGGGCTCGGGCAAGTCCACCCTCGCCGCGCTGCTGCTGAAGCTGGCGGCCCCGCAGGAGGGCAGCATCACCCTTGGCGGCGCCGACTACGCCACCCTCTCCGCCGACACCGTCCGCGCCCGCATCGCCTGCCTGACGCAGGAGGCGACGCTCTTCGACGACAGCATCGCCGCCAACCTCCGGCTCGCCGCGCCCGATGCCCCGGACGCGGCGCTGTGGGACGCGCTGGAGAAGGCGCGGATCGCCGAGCTCGTCCGCGCCCTGCCGGAAGGGCTGGAGACGCGCTGCGGCGAGGCCGGGGCGCGCTTCTCGGGCGGGCAGGCGCGGCGCATCGCGCTCGCTCGCGCGCTCCTCTCCCCCGCTTCCGTCATCATCCTGGACGAGCCGACTGCCGGGCTGGACGCAGCGACGGAGCGCGCCTTCCTGGAGACGCTGGACACGGCGCTGGGCGGGCGCAGCGCCATCCTCATCACCCATCGCCTGATCGGGGTGGAGCGGCCGACGCGCATCCTGCGCCTGGCCGGCCGACAGGCCTTGCCCGCGATGGCGTGAAGGCGCTTCGTTGCGCGGCCGTGCCCTGCCGCGCCAGCCCTCTCCGCCCCATTTGAACGCTAGATCATGCCGCGCACCGATTCATTTACCGTAAACGTCCCGCAACGGATTGACCGAATCCCTTACGGCCCCGCCAAGGTGGAACCCCGTCAAAGCGAGGCTCCCCCCCATGCGCCGAACGCTGTTCCTCCTCTCCCTCTCTCTGCCGCTGCTGGCCGCCTGCGCGGCGGAGGACAACCTGGCGCAGCAGCCGCCCCGGGTGGTCTTCTTCACGGAGGACAGCGCGGCGATCGACCCCGCCGGCCGCGCCGTGGTCTCGGAGGCGGCGGCGCTGGCCAACCGCAACCCGACCGTGCCGGTGCTTGTGGCGGGCTTCGCCGACCCGGATGGCGGGCGCGCCTACAACCGCGCGCTCTCCGAGACGCGGGCGCAGAACGTCGCGGCCGCCCTGCGGGAGGACGGGGTGGCCCCCGCGCGCATCGCCGTCTCGCCCCGCGGTGCCGTGCCCTTCATCGCCTTCCCGGTCGAGAGCCGGCGCGTCGAGATCAAGGTCGGTCCCTGACCCAGGCCGGGGTCGGGACGCGGGCGGGGGCGGCATGACGGCCGACCCTCGCCAGGTCCTGCACGACGTCTTCGGCTTCGCCGATTTCCGCGGCCGGCAGGCGGAGATCGTGGCGCATGTCACGTCGGGCGGCTCCGGCCTCGTCCTCATGCCCACGGGCGGGGGCAAGTCGCTCTGCTACCAGGTGCCCGCCCTCTGCCGGGCGGGGCTCGGCGTCGTCGTATCGCCACTGATCGCGCTGATGGAGGACCAGGTCGCCGCCCTGCGACAGCAGGGCGTGGCCGCGGCCGCACTGCATTCCGGGCTGGACGAGGAGGAGCGCCGCCGCGTCTCGCTGGACCTCTCCAACGGCAAGCTGAAGCTCCTCTACGTCTCGCCGGAGCGGCTGGCGGTGGAGGGAACGGCGGAGCGCCTGGCCCGGCGCGACATCGCCCTCTTCGCCGTGGACGAGGCGCACTGCATCTCCGCTTGGGGTCACAACTTCCGCCCGGAATATCGCGGCCTGACGATGCTGGCCGAGCGCTTCCCGGAGGTGCCGCGCGTGGCGCTGACGGCCACCGCCGACGCCCGCACCGTGGACGATATCCGCGAGCGCCTGTCCCTGACCGACGCCCCGGTGTTCCGCGGCAGCTTCGACCGCCCGAACATCCGCATCGAGGTGGCGCCGCGGGAGAACCCCACCGCCCAGATCGCCGCCTTCATGGACGAGGCGGATGACGGCCGCGGCGCCGGCATCATCTACTGCCCCAGCCGCGCCGAGACCGAGCGCACCGCCGCCCGGCTGAAGCGGGACGGCTACGACGCGCTCCACTACCACGCCGGCATGGACGCGGCCGATCGCCGCGCGGCGGAGCGCCGCTTCTCCTCCGGCGACCCGGTGGTCATGGCCGCCACCATCGCCTTCGGCATGGGAATCGACCGCCCGGACGTGCGCTGGGTCGCCCACCTCGCCCTGCCCGGCGGGCCGGAGAGCTGGTACCAGGAGATCGGCCGGGCCGGGCGCGACGGCGCCGCCGCCCGCGCCATGCTGCTCTACGGCGCCGAGGACATCGCGGTGGCCCGCCGCCGCATCGTGGAGAGCCCGGCCGCGGACGGCCAGAAGCGCCTGGACCATGAGCGGCTGGACCGGCTGGTGGCTATCGTGGAGAGCGCGACCTGCCGCCGCCGCCTGCTGCTGCGCTGCTTCGGGGACGACCTGCCCGAGGATTGCGGCAACTGCGACGCCTGCCTCAACCCGCCCCGGCTGGTGGACGCGACGGAGGCGGCCCGCAAGCTGCTCTCTGCGGTGCACCGCACCGGCGGGCGCTTCGGGCTGGGCTACGTGGTGGACGTGCTCAGGGGCAAGCCGCTGGACCGGATCACATCGCTCGGCCACGACAAGCTCTCCGTCTTCGGCATCGGGCGCGACGTGGCGGAGGGGGCGTGGAAGAACATCGCCCGCCACCTCCTGGCCCATGGCGCGCTGGAGCTGGCGGCCGACACCACCCTGCCGGTGTACCAGGCCACCGAGGCCGCCCGGCCGATCCTGCGCGGCCAGGAACCCGTGCTGCTGCAGGAGCGCGCGCTGCGCGAGGCCGCCCGTGCCCCGCGCCGGGGCCGGGCTCGCTCCGCTCCCTCCACCGTTTCCTTCGCTGAGGGCCCCGTCGAGACCGGCGTCTTCGACGCGCTGCGCGCCTGGCGAAAGGAGGAGGCCACGCGGCAATCCGTGCCGGCCTACGTCATCTTCCCCGACCGGACCCTGGCGGAGATCGCGGCCCAGCGCCCGCGCACCTTGGACGGGCTGGCCGAGGTGCACGGCGTCGGCGCCTCCAAGCTCGACCGCTACGGGCTGGACGTGCTGCGGGTGCTGCGGGAGGCGGGTTAGGGGCCCCGCCACCCCGATGACCGGCAGTTAACGCGAATGGCGATGAGAATTACTTGCATCCGGTCACTCGTTTGCTAGAACGCTCCCGCCCGCAAGCGGCGGGGGGAGCACTGCACGGCATGTATGTCTGCATCTGCAATGGCCTGACCGACAAGCACATCCAGAGCGCCATCGCCTCCGGCGCTGAGCGCACCCGGGACGTCTATTCCGCCTGCAACTGCCGGGCCCAGTGCGGCACCTGCACCATGAGCATCCTCTGCATGCTCCGCGCCAACGGGGGCGGGGATCAGAATGCGCATCAGGAGCCCGAGCCAATCGCGAATTAGTCGCAGAGGCTAATAAAAACAAAGACTTGACCGGAAATCCGCGAGGTTCCATCTCGGCTCCATAGATTGGAGGCCCGAGCCATGAGCGGCGACCCGAAGGTCATTGAGTACTTGAATATCCAGCTCACCAACGAGCTGACGGCGATCAACCAGTACTTCCTGCACGCCCGCACCCTGAACCACTGGGGTGTCACGCGCCTGGGCAAGCACGAGTACGAGGAGTCGATCGAGGAGATGCGCCATGCCGACTGGCTCATCAAGCGCATCCTCTTCCTCGACGGCCTGCCCAACGTGCAGCGCCTGAACCAGATCCTGATCGGCCAGTCCGTGAAGGAGGTGCTGGAGTGCGACTCCCGCCTTGAGCAGAAGGCGATCGCCGACCTGAAGGAGGGCATCGCCCATTGCGAGGCGGTGCGCGACTACGTCTCCCGCGACCTGCTGCTGAAGATCCTGGCCGATGAGGAGAAGCACGAGGACTTCCTGCACGCCCAGTTCACCCTGATCAGCAAGATCGGCGAGGAGCGCTACACCCTCCTCAACTCCGACCCGGCGCCCGACCAGGAGCACTGACCGGCTCCGGGAGGCTCTGCCTCCCCGACCGAGGGCAGGGGGCGGGCGGACCGCCCCCCCATCTCTACGCCGGCCGCAGCCGCTGCCCTTCCACCCGCACCACCCGGTCGTGGAATGCCGCCACCGCCGGCCGGTGGGCGATGGACAGGATCGCCGTGCCGGGCAGGCGTTCCCGCAGCAGCGCGTAGAGGTGCCGTTCCGCCTCCGCGTCCAGGCTGGCCGTCGCCTCGTCGAGGAAGAGCCAGGCCGGGCGGTGGAGCAGCGCGCGGGCGAAGGCGAGCCGCTGCTGCTCTCCGCCGGAGAGGGTGCGGTCCCAGGTCGCGACCGTGTCGAGCTGCGGAACCAGGTGGCCGAGCCCCACATCCTCAAGGGCACCGCGCAGCGCCGCGTCGTCGAACGCCGTTGCCGCGGCGGGGTAGGCCAGGCTCCGGCGCAGCGTGCCGATCGGCAGGTAGGGGCGCTGGGGCAGGAAGAGGCTGGGCCCGGCCGGCACGGCGATCCGGCCGCTGCCGAAGGGCCACAGCCCGGCGATGGCGCGGAACAGCGTGGACTTGCCGCTGCCGGAGGCGCCGGTGACGAGCACCGCCTCGCCCGCGCCGACCGAGAGGGAGGCGTCCTTCAGCAGCTCGCGGCCGTCCGGCAGGCGCAACTCCAGCGCGCCGGCCTCCAGCCGGTCGCCGGTGGCCGCCATGGCCGGGCCGCTATGGACCGTGGCCTCGGCCTCCGCGACCGCCGCCTCGAAGCCGGTCAGGCGCTGCACCGTGGCGCGCCAGGAGGCGACATCCGTGTAGTTGGTGACGAACCAGGACAGCGATTCCTGCACGGAATTGAAGGCGGAGGAGGTCTGGATCAGCGCGCCCAGAGGGATCCGGCCGGCGAAGAAGTTCGGCGCGGCGACGACCAGGGGGAAAATGCTTGCCACTTGCGCGAAGCCGAGCGTGAAGAAGGAGACGTGCTTCGTCGAGCTCATGATGGCCCGCCAGTTGCCGATCACCGCCCCGAAGCGGTCGAACAGCCCGCGCCGCTCCTCCTCCTCACCGCGGTAGAGGGCGATACCCTCCACGTTCTCCCGCACGCGGACGAGGGCGTAGCGGAAATCCGCCTCCACCTTCTCCTGCAGGAAGTTGAGCGGGATCAGCTTCCGCCCGATGAGGTGCGTGATCCAGGTGCCGACAACGGAGTAGGCGAGGGCGACCCACACAAGGTAGCCGGGGATCTGCAGGCCGAAGACCGTGATCCCCTCCGATAGGTTCCAGAGCACGAGGATGAAGGAGAGCAGCGTGACCACGGCCCGCATCAGCCCGAGGCCGAGGGTGAGGTTGCTCTCAACGAAGAGCCGGGCGTCGTCGGAGATGCGCTGGTCCGGGTTGTCGGCGCCGCCGTCGCGGACCGCGAGGCGGTAATAGGCCTTGTGCCCCATCCAGCGGCGAAGCAGGTCGTTCGTCAGCCAGGTACGCCAGCGGATCTGTAGCGCCTGCTTCAAGTATAGGGCGTAGACCGCGACGACGATGTAGAGGGCCGCGAGGACGCTGAAGCCCGGCATGAAGGCGAAGTCGTCGGTTGGTGCGCCGAGGAGCAGGAGGTTGATGAAGCCCTCCCAGTCCTTTGACTCCATCGTGTTGTAGAAGCCGCGCTGCCAGTAGGTGAGGATCACGTTCAGGGCGACGATCCCGAGGTTCAGCACCACGACGACGGCCAGCAGCCCCCGCGCGGCCCAGCGGCCCTCCCCGTTCCAGAAGGGGCGGGAGAGGGCCCAGGCGTCGCGAAGGGCGACGAGTGTTTGGCGCATGCGCGGGGGGATCCGGTCGGGTTCTGGCCGGTGAGTGTCCTCCACCCCCGGCCGCGGTCAATCCGGCGGCGGGATCGTTCCGGGCCGGCGGAGCCGGACGACGCCGCGCAGGGCCTCGGGCCCCACGGGCTTGCCCTTGCGCAGCACCTCCAGCCGGCCTGCCTGCGCCAGGGCCATGGCAACCTGCCGGATGGGGCCGAGCAGCGACTGCCAGCCCTCCGCGGACAGGGCCTGCGCGACGTCGCTCGGGGAGATGCTGCGCCCCGGGGCGCAGGCCTCGGTCTGTCTGAGGATCTCCGCCTGAATGGCGTCTCGGTCGGGCCGGTTTGTCATGGGGCAGGGGTTAGGCCGGAACGCGCGACAAAAGAAAGGGGCGGGACCTTTCGGTCCCGCCCCCAACCTGTCACCCGTGAAGCGACCGGGCTGCTCAGCGCAGCACGATCTCGACGCGGCGGTTCTGCGGCTCGCGCACGCCGTCGGCCGTGGCCACCAGGGGGCGGCTCTCGCCGAAGGCCTGGATGGACATGGCGGAGCGCGGGATGCCCCGGCGGCTCAGCTCCGAGGCAACGGCCTCGGCGCGGCGCATGGAGAGGCGCTGGTTGTACTGCGGCGTGCCGGAGCGGTCGGCGTGGCCGGCCACCTCGATCCGGGTCGTGCCGGTGGAGGACACGGCCTGGGCCGCGTCCGCGATGATCTGGCGGGCACGGTCCGTCAGGTCGGCGCGGTCGAAGTCGAAGAACACGAGATAGGTCCGGGCGGGAGCCGGCTGGGCGGCGATCGGAGCCTGAGTAGCGATCGGGGCGGCCACCGGGCGCGGCTGGTTGAAGGCGTAGCGCAGGCCCAGCATCACCGAGTGATTCTCGGCCTCGTCGGCGCGGAAGGTGCCGCGCTCAACCGTGGTGCCGTTCGGGCGCACGATCCGGCCGTTCAGGCGCGGGGAGAGCGTGCCCATGTAGCGGTACTCGAGCGTGGTGGTCAGGCCCGGCACAGCGGAGATCGGGAAGGCGAGACCGGCGATGCCCTGGTAGGCGAAACGGCCATCCGTATCGTCGATCACGACGCTGTTCTGGTTCTGGCCGGCACGGGTGGCGCGCACGCCGTCATACTCGGTCCAGATGTAGCCGGCGCCGGCACCGATGTAGGGCTGCACAGGCAGGCCGGGGAAGGCGAAGTCGTAGAACACGTTGCCCATCACGCCGTACTGGCGGATGTCGCCATCGATGCGGGTGAAGGCGCTGGTGCGGCCCGGGCCGCCGAAGCCGCCGAACTTGTCCACCTCGTTCTCGCGGTAGCTGCCCTCGACCTCGGCGCGGACGCCGTTGCCGAAGCCCCAGCCCAGCGAGGCGGCGCCGACCCAACCGGTGTTCTGGCGGGACTCGCCGTAGGAGGTGGTGGGCAGGCCGTTGAAGTAGCTGCGGTTGCCGCCGCGCGCCTCGAGGCCGCGATCCATCAGCCAGTTCGCGCCGCCACCGCCGGCGATGTAGAGCCCGGTCACGGGCGGGGCGCCGTTCTGCGCCATGGCGGCGCCCGGCACGGCGAGGATCGTGGCGGCCAGGAGGGCCTTACGGAACGACATTAGTTCATCCTTCGTATGGTGGCGGTCCGCGATCAGGTGCGGCACGACAGGAAGGCGAAATGCGCCCCGCGGTTTGGTTCCTCAACACACAGCCACGTCAGAAGAAGCCACTGTGGCAGCAAAGCCACAGCTTTGTTAAGGTTTGATACCGGACGCTGGAGACGCCGGACCTCTCAAGAAGAAGGGGGCGGGACCCTTCGGTCCCGCCCCCAACCTGTCACCCGTGAAGGGACCGGGCTGCTTAGCGCAGCACGATCTCGACGCGGCGGTTCTGCGGCTCGCGCACGCCGTCCGCGGTCGGCACCAGGGGGCGGCTCTCGCCGAAGGCCTGGATGGACATGGCGGAGCGGGGCACGCCACGGCGCGTCAGCTCGGCAGCGACGGCCTCGGCGCGGCGCATGGAGAGGCGCTGGTTGTACTGCGGCGTGCCGGAGCGGTCGGCGTGGCCGGCCACCTCGATGCGGGTCGTGCCCGTGGAGGACACGGCCTGCGCGGCCTCGGCGATGATCTGGCGGGCGCGGTCCGTCAGGTCGGCGCGGTCGAAGTCGAAGAACACGAGGTAGGTACGGGCCGGGGCCGGCGCGGCGGCCGGGGCCGCCGCGGCGATCGGGGCCGCCACCGGGCGCGGCTGGTTGAAGGCGTAGCGCAGCCCGAGCAGCGCGCTGTGGTTGAAGTTCTCGAAGCTCACCGTGGCGCGCGTGGCCACGCCGCTGGAGTTGATCTGGGTGCCGCGCACCTCCGGCTCCGTGGTGCCGAAGAAGCGGTACTCGGCCGTCAGGCTCAGCCCGGGGACGCCGAGCGGGAAGGCGACGCCGGCGATGCCCTGGAAGGCGAAGACGTCGTCGTCGTCATCGGCACCGATGACCTGCGTGCGGCCCGGGCGGAAGTCGCCGCGCACGCCGTCCGCGTTCACGTGCGACCAGCCGACGCCACCGCCGATGTAGGGCGTGAAGATCGGGTTGGCCCAGCCGAACATGCGGAGGTCCATGTCGTAGATCAGGTTCGCCATGACGCCGGCCTGCCACAGCTTGCCGTCGTTGCGCCGCGTGGAGAGGCCGGCGGCCGCGAAGCCGTGCAGGTCGTTCTCGCGGTAGAAGCCCTCGACCTCGGCGCGCAGGCCGTTGCCGAAGCCGAAGCCGATGGAGCCCAGGCCGACCCAGCCATTCTCCCAGTTCAGCTCGGTGCGGGTGGTGCGGCCGGCCCGGATGGCGTCGGCGCGGGCGGTGCCGCTCAGCCGGTCCTCGGTGCCCTGCAGGTAGTTGTAGCCGCCGCCGCCGGCGATGTAGAGGCCGGTGACCGGCTGGGCCTGTGCCGCGAGCGGCAGCGCGAGCATGGTCGTCGCCAGGAGGGCGGAACGGAGCCGGGTCATTGGGGTAGCGATCCTTGGTGAGTGGGTGACGCCGCGGGAGCGCCGCTTCGTTCCCGCATGATGCATTGCGGTACGCTCCCCTTCATCCCCCGCAGTGCAGCATCGATCACCTTGTTGCCGGCACGCCACAGAATCCGCCCGCGGAGGCCCTAAAAACCGCCCCCGGAGGCCAGGAACTCGAGCTCGGACGGGCTGCTTTCACGGCCCAGAACGGCGTTGCGGTGCGGAAAGCGGCCGAATCGGAGAACGACGTCGCGGTGACGCCAGGCGTAATCGATGACCCCGCCGGGCGCTGCGGCCCGAGGGTCGTCGCGCAGCCCCTCGAAGAGCGCGACGGAGACGTCCTGGTCCGCCATCGCCTCCGAGTGCTCGAAGGGAAGGTAGAGGAAGATCCGCTGCATCACCGGCAGCGCGCGGTCATGTCTCCGAACCAGCACCGCCTCGCGCGCCGCCTCTCGCGCGAGCGGGTCGGCCGCGAAGGCCTGTGGGGATCCGCGGTGCAGGTTGCGCGGCAGCTGGTCCAGCAGCAGGAGGAGCGCGACCGCGCCCTCGGCCGTCTCCACCAGCCCCGCGTGGCCGCCCGCCGCGGCCTCGGCCGCGGCCGCGCCGAACCTGTCCCGCAGGGTGGCGTCGAAGGCTGTGTCCGGCCGGAACCAGGCCTCCCGGAACAGGTCGGGCTCGCCGCCGAACCAGAACTCCAGCAGGTCCGCCCGCACCGAATCGCTCACCCGTCCGCCTCCAGCGCCATGTCCAGGACCCGCGCGCTATGCAGGGCGGTGCGCCCCGTCAACTCGGCGATCTGGTGGCGGCAGGAGGTGCCGTCCGCCACGATCAGCTCCTCCGCCCCTGCCGCCCGCACCGCGGGCGCAAGGGAGAGCTCGCCCATTGCCTTCGAGACCTCCACCCGCCGGGAGTCGTAGCCGAAGGCACCGGCCATGCCGCAGCAGGAGGAGGTGATCGGCCGCACCTCCAGCCCGGGGACCGACCGCAGCGCCATCACCGCAGCGGGGAAGGCGCCGAAGGACTTCTGGTGGCAGTGGCCGTGGATATGGGCCGCCGGCGCCACGGCCTTCAGCGGCAGCGCCGCCTTCTCCCGCACCAGGAACTCCGAGAGCAGCACCGCCCGCCCCGCCAGCCGGTCCGTCGCCTCGCCGGGCAGGAGGGAGCGGAACTCGTCGCGCAGGGTGAGAAGACAGGAGGGCTCCAGCCCGACGACCGGCAGGTCGGAAGCGGAGAGGGCCTCCATCGTCCGCCGCGCCTCGGCCCGCGCCTCCTCCACCATGCCGGCGGCGAGGTAGGTGCGGCCGCAGCAGAGCGGGCGCGCCCCGTCCGCCGCGCGCGGTGCCACGGCGCGGTAGCCGGCCGCCGCCAGCACGCGCCGGGCAGCGTGCAGGTTCTCCGGCTCGAAGTAGCGGTTGAAGGTGTCCCCGAACAGAACCACGTCGCCGCGCGGTGCCGGCGCCCCGGCCTCGCCCTCGCGGAACGGATCGCGTGCGAAGCGGGGCAGCTCGCGGTCCCGCGCGAAGCCGAGCGTCTTCTCCCCGATCGTCCGCGCCCCCGGCACCCATTCCCGCGCATTGGCCAGCCAGGGCGCGCGCGAGGCCAGCGGTGCCCAGCGGGGGAGGGAGGCGATCAGCCGATCCTTCGCGGAGACGCCGTGCTTTTGCGCGCGGGCGTGCTGTGCCTCGATCTTCATCTTCGCCATGTCCACGCCGGTCGGGCATTCCCGCTTGCACGCCTTGCAGGAAACGCAGAGGGACATGGCCTCCGCCACCTCGTCGGACGCCAGGGCATCCGGCCCGAGCTGGCCGGTCAGCGCCAGGCGCAGGGTGTTGGCGCGGCCGCGGGTCAGGTCCCGCTCGTTCCGCGTGGCGCGGAAGGAAGGGCACATGACGTTGGCGTCGAACTTCCGGCAGGTGCCGTTGTTGTTGCACATCTCGACAGCGCCGAGGAAACCGCCCTGCGGCCCCGGCCAGGCCGACCAGTCCAGTACCGGCTGAACGCCCGTATCTGCTGCATAATCAGGCTTGTATCGGAAGAGGCTGCGATCATCCATCGACGGCGGCCGCACCACCCGGCCGGGGTTCATCATCCCCGCCGGATCGAAGGCGTCCTTCACTGCCTCGAAGGCGCGGACGATGCGCGGCCCGTACATCTCCTCGTGGAACTCGGAGCGGACGATGCCGTCGCCGTGCTCGCCGGAATGGCTGCCCTTGTACTCCCGCACCAGCGCGAAGCACTCCTCGGCGATCTGCCGCATCCGGCGCACGTCGCCGCCATCCTTCATGTTCAGCACGGGGCGGACATGCAGGCAGCCCACGCTGGCATGGGCGTACCAGGTGCCCTTGGTGCCGTGACGCTCAAAGACCTCGTTCAGCCGCTCGGTGTAGTCGGCCAGGTCCTCCAGCGGCACCGCCGTGTCCTCGATGAAGGAGACCGGCTTACCGTCCCCCTTCATGGACATCATGATGTTCAGCCCGGCCTCGCGCACCTCCGCCACGGCGGCCTGGAAGCCGGCGTCGATGCACTCCACCACCGCGCCGGGATAGCCGAGATCGGCCATCATCTCGTCCAGCCGCCTCAGGTCCCGCGCAAGGACCGCGTCCTCATGCCCATGGAATTCCACGATCAGCAGGCTGTCCGGCTCGCCCTTGACCATCCGGTCGATGGTGGGCCGGTAGATGTCGATAGACCGGCCGAGGTCGATCATCGTCCGGTCCACCAGCTCCACCGCCTCCGGGTCGAGGGTGACGAGGTGCTGGGAGGCCGCCATCGCCGCGCGGAAGGTCGGGAACTGACAGATGCCGAGAGCCTTCCGCGGCTTGAGCGGCGAGAGCTTCAGTTCCAGCCCGGCGGAGAAGGCGAGGGTGCCCTCGCTGCCGACGAGGATGCGGGCGAGGTTGCCGCGGCCGTTCGCGCGGGCCTCCGGAGTTAGGGATTCAAGGGCGTAGCCGCCGACCTTGCGAAGCACCTTCGGGAAGCGCGCGGCGATCTCCGCCGCCTCCGCCGCGCCCAGGGCGCGCAGGCGGGTGACCAGTTCCGCCACGCTTCCCGGCACGCCCTCGCCGAGGTTGTCCGGCAGTGCCCCGAAGGTGAAGCGCTCGCCACCCGGCAGGATGGCGTCGATGGCCGTCACGTTGTCCGCCATCAGCCCGTAGCGGATCGACTTGGAGCCGCAGGAGTTGTTCGCCGCCATCCCGCCGATCGTGCAGCGCGCCCAGGTGGAGGGGTCCACGGGGAAGAACAGCCCGTCCTTCTTCAGCGCGTCGTTCAGCGCGCCGAGGGCGATCCCCGGCTGCACCGTGGCCCGCATCGCCGCCGCGTCCACCGCCGTGACCTTCCGCAGGTGCTTGCTGCAGTCCAGCACCAGCGCCCGGTTCACCGTCTGCCCGCACTGGCTCGTGCCGCCGCCGCGCGGCAGTACCGGCACGCCCTCCTCCCGGCAGATCGCCATGGCGGCGGCCACATCCTCCACGGTACGTGGAATCAGGACACCGATCGGTTCCACCTGGTAGATGCTGGCATCCGTCGCGTAGCGGCCCCGGTCCCCGGCCCCGAACAGCACTTCCCCCTCCGTTTCCCGCTTCAGGCGGGCGGACAGCCGGCTGTCGCCGGGGGTGATGCGGGACCGGGTGATGGCGTTCATGCGGGCGTCTCCTCCGGGCAAACTAGCCGCGCCGGAAGGGCGCGTCGCATCCATAATGCTCATCAATCGAACCTGCCGAACTCATTGGCGCCGCGCGGGGCAGGGGGCTAGACCCGCGGGCAGAGCGGAGGGCGCCCCATGGCCTATTTCACGAGCCGGACCGAGAACGGCCGGCACTTCCTTCAGATCCCCGGCCCGAGCAATGTGCCGGACCGCGTGCTGCGGGCGCTCGACAACCCCACCATGGACCATCGCGGCCCGGATTTCGGGGTCCTCGGCGGGCGCATCCTGGAGAAGCTGAAGCCCGTTTTTGGCACGACGCAGCCGGTGATCGTGTACCCGGCCTCCGGCACCGGCGCCTGGGAAGCGGCGCTGGTGAACACCCTCTCCCCCGGCGACACGGTGCTGATGTGCGAGACGGGCTGGTTCGCCCATCTCTGGCGGGAGCTGGCGGAGCGACTGGGCCTGCGCCCCCGGCTGCTGGAGACGGACTGGCGCCGGGCCGCCGACGTGCCGGCGATCGAGGCCGCCCTGCGCGCCGACAAGGCCCACGAGATCAAGGCCGTCTGCGTGGTCCACAACGAGACGAGCACGGGCTGCACCTCCCGCATCGACGAGGTGCGCCGGGCCATGGACGCGGCCGGCCACCCGGCGCTGCTGCTGGTGGACACCATCTCCTCCCTCGGCTCGGTCGAGTACCGGCACGATGAGTGGGGCGTGGATGTCACCATCTCCGGCAGTCAGAAGGGGCTGATGCTGCCCCCCGGCATCTCCTTCAACGCCGTCTCCGCGAAGGCCCTGGAGGCAGCGGAGACGGCCCGGCTTCCGCGCGCCTACTGGGACTGGAAGCCGATGCTGGCCTCCAACGCCACGGGCTACTTCCCCTATACCCCGGCCACCAACATGCTCTACGCGCTGGACACCGCGCTGGACCTGCTGATGAACGAGGGGCTGGCGAACGTCTTCGCCCGGCACGAGCGCCACGCCGAAGCCACCCGCCGCGCCGTGCGGGCCTGGGGGCTGGAGGTCCAGTGCGAGGATCCCCGCCACTTCTCCCCCGTGCTCACCGCCGTGCGCCTGCCGGAAGGGCATTCCGCCAACGCGCTGCGCGCCGCGATCCTGGAGCGCTTCGACATGTCCCTCGGCAACGGGCTGGGGCGGTTGAACGACCGGGTCTTCCGCATCGGCCATCTCGGCGCGCTGAACGACCTGTCCCTCCTCGGCACGCTCGGCGGGGTGGAAATGGGGCTGCGCGTCGCCGGGGTGCCGCACGGGGAGGGCGGGGTGAAGGCGGCCATGGACCTCCTCTCCGGCAACGCCTGATCGGTGTCCCGCCGCCCCGGACAACCTTTCCGGCGCCCGGAGGTTCTCCGGGAAAGGGCTGAGGAGGGGCGGCGTGCTCCTGGCGAGCATCCCGGGTTGCACGGAGCGTGGCAAGGATGTCGCCCCTCCCGTTTATTGGCCGGGGTGCCTTGCGCGGTCGGGCGGGCGCGGACAGGGTAGCGGGTCAGTGGGCCGGAATGACGGGAGTCGTCAGGACATCGATGGCTGCCAACCCAACCTCTGGTCCTTGCAGCAGTGAGTTGTAGCTTGTTCTTGACCGCGTTTCAGAGGACGGCCCCGGCCGGCACAAGGGATGCCGGCCCGAAGGATTCGGGCCGGTCATGACCGCGCGCGTCCTCGTCGTTGACGATATCGCGGCCAACCTGAAGCTCCTCGAGGCGCGCCTCAACGCCGAGTACTACGAGGTGTCCCTGGCGAGCTCCGGTGCGGAGGCGCTGCGCCTCGCCCAGTCCTGGGGACCCGACGTCATCCTGCTGGACGTGATGATGCCCGGCATGGACGGCTACGAGGTCTGCCGTCTTCTGAAGGCCTCCCCCGCCACCGCCCATATCCCCGTGGTGATGATTACCGCCCTGGTGGACCAGACGGAGCGGGTGAGGGGGCTGGAGGCCGGGGCGGACGACTTCCTCTCCAAGCCCGTGGACCACGCGACCCTCTTCGCGCGCCTGCGCGCCCTGCTGCGGACGAAGCAGGTGCTGGATGCCTTCCGCCTGCGCGCCGAGACAGCACGGGACCTGGGCTTCGAGCCGATGCCCGACCCGTCGCGCAGCGTCGCTGGCTCCCGCGCCCTGCTCGCGACCGAGGATGATTCCGAGGCCATCGCCCTTTCCTCCATCCTGGCGCAGGACGGGGTGGTGGTGACGCGGGCGGCCGACGTGAACATCGCCTGGGACCGGCTGCTGCACGAGGATTTCGACCTCGCCGTGCTCAGCCTCTGGCTGGATGACGGGGAGGGGCTTCGCCTCGCCTCCCGCATGCGCGCCCAGTCCTCCATGAGGGAGGTGCCCGTGCTGCTGGTGGCGGATGCCGACCAGCGGAACCAGGTGCTGCGCGGCTTCGACCTCGGCGCCAACGACCACGTGCTGCGCCCGGTGGACGCCAACGAGCTGCGCGCCCGCGCCCGCAACCAGATCCGCCGCAAGCGCTACCAGGAGCGGCTGCGCGCCGACCTGCAGCGCAGCCTGGAGATGGCGGTGACGGACAGCCTGACGGGGCTGCGAAACCGCCGCTACGTCGTTCGCCACTTGGAGGGCCTGCTGCGCGCCGGCGGCGCCACCCTGCTGCTGATCGACGTGGATCGCTTCAAGTCCGTGAACGACACCTATGGCCACGCGGTCGGCGACGTGGTGCTGAAGGAGGTCGCGGAGCGCCTCCGCCTGCACGTGCGGGCCGTGGACGTGGTGGCCCGCTTCGGCGGGGAGGAGTTCGTGGTGGCCATGGCGCCCCAGCCCGCCGAGGACGCGAGCCTGGTGGCGGAGCGCCTCCGCACCGCCGTCTGCGAGACCCCCGTGGCGGCCGGCGACCGGGCGCTCGGGGTCAGCATCAGCATCGGCGTCGCCGTCGGCATCCCCGACTGCAATGTGGACGAGCTGGCGGCCGCCGCCGACGTGGCTCTCTACCGCGCCAAGGCGAATGGCCGGAACCGCGTCGAGATCGCCGAGGACGAGGACTGGCCGCGGCGCGAGGGTTGATCCCGGCCTGCCGCCCCGGCCCAGGGAGGCCCCGGGTGGGATGATTCCGCCCCCGCCCGGCCGCACGCTGTTCCGACGCACTCTGAACTTGGCCGGCGCTGGCGCATCGCCATCTCCGGGCCCGCATCTCTCCGGACCGGAACGGCGGAAGGGGGCGCCGGACCTGCGCCCGGCACCCCCCTCATCATGTGTCAGCCGCGAAAGCCGCCTCAGCGGCTGCCTTCGACCCCGAGCCCGCCGACCGAGGTGTTGATGAAGCGCAGATGGGAGCTGGGGGCAGGCGCCTCCGCCACTTCCTGCAGGCCCTGGCCGTTCCGCACCATGATCGGCCCGCGGGAGGCCGGTGCGCCCTCCGGGCGGTTGAAGATGAAGCCGTAGGTCGGATAGGTGCGGCCGTAGCTGCCGGAGTCGTGCCCGACCTGCACCCGCACCGCCGTCCAGTCATTCGCGTCGGAGACGTCCACGACGGAGATGTTGCGGGTCACGGTGCCCTTGCGGATGCCGGGCCCCTCCCAGTTCGCGTGGTGGATGGTGATCTCGCGCGCGCTCACCTGCCGCTCCACCACCGCGACGTGGCCGGAGCGCATGCCGCCGGAGGACCGGAAGACGAGGACCGAACCGGCCTCCGGGCGCTGCCCGCGGGCGTAGCTGCCGGCGGCGTTGTTCCACCAGGTGCCGCCATTGCCGCTGACGGCCATGCCGGTGACCATGCGGGCATAGGGCACGCAGGAGATGAAGCCGCCGGAAGCGGCGTAGGCGCGCGGGGCCTCGCTGCGGCCGCCCTGGCGGGAGGCGGCCTTCGCGCCGGTGGCGCGGACGTGGCGGGCCACCACGGCGCGGCTCGCTTGGGGCGCGGCGGTGCGGGCGGAGGCGTGCTTGGCGCCGCCCCGCTGCGGGGCAGAAGCCTCTGCGGTGGAGCTCAGCGCCGGGGCGAGCATCATCCCGCAAACCGCGATCATCGCCGCGGCCGTGCTTCTTGCCTGCATGTGGACCCCCAAGATCAAACTTTGTCCCCCGGGCCGTGGATCCGGCCCCGCCGTGACGGCGTCGTCACGGAGGTGTTACCCGTCGACATGAAACCGGGACAACAGCGCTCGAAGTTTCGAGGCGCAACGAGGCGTGATTCGCCCATCGGGGATCGGTCAAGGAAATGCGATCGGGACGTCTTTCCTACAAAATCCGCTCTCTGCAAGGCAAGCCACAGTGTTGCGGCCCAGTCGACACAGGAAAGAGGCTGAGGAGGCGGCTGTGGGCGGCGGGTCCAGGAAGGCCGACACGGGTGGATGGCGGAGGTGCCGAGGGATGCCCGGCCCTCCGCCGGGGTCTCAGCGGCAGGCCGTGACCATGATCTCGACGAGGTGGCGGGGGTCCGCCATGTTGGCCTCGACGCAGGCGCGAACGGGGGCGCCGCCCTGCGGCAGCCAATTCACCCAAAGCTTGTTCAGCGCGTCGCGGTCGCGAATGTCCTTCAGCCAGACCTGAGCCTGAAGAAGGCGGGTCTTGTCCGTGCCGTGCTCCTCCAGCGCGGCGTCGATCTTGGCGAGGATCTGCTCAGTCTGCCCCGACACGTCCTGGGACAGGTCGTCGGCCGTCACGCCGGCGACGTAGACGAAGCCGTGGTACTCCACCGTGTTGGACAGGACGGGGTTGCCGCCCTTGCGGATGATCGCGCTCATAGGGTTCCTCTCGGCCGGAATGGCCTGGGCGTTCTAGGGCGGGACGGGGCAGGGCGAAAGCGAGGCGTCCGCATACGGCCGGGCGCGCCGGCCCCCATCCTTAATCTCAGCCCCACCCCTCAACTCTTCGCCCCTGGCCCTCCCTCCGGCCTTTCCAGGGCGGCGGACATGCGCCGCATCCGCGACAGCCCCCAGGCGAACACCGCGAGCGCGAGCAGGACGGCGGCGAAGGTGGGCAGCCGCAGTCCGAAGGCCTCCCCGGCGGTGCCGAGAGCGAGCGCGCCGAGCGCCGGGCAGGCGCGGGAGATCAGGGCCCAGAGCGACATGACCCGCCCCCGCATCGAGGGGGAGGCGGCCGTCTGCGCCAGGACCTGCACGGAGATCCCATGGGCCGAGGCGCTGGCGCCGATCGCCGCCCCGCAGAGAAGGGCGAAGGGGAACCACCCCGTCGCGACGAAGAGCCCGGTTGCGACCGCCTGCGCCAGGATGGCGAGCACCGCGATCCGCGTGGTGCCGGCCAGGCGCCCGCGCGAGGCGACGGTGAGCCCCGCCACGAGCGCGCCGACCGCGAAGGAAGCGGTGAGCATCGCCAGCGATTCGGCACCCCGCCCGAAGAGCCGCTCCACGTAGGGCGGCAGGATCTCCTGCACGCCCCGCAGCAGGACGGAGGAGAGGGCGGAGAAGGCGACGATCGGCCCGAGGCCGGGGTGCCGCGCCGCGTAGCGGAACCCTTCCAGCGTCTCGGCAACCAAGGAACTCGTGGCCGGGTGCCCGCGCCGCTGCTCCGCGTCCACCCGCAGCCAGGGCATTGAGATGGTGGCGAAGCCGTGCCCGAGGAAATTGCAGAAGATCGCCGGGGCCACGCCCCAGGCCGCGATGACGAAGCCCGCGATCCCCGGCCCGACGAAGCGGGCCACGTTGAAGAGAAGGCTGTTCGCGGCCACCGCCGCCGGCAGGTCTTCCCGCCGCACCAGCGCGGGGATGAGAGTCTGGCGGGCGGGCTGGGAGAAGCAGGCCGCGGTGCCGCTCACCATCTCCAGCGCGAAGAGCAGGCCGATGGAGATGTGGCCGGTGGCCGCGAGGGCGGCGACGGCCAGCGCCTCCAGCGCGATCACCCCCTGGGAGATCATGGTCAGGCGGACCCGGTCCACCCGGTCCGCGAGCGCCCCTGCGACGGGGCTGACGAGCACGGCCGGGGCGAGGTCCGCGAAGGCGATCAGCCCGACCCAGGCGGCGCTGCGGGTGAGTTCCCAGGCCAGCCAGGCCACGCCGATCCGGTGCATCCAAAGCCCGGTCCAGGCCCCGAGGCTCGCCCCGAAGAAGATCCGCGCGTTGCGGCTGGCGAGCGCCCGCCCCAGCGGGCCGGCGACGAGGCGGGCGATCGGGGCGGGGGGCAAGGGCGCCTCAGCGCCGCGTCGGGGCTCCGGGCGCGGGGGCAGGCGCCGTGGCGGCGGCCGGGCGCGCCGTGGCGGCGGGCGTGCTGCCGCCCCGCACGCACTCCGCGGCCATCCGGTCGCGGTCATAGACCTGGGCGAACTGGTCCGAGATCACCTGCGGCCCGAGATGGGAGGTGGTGCCGATGCGCGCGTTGTAGTCGTCCTGCCGCATGAGCTGGCCACGGTCGCGGTAGCGGACCACCCGCTCGGCATCCGCCAGGCAGGCCGCGGCGCGGTCGGAGCGGGCAGCCTCGGCCCCGGCATTCGGCACGCCGGCGCGCTGCGCCACGGGCGCGGTAGGGGCCTGGGCACAGGCGGCAAGGCCCAGGGGCGCGGCCACCAGCAGAACCCGGAGGAAGGGCGTGCCCGGGCGCGTCGTCGGGGACAGATGCTTCATGCGGTCAGCGCTCCGGCAGCACTCGGGGAAGGGCGATGGGGCAGGCGGGGCCGCGCGAGACGGCGCCGAAGACCCTCTTCATCGAAGCGGGCGGCGCCGTCCAGGGGCTGCGTGGCCGCGGCGCGCAGAAGTTCGGGGTGCAGCACCGTCCCCTCGCGCCCGATATCGAAGTGACCGCGCAGCCAGGACACGCGGCCCATCACCTCCAGAAGCGCGAGGAGGCGGAGCAGGGTCGCCATCCCCTCCGCGTGGTCCAGCCCGATGCGGCGGTCCAGCGCCTCCGCCCAGCAGCAGGCGTCGCGGTCCTCCAGCAGCAGGTCCAGCGCGGGCGCGTCCCGCGCGGCGCTGCGGAAGCGGAAGGCGCGGGGCGGTCCCTCCAGGGCGGCGGTCGCGGCGTCCCGCGCCGCGTCCCAGGCGCGCAGCAGAGCGCGGGGCGCGATGGCGGGCGTCGCCTCGGGGGTGAAGGGTATGGCGTAGGCGGTCGGCACCCGGAACAGATGGGGTGCGCCCGCCGGAAGGTCAGGGCTTGACGGGTCAGAGCCCCTTCAGCGTGTCCGCCGTGTCGAAGTCCCGCAGCACGCCGTCATCGGACACCTCCACGTTGACGAGGCGGTCGGCGTGCCGTCCCGTCAGGTGCCGGGCGCCGACATCCCCGCTGATGCCGAGGATTTCCGGAAAGAACTCCCGCGCCCAGAGCACGGGGTTGCCCTGCTTGCCCCGGAAGGTCGGCTGGACGATGGCGCGGCCCTCCTCCGGGTCGAAGGCGGCGAGAAGCCGGTCCAGCACGGCCGGCGAGACGAGGGGCATGTCCCCCAGCAGCACCAGCACCCCCTCCACCTCGGGCGGCAGGGCGGCGATCCCGGCCTTGAGGGAGGCGGAGATGCCCTCCGCGTAACTCTCGGCGTGGGAGATCAGCACGGGGCGGCCGGCGAGCGCCTCCTCCACCCGCTCGTGCTCGTGCCCGGTGACGACGAGGACGGGGCGGGCCCTGCTGGCCAGCGCGTTCTCCACCACCCTCGCCACCATCGGCCGGCCTTCCCGGTCCGCCACCATGAGCTTGTTCAGCGGCGCCATCCGGCGGGACCGCCCGGCGGCCAGCACCAGGGCAGCGACTCGCCGCGGGCGGCGCGGCGCCTTCGCGGGCTCCCCGCGCGGGGCGTCGCCGCGGGGCAGGGGGCGCGTCTCGATCTCCTTCAGCAGCCCGCCTACCCCCATTTTCATGAGAGACTTCGGAGCGACCGGGACGCCCGCGAAGAGGCGCTCCAGCACCCAGTCGAAGCCGTTCACCTTCGGGCTGCGCGCGCAGCCCGGCAGCACCATCGCCGGCACCTCCCCGATCCGCCCGAGGCAGAGGAGGTTCCCGGGGTCCACCGGCATCCCGAAATGCTCGATCGTGCCGCCCGCGCGCAGGATCGCGGCCGGAGCCACATCCCGCCGGTCCACCACGGCGGAGGCGCCCAGCACCAGCAGCATCTCCGCCCCGGCCTTCCGCAGCCGGGCCAGGGCCTCGGCGATGGAGCCCGTCTCGTGCGCGCAGCGCTCCGGCGGCAGCAGCGTGCCGGCCAGGGCCTCGATCCGGGTGCGGGTGGCCTCGATACCGTTCTCGAGCACCGCCTCCTTCATCCCCGGCAGCTCGCTGCTGACAAGGCCGACCTTCAGCGGGCGGAAGGGGTGAACGGAGAGGGCGGCGCCGCCGCGCAGCATGGCCTCCGCCACGTGCAGCGCGTCGCCCGGCACGGCGAAGGGGATCACCTTCACCGTCGCCAGCATGTCCTTGGGCTGCACCACGGTGAAGTCGGGCAGGGTGGCGAGGGTGAGGCTCTCGTCCAGCGCGTTCAGCCGGTCCACCAGCGCCGCGTCCACCCGCAGCAGGCCGGCGGTCTCGGCCGTCAGGTTCACGCGGCCGGTGGCGGCGCGGGTGCGGGCGATGAGGGGACGCAGCATGGCGCCGGCCATGCGGTCCGCCGCCTCGTCCTCCGGCACGTCGCCGGACTCCAGCCGCGCGGCCACAACCTCCGCGTGGCCGGCGTCGCGCAGCGCCTTCAGGGCCTCCGCCTCCAGCACCGTGCCCTTCTTCAGGACACGGCCGGGAAGGCGCAGGGTGTGGGCGAGGACGGCGCCGCGCGCCTCGTCCAGCGGGGTGGGGCCAAAGATCATCCGGGCAGCCTGACCGAGAGCTTGCCGCGCCGGGCGGCGACGACCTGCGCGACAATGGAGAGGGCAATCTCCGGCGCCGTCACGGCGCCGATGTCCAGCCCGACCGGCGCGTGGATGCGGCCGATGGCCTTCGCCCCGTGCCCCGCTTCCTCAAGCCGGGCCACCCGCTTGGCGTGGGTGCGGCGGCTGCCGAGGGCGCCGATGTAGAAGGCCTCCGACCTCAGCGCCACGTCGAGGGCCGGGTCGTCCAGCTTGGGATCGTGGGTCAGGGTGACGATCGCCGTCCGGCTGTCCGGCCGCAGCGCCTCCAGCGCCTCGTCCGGCCACTCCGTCACCAGCTCCGCGCCCTGCGCGAAGCGCTCCTCCGTCGCGAAGGCGCGGCGCGGATCGACGATGATCACGGCAAAGCCGGCAGCCGCCGCCATGGGCACCAGCGCCTGGGCCACGTGCACCGCGCCGACGACGATCATCCGCGGCGGCGGGGTCTGGGGCTGGATGAACCAGGTCTCCTCCCCGACCGTCACCGGCCCGGCCCTGTCGTCGCGGAGAGCGGCCGATGCCGCCTCGGCCAGGGCAGGGGGCAGTGCCTCGTCCGGGTGCAGGTGCTGCGCACCGTCCGGCATCCGCGTCAGCAGGGCCACAGGGCGCCGGGCGGCGCGCGCCGCCTGCAGGGCATCGAGGGTGGCGGGGGTCACGCCAGGGGTTCCACGAAGACCTTCAGCTTGCCGCCGCAGGCCAGGCCGACTTCCCAGGCGCGCTCGTCCGTGATGCCGAAATCCAGCAGCTGCGGCGTGCCGGACTTCATGACCCCCTGCGCCACCTCGGCCACCGCGCCCTCGATGCAGCCGCCGGAGACGGAGCCCGCCAGCCGCCCGCTTCCCGTCACCGCCAGCCGAGATCCGGCGGGCCGGGGGGAGGAGCCCCAGGTCTCCACCACCGTGGCCAGGGCCACGCTCTCCCCCTCCGCGCGCCAAGCGCGGGCGGTCTCCAGGATGTCCTCGGTACCGCTCATCGTGGCCTCCTGTCGCTGCGCCCCGTGTCGCTGGACCCGGCACCGGAGAGGGTGGCGACCAGGGCCCGCAGGCTGTTCAGGTTATGCACCTGGCGATGCTCGTCCACATGGGGGAGGAGGGCACGTATGCCCGCCGCGCGGGGCTGGAACCCGGCGTAGCGGAGAAGAGGGTTCAGCCAGATCAGCCGCCGGCAGGAATGGCGCAGCCGTTCCGCCGCCTCGGGAAGCCCCTCGGCCCCGCCCCGGTCCAGCCCGTCCGTGATCAGCAGCACCACCGCGCCCTGCCCGAGCACGCGCCGGCCCCAGAGGCGGTTAAAGCGGTCCAGCGCCTCCCCGATCCGGGTGCCACCCGACCAGTCCGGCAGGATGTGGGACACGGCCTGGAAGGCCACCTCCGGATCGCGGTGCCGGAGCGCCCGGGTGACATTCGTCAGGCGCGTGCCGAAGACGAAGCTGTGGACGCGGGCCCGGTCATTCTCCACGGCGTGCATGAAATGCAGCAGGATCTGCGCGTAGCGGGCCATGCTTCCCGAGACGTCGCAAAGGAGAACAAGCGGTGGCGGGCGGGTAATGCGGCGGCGCCGCTCGATCCGCACCACCTCGCCGCCCAGGCGCATGGAGGCGCGGATGGTGCCGCGCAGGTCGGCGCGGGGACCGCTCGGATCGGGGCGGAAGCGGCGGGTCGGGCGCTCGGCCAGTGGCAGGACCAAGCGGCGGATTTCCCGCTTCGCCTCGGCCAGCTCTTCGGCTGACATTGCTTCGAAATCAAGGCGGTTCAGCTGTTCCCTCTCAGAGACGGTGAGGGCGGCGTCCTCTCGTCGGTCCGCCTCTCCGGCCCGGGCGGGCGGGCCAGCGCCGGGCATGGCCTCGGCGGCGCGGCGGGCGGCGGCCGGCAGGGCCTCCGGCGCTTCGTCATCTGGGCCGGGCGGGCGGACCGGAGTGTCGGGGTTGCGCCAGAAGAGGTCGAAGGCCGCGTCGAACACCTCGAAGCCGTCGCGGCGGTGGACCATGGTCGCGCGTAGGGCCGCGCGGAAGGCGGCGCGGTCGGAGAGCGGGACGTGGGAAAGGGCTTCGGCGGCGGTGAGGGTTTCCGCCGGCCCGACGGGCAGCCCGGCCCGGCGCAGCACGCGCCCGAAGGCGAGGAGGTTGGGGGCCAGGGCGCTCAGGGCGCCGCCTCCCGCGCCTCCTCCACGCGGCGGGCGAGCTCGGCCCCGCGCAGGCGCGCGATGTCGTCCTGGTACTTCAACAGCACGCCGAGGGTGGCCTCCGCCGCCGCCGGTTCCAGATCCCGCCGGTCCAGTGCGGTCAGGGCACGGGCCCAGTCCACCGTCTCCGCCACGCCGGGCGGCTTGAAGAAGGCGTCGCCGTCGCGCAGCGCCTGCGCGAAGGCAACCACCTGGGCGGAGAGCGCGGCCGGGACCTCCGGCGCGCGGCGGGCGAGGATGGCCCGCTCCCGCGCCGCGTCCGGGTAGTCCACCCAGTGGTAGAGGCAGCGGCGGCGGATGGCGTCGTGCACCTCCCGCGTGCGGTTGGAGGTGATGACGACCACGGGCGGGGTCTCCGCCCGGATGGTGCCGAGTTCCGGCACCGTGATCTGGAAATCCGCCAGCACCTCCAGCAGGAAGGCCTCAAAAGGCTCGTCCGCGCGGTCCAGCTCGTCGATCAGCAGCAGAGCGGGGCTGCCCTCGAGGGCCTGAAGGAGCGGGCGCGGCTCCAGGAAGCGCCGGTCGTAGAGGCCGTTCTCCAGCGCCGCCCGGTCGGCCTCGCCCCCGGCCTCGGAGAGGCGGATGGCCATGAGCTGGCGGGCGTGGTTCCACTCATAGGCGGCGGAGGCGAGGTCCATGCCGTCGTGGCACTGCAGCCGCACCAGCCGGCGCGGAAGCTGCGCCGCCAGGACCTTCGCGATCTCCGTCTTGCCCGTCCCGGGCTCGCCCTCCAGCAGCAGGGGCCGGCCCATGGCCAGCGCCAGGTGGACGGTGGTGGCGAGGGCGCGGTCGGCGACGTAGCCGCCCGATTCCAGCAGCGCCTGGGTCGCCTCGACGTCCCTCGGCGGGAAGTCAGCCAATGACGAAGAGCAGCCCGAGCACGACGACGAACACCGCGCCGCCGAGCCAGAGGTTGATCGGCAGGCCGAAGGGCTCGCGCGGGATGGCGGCCAGCATGGCGGCAAGGTTTCCGGTCGCGGCAGCGGGGCGCAGAGCGGCCACGGCGGTCTGACGCGGCTCGATCGGCTGCCCCGTGCTGGCCACGGACGGCCCGGTGGTCGGCACCATGTCCGGCGCGGCGTGCGCGGCGGTGGCGGGTCCGGCCGCGGAGGCCTGGGCCGTCTCAGCGGCGCCGACCTGGGCGGCGAAGCGGTCGAAGAACTGGTCCGCCATCTGCCGGGCGGTGCTGTCCACCAGCCGGGCGCCGAGCTGGGCCATCTTGCCGCCGACCTGGGCCTTCACGTTGTAGTTGAGGGTGGTGGTCGTCGGCCCCTCGGCCACCAGCGCCACGTCCGCGCCGCCGCGCGCGAAGCCCATGGCGCCGCCCTGGCCCTCGCCGGTGATGGTGTAGCCCTCCGGCGGATTGACGTTGGTTAGCGTGACCTTGCCGGCGAACTTCGCGGACATGGGGCCGATCCGCACCGCCACCTTGGCCGCGAAGCTGTCCGGCCCCGTCCGCTCCACCGACTCGCAGCCGGGGATGCTGGCCTGGAGCACGGCGGGGTCGTTCAACGCCTCCCAGACGCGCTCGCGCGGCGCCTCGATGCGGCGGCTCCCCGTCATGTCCATGCGCGTCTCTCCGGCGATGTTCTGTCCTGCGGCGCAAGCTAGGGGAGGGGAGGTGTGGTGGGAAGGGGCGCCCCGTTCGGCGGGCCCGGTTCGGCCGCGGCCCGGGCCGCCCCCTGGGCCGCACCCCTGGCCGCTTCGGAAGGGCCGGTGTAGCCTGATCTGAAGTGAAGACGCCGGCCGTTCCGGCGCCCCGACGGGGCCGCACCTGCCCCGCGCCACGCCCGGGAGGTTCCCCAATGCCCTACGTGATCGGCGACGACCTGCCGGATGCCCCGGCCGGCCAGCGCTTCCGCGCGCTGCTGGACCGCCCGGGGATCCTGCGCATGCCGGGGGCGCACACCGGCCTCGCGGCGCTGCTGGCCAAGCGGGCGGGCTTCGAGGCGCTCTACGTCTCCGGCGCGGCCATGTCGGCGAATATGGGGCTGCCCGACCTTGGCATGATCACGGTCGAGGACGTGTGCTGGCACGTCCGCCAGGTCTCCCGCGCCTCCTCCCTCCCCGCCCTGGTGGACGGCGACACGGGCTACGGCGAGGCGCTGAACGTGATGAACATGGTCCGCTCCTTCGAGGATGCCGGCGCGGCCGCCGTGCAGCTGGAGGACCAGCTGCTGCCGAAGAAGTGCGGCCACCTGAACGACAAGAAGCTGGCCGACCCGCACGACTTCGCGGCGAAGATCGCGGCCGCCCGGCGGGCCCGGAAGCACCTGTTCATCATCGCCCGCACGGACGCGGCGGCAAGCGAGGGCATGGACGGGGCGGTGGGCCGCGCGAAGCTCTTCATGGAGGCCGGGGCCGACGCGATCTTCCCCGAGGCGCTGAACACCGCCGAGATGTTCCGCGAGTTCGCCCGCCGCATGCCCGGGGTGAAGCTGCTGGCGAACATGACGGAGTTCGGCCGCACCCCCTTCTTCACGGACAAGGAGTTCGAGGAGATGGGCTATGCGATGGTGATCTGGCCCGTCTCCCACCTCCGGGTGGCGAACCGGGCCATGGAGGAACTCTACGCCGCCATCGGCCGGGACGGCGGCACCCAGGGCATGGTGGACCGGATGCAGACCCGGGCGCAGCTCTACGAGACGATTGGCTATCACGCCTACGAGGCGCTGGATTCCACCCTCGTGAGGACCGTCATCCCGGAGGGGATGCCGCAGCGCCGGGCCGGCGGGGCGCAGTGAGGATGTACCGCCGCCTGTTCCTCGGCCTTCTGGCAGCGCTGCCCGCCGGGGCGGCCCTGGCGCAGGAGGGACCGCAGCCGAAGCTGCCGACCGAGCCGCTGGCGATCGTGACGCGCGACGGCCGCCGCCACGCCTTCCAGGTGGAGATGGCGCTGGAGCCGGAGCAGCAGACGATCGGGCTGATGTTCCGCCCCGAGGTCGCCCCGAACGAGGGCATGCTCTTCGACTGGGGCCAGCCCCGCGAGAGCAGCATGTGGATGCGCAACACCATCACCTCGCTCGACATGCTGTTCATTACGGCAAACGGCACGGTGCTGCGGATTGCGGAGCGCACGGTGCCCCGCAGTCTCGCGAGCATCAGCTCCAACGGCCCGGTCCGGGCCACGCTGGAGCTGGCGGCCGGCACGGCGGAGCGGCTGGGCATCCGCGTGGGCGACAGGGTGGAGCAGCGAATCTTCGGGAATGCGCGTTAACCTCCTCCCAACCGGAGGTTGATAATGGCCGTCGATCCCACCACCGAGGGTTTGTTCGTCCAGCGGCGCTTCGGCGCGGCGCCGGAGCGTCTCTTCGAGGCATGGACAGATCCAGAGGTGGCGGCGCGCTGGCTGTTCACCGGCCTGGTGGGGGATGTCGAGGAGCTGGCGATGGATGCCCGCCCGGGCGGCGTCTTCCGCCTGCGCGGCGCCCGGCACGAGGGCTACGGCGAGTTCATCGAAGTGGATCCGCCGCGCCGGATCGTCCTGGCCTTCGGCGTCCCCGCCCTGCGCTCCGGCCTGGACCGCTTCGTCGTGGAGATCGCGCCCGATCCCGCCGGGAGCCTTCTCTCCCTGACGAAGGAAGGGCTGCCGCCCGACCTGAGCGACGAGACCGAGGGCGACTGGCGCGTCATGTTCGATCGCCTCGCCACGATCCTCTGAACGTCAGCTCCCCAGCGGCAGCATCAGGGTCTGGCCGAAGCGCGGGACGACGAAGTCGCCCGCCGGCAGCCCGGCCGCGGCGCGCGCCTCGGCCAGGGCGCGGGGGGGCTCGTCGATGCCCTCCTGGGTCAGCTTGAAGGTGCCGAAATGCATCGCCACGGCCGTGCGCGTCCGGGTCTCCGCCCGTGCCCGCACCGCCTCCTCCGGGTTCATGTGGACCACGCGCATGAACCAGTTCGGCTCGTAGGCGCCGATGGGGATCAGGCCGATGGCGAAGGGGCCCGCCTCCGCCCCGATCTCCGCGAGGTGCCCGCCATGGGCCGTGTCCCCGGCGAAGAGGATCGCGCCTTCCGTCACGCGGATGGCGAAGCCGCCCCAGAGAGACCGGCCGCGGTCGCCAATGGCACGGGCGGAGAAGTGCCGCGCGGGCAGGTAGGTGACCGTGGCCCGGCCGACCGTGGTCTCCCCCCACCAGTCCAGCTCCTCCGCCTCCGGCAGGCCGTTGCGGGTCAGGATGCGGGAGTTCCCAAGCCCCGTGACGATCCGCGGCGCTTCCAGCGCGCGCAGCGTCGGGACGTCCAGGTGGTCATAGTGGTTGTGGGAGAGGAGCACGGCGTCCAGCGGCGGCAGCGCCTCCAGCCGCAGCCCCGGCGCCCGGGCGCGGCGCGGGCCGAGAAAGGAGAAGGGGCTGCACCGCTCCGACCAGATCGGGTCCGTCAGCAGGGTGGGGCCGCCGTGCAGGCCGATCAGGAAGGTCGCGTGGCCGATGAAGGTGATCGCGGCGTGGCCGGGCGGCGGCTCGGCCGGCGGGTCCTCCGCCGGGTCGTCCAGGTGGCGGGGCCAGGGCGTGCCGCCCCCCTCCCGCATCATCCGCCACACCTCGCGCAGCGAATTGCCCGCCACGCCTCCGTCCGGGTTGAGGAAGCGTCCGTCCGGCCCCTGCCGGGCGCCGTGACGAGCCCCTGGCCGCATCAGGCCTCCACCTTCACGCCGAGTTCCCCGGCCATGTCGAGCGCGAACTGCCAGGCCACGCGGCCGGAGCGGGCGCCGCGCGTGATCGTCCATTCCTTCGCCCGCGCCAGCAGCGCGTCGCGCTCGATCGGCAGGCCGAGCGCGGCGGCATAGCCCTCCACCATGGCGAAGTAGGTGGTCTGGTCGCAGTTGTGGAACCCGATCCAGAGGCCGAAGCGGTCGGAGAGGGAGACCTTCTCCTCCACCGCCTCGCTCGCGTGGATGGCGCGCTGCTGCTCGTTCTCGATCATGTCCCGCGGCATCAGGTGCCGCCGGTTGGAGGTGGCGTAGAAGATGACGTTCGGCGGGCGCCCGGCGATTCCGCCGTCCAGCACGGATTTCAGCGCCTTGTAGTCGGCATCCTCCCGCTCGAAGGAGAGGTCGTCGCAGAACACCAGGGTGCGGCGGGGGCTGTCCCGCAAGATCTCCAGCAGCTCGGGCAGGGTGACGATGTCCTCCCGCGCGATCTCGATCAGCGCCAGGCTTCCGGGGCGTTCCGCGTTCGCCTGGCCATGCGCCGCCTTCACCAGGGACGACTTGCCCATGCCCCGCGCGCCCCAGAGCATGGCGTTGTTGGCCGGCAGGCCGCGGGCGAAGCGCAGCGTGTTCTCCAGCAGCGCCGCCTTCTGCGATTCCACCCCCTGTAGCAGGGCGATATCCACGGCCGCGACCTTCCGGACGGGTGAGAGGCGCGGGCGGGGCCCGGGGTGCCAGATGAAGGCGTCGGCCCCGTCCAGCCGGGGCGGGGCCGGCGGCGGGGGCGCCAGGCGCTCCAGCGCCTCGGCGATGCGGGTGAGAAGGGCGGTGTCCATCGTCGTTTCCCGGTGGCCGGCCCGCCCGCGCTTGACGCGGGGGGGTGGACGGCTAGTTTCCGCCCCTCTTCGCACCCCAAGATACCGGACGGAAGCCCAGCCCCATGTTCATTTCCCCGGCTTACGCCCAGGACGCGGCCGCCGGCGGCGCGACTGCCATGATCATGCAGTTCGCCCCGCTCATCCTCATCTTCATCGTCTTCTACTTCATCCTCATCCGCCCCCAGCAGAAGAAGATGAAGGAGCACCGGGACATGCTCGGCCAGCTCAAGCGCGGGGACCGCGTGGTGACGGGCGGCGGGATGGTGGCCACGATCACGCGGGTGAAGGAGGGGTCTGACGAGATCGAGGCCGAGATTGCCCCGAACGTCCGCGTGACGATCGTCCGCACCACGATCGGCAGCGTGATCCGCCCGACGGCCGCGAACGACGCCGCCGCCAAGGCCTGAGCCGCGCGGCCCGATGGGGCCACGACCGGATACGCGAAGGGCGCCGTGGGTTTCCCCACGGCGCCCTTCCTCGTTTCAGCGCCCTTGGATCAGGCGGACTGGCCGGACTGCATGCCCTTGCCCATGAGCGAGGCCACGAACTCCCAGTTCACCAGCTTGTCCAGGAAGTTGGAGAGGTAGTCCGGGCGGCGGTTGCGGAAGTCCAGGTAGTAAGAGTGCTCCCACACATCCACGCCGAGGAGCGGGGTGCCCTCGCCGGTGGAGATCGGGTTGGCGCCGTTCGGGGTCTTGGTGATCTTCAGCTTGCCGGAGGTGTCCTCGATCAGCCAGGCCCAGCCGGAGCCGAACTGCCCCACGCCGGCGGCCTTGAAGTCGTCCTTGAACTTCTGCAGCCCGCCGAAGTCGCTCTCGATCCGGGTCTTCAGCGCGTCCGGGATCTTGTCGTCGCCGCCGTTGGGGGACATCACCTGCCAGAACAGCAGGTGGTTCCAGTGCTGGCCGGCCTGGTTCAGCACGGGCAGGGAGTCGGCGCCGCCCTTGCCGGCCTCGGCCACGATCTGCTCCAGGGTCTTGCCGGCAAGGCCTTTGCTCTCCACCAGCCCGTTCAGCGCGGTGACATAGGCCTGGTGGTGCTTGCCGTGGTGCAGCTCCAGCGTCTCCTGCTGCATGCCGCGGGCGGCGAGGGCGTTCACGTCATAGGGCAGGGGGGGCAGGCTGAAAGCCATGGGGCATCTCCTTGCTTTGAATCGGGGCCGCTGATTCGGCGCGCAATGTCGCCCCGATGGGTCCTTCGGCCAAGGGCGGGCCGGCTCAATCCAACGCGAGAGCCGCTGGACAGCGGGGCGGGCGCGGGCCAAGGGGCGCGGCATGGCCGAGACGCCCGCCCCGACATCCCTCGCCGAGTTCGCGCGCCGGCACGACCCGGACCGCTTCCTCTGCGCCCTTTTCGCGCCCGCCGCGTCGCGGGAGGCGATCTTCACCCTCATCGCCCTGAACCACGAGCTCGCCCGGGCGCGGGAGGCGGCGCGGGAGCCGATGATGGTGCTGATCCGCCTGCAATGGTGGCGGGACGCGGTGGAGGAGGCGGCGTCCGGCAACCCCGCACGCCGCCACGAGGTGGCCGGGCCGCTGGCGGATGCCCTCCGGGCCGGTGCGCTGGCCCCGGAGCCCCTGCTGGCGATGATCGACGCGCGCGAGGCCGATGAGACGGGCGAGGAGGCCACCCCGCTGTTGGAGAGGTTGCGCGGCACCGCCGGGGCCATGGCCGCCGAGACCGGCCGGCTGCTCGGTGCCACTGACGGTACCATGGAGGGGCTTCGGCTGATCGGAACGGCCTACGGGCTCGGCGGCACGCTGCGCAGCCTCTCGGCCCTCGTCGCGCAGGGGCGGGACCCGCTGCCGGAATTTGCCGACCCGGTCGAGGCGGGGCGCGCCCTGGCGAGGGAGGGGCTGTCGATCCTGGAGGCGGGCCGGAAGGCCGTTGCGGGCCTGCCGGGGCGGGCCGTGGCCGCCGCGCTGCCGGCGGTGCTGGCGGGGCGCGACCTGCGGCGGGTCCTCTCCCCCAGCTGGCAGCCCGGCGCCCCGGCCGCGCCGCGCGGGCTGGGGGACCGGGTCGCCGTGGCCTGGGCCGGTTGGACAGGGCGGATCTGACGCACTCCTGATGACGCCGCCCGGCGCACGGGTGCAAGCTGCCGGGAAGCACAGGGGAGGAGAGATCCGATGTTCTTCCAGCGAGGCCGCGCGCCCACCCGGTTGGTGGCGGAAGCGGTTGACCCCGGCCGGCGGCGCTTCCTGAAGCTCGGCTGCGCCTGCTGCATTATGGCCGCCGCCCCGCTAACCCGCGCGGAGGCGCAGGCGGCGCTCTCCGCCGAGGCGCAGCGCCACCTCGCCCTGGCGCGAGAGGCGGCGGGGACGGACCTGACGCCGCTGATGCGCCTGGCCGACATGATCGTGCCGCCTACCGAGCGCCGGCCGGGCATGGAGGAGCTGATCCGCATGCCCGCGCCCCCGCCGGGCCGGGCCTTCGACAACCTCGTCTTCCTCGGCAGCGAGTGGGTGACGTCCTGGGCCGTCCCGACCTCCGACGGGATTATCCTGATCGACGCCATGGACAATGACGAGCAGGCCGAGACCATCACGGATGCCGGGATGCGCCGGACCGGGCTGGACCCGGCGGCGGTGAAGCTCCTCGTCGTCACCCACGGCCACGGCGACCACTACGGCGGCTGCGGCCACTTCCAGCGGCGCTACGGCACCCGCGTCGTGATGAGCGGCGAGGACTGGCGGATGGTGGAGACGAAGCTCGAATTCGACCTGCCGGCCTGGGGCCGCCCGCCGCAGCGGGACATCGCGGTGGAGGATGGCGGCAAGGTCTCGCTCGGCGACACAGCGCTGGACGTGATCGCCACTCCCGGCCACACCATGGGCACCATCTCCCTGCTGATCGACCTGAAGGATGGCGGGCAGACGCACCGCGGCGTGCTCTGGGGCGGCACCGCCTTCAACTTCAACCGCCAGCCCGACCGCATTCGCCGCCTTCAGGCCTATATCGACGGCACGGCGCGGACCCGCGACATAGCGGCGCGGCAGGGGGTGGATGTGCTCCTCTCCAACCATACGGGCTGGGACGAGGCGGCGAAGAAGCTGGCCGCGAAGCGGGCGGGCGGGCCCAACCCCTTCGTCATCGGCAAGGACGCCGTGCAGCGGGCCCTGACCGTGATGCACGAATGCGCCCGGGCCACGATGGTGGTCTGGAACGCCTGAGCCGTGGCGGCGCCCCTGACCGGGGCGCCGCGGTCAGGCGCGCTTGCGCTTCTTCGCGGGCAGCGGTGCCTGGACCCCATGCGCCGAGAGCAGGGGCGCGAGGAAACGGCCGGTGTGACTCTCCGGGCTCGCGGCCACCTCCTCCGGCGTGCCCTCGGCCACCACGCGCCCGCCGCCATCGCCGCCCTCCGGGCCCATGTCCAGGATCCAGTCGGCGGTCTTGATGACCTCCAGGTTGTGCTCAATTACCAGCACGGTGTTGCCCTGGTTCACCAGCGCGTGCAGCACCTCCAGGAGCTTGCGCACATCCTCGAAGTGCAAGCCTGTGGTCGGCTCGTCGAGGATGTAAAGGGTGCGCCCGGTTGCGCGGCGGGCCAGCTCCTTCGCCAGCTTGATGCGCTGCGCCTCGCCGCCCGAGAGGGTGGTGGCCTGCTGGCCCAGGTGGATGTAGCCCAGCCCCACCTCGCTCAGCACCTTCAGCTTGTCCCGGATGGCCGGAACGGCGGAGAAGAACTCCAGCCCCTCGTCCACTGTCATCTCCAGCACGTCGGAGATGGACTTGCCGCGGAACTTCACCTCCAGCGTCTCGCGGTTGTAGCGCTTGCCCTTGCAGGTGTCGCAGGTGACGTAGACATCGGGCAGGAAGTGCATCTCGATCTTGATGAGGCCGTCACCCTGGCAGGCCTCGCAGCGTCCGCCCTTGACGTTGAAGGAGAAGCGGCCGGCCTTGTAGCCGCGCGCCCGGGAGTCCGGCAGCTCCGCGAACCAGTCCCGGATGGGCGCGAAGAGGCCCGTGTAGGTGGCAGGGTTGGAGCGCGGGGTGCGGCCGATCGGCGACTGGTCGATGTCGATGATCTTGTCCAGCAGCTCCAACCCCTCGATCCGCTCGTGCGGGGAGGGGACCGTGCCGGCCCCCATCAGGCGGCGGGCCGCGGCCTTGTACAAGGTCTCGATCACCAGGGTGGACTTACCGCCGCCGGAGACGCCGGTGACACAGGTGAAGGTGCCCAGCGGCATGCTGGCGGACACGGATTTCAGGTTGTTGCCCGAGGCGCCGACCACCTTGAGCTGCCGCTTGGGGTCGGGCTGCCGGCGCTGCGCCGGCACGGGCACGGAGCGGCGGCCGGAGAGGTAGGCGCCGGTGACGCTGTCCGGGTTGGCGATCACCTCCTCCGGCGTGCCCTGGGCGATGATCCGGCCGCCCCCGGCGCCGGCAGCTGGGCCGATATCCACCAGGTAGTCGGCGGCGCGGATCGCGTCCTCGTCGTGCTCCACCACCAGCACGGTGTTGCCGATGTCACGCAGGCGCCGGAGCGTGACGAGCAGGCGCTCATTGTCCCGCTGGTGCAGGCCGATGGAGGGCTCGTCCAGCACGTAGAGCACGCCCGTGAGGCCGGAGCCGATCTGGGAGGCCAGCCGGATACGCTGGCTCTCGCCACCCGAGAGGCTTGCAGAGCCACGGGCGAGGGAAAGGTAATCCAGCCCGACATCCACGAGGAAGCGCAGCCGGTCGTTGATCTCCCGCAGGATCCGGCGGGCGATCTCCTGCCGCTGGGGGGAGAGCTGGTCGAAGACGCCCGCGAACCACTCCATGGACTTCCGGATGGACAGGTCGGAGGCCTGGGCGATGTTCAGGTCCGCCACCCGGACGGCCAGCGCCTCCGGCTTCAGCCGCGCGCCCTGGCAGACATGGCAGGGGCGCTCGGACTGGTAGCGCTGCAGGTCTTCCCGGACCCAAGGGTTGTCCGTCTCGCGCAGGCGCCGCTCGAGGTTTGGGATCACCCCCTCGAAGGCCTTCTTCACCTCGTAGGCGCGCAGCCCGTCCTTGTACTTCAGGGTCACGACATCCGAGGTGCCGTGCAGGATGGCGCTCCGAACCGCCTTGGGCAGGTCGGCCCAAGCGGTGTTGGTGGAAACCTTGAAGTGCCGCGCCAGGCTCTCGAGCGTCTGGTCGTAGTAGGGCGAGGAGGAGCCGCCGGCCCAGGCGGCTACGGCGCCCTCGGCAATGGTCTTCACGTCGTCCGGCACGACCAGGGCGGGGTCGAAGAACTTCTCCATCCCCAGCCCGTCGCATTCCGGGCAGGCGCCCTGGGGCGAGTTAAAGGAGAAGAGCCGGGGCTCGATCTCCTCGATAGTGAAGCCGCATTCCGGGCAGGCGAAGCGGGAGGAGAAGACGGTCCGCGCCCCCTCCTCCCCGGGCTTGGCATCCGCCCCTTCCAGGTAGATGACCCCGTCCGAGAGGCCGAGCGCCGTCTCGAAGCTGTCGGCCAGGCGCTGCTGGGCGCCCTCCCGCACCACCACGCGGTCCACCACCGCCTCGATGTCGTGCTTCAGCTTCTTGTTGAGGGCGGGCACCTCCTCAATCCGGTAGAGGGTGCCGTTCACCTTCACCCGCTCGAAGCCCCGGCGCTGGAGTTCGGCGATCTCCTTCTTCCACTCGCCCTTCTTGCCGCGGGCGATCGGGGCCAGGACCAGCAGCCGGGTCCCTTCCGGCATGGCCAGGGTCCGGTCCACCATCTGCGAGACGGTCTGCGCCTCGATCGGCAGGCCTGTGGCCGGGGAGTAGGGGATGCCCACCCGCGCCCAGAGCAGGCGCATGTAGTCGGCGATCTCCGTCACCGTGCCGACGGTGGAGCGGGGGTTGTGGGAGGTGGTCTTCTGCTCGATCGAGATGGCAGGCGACAGGCCCTCGATGCTGTCCACGTCCGGCTTCTGCTGCAGCTCCAGGAACTGCCGGGCATAGGCGGAGAGGCTCTCCACGTAGCGTCGCTGGCCCTCCGCGTAGATCGTATCGAAGGCGAGGGAGGACTTGCCGGAACCGGAGAGGCCGGTGATGACCGTCAGCGTCCCCTTGGGGATGTCGAGGTCGATGTTCTTGAGGTTGTGCTGCCGGGCGCCGCGGATGCGGATATGGCCGCCGCTGCCGATCTCGAGCCCGCCCCGGTTGGCAAGGCGGCCGCTGGTCTCGGGAAGGCTGTCAGGCACAGGCGATCCGACCCTTTGTTCGCATTGTGTTCAGGGATGTTTGCCACCATATAATGGCGGCGGGAAGAGGTTGCCGGGGGGCGCCTCGTCCCTTCCCCCCGGGGGGTGGCCTTGCCGCCTCCCGGGGGGTAGCTTCTGCGACCCGCCTGGGTTTCCCCGTGAGGATTCGTGGGCGGGCGGCAGCGATTCGCGGCCCCGGCGCGCGGAACCGCTCGAAATTGGTTGTGGATGGCTTCGGCCCGGGCTTCCCCGGCCGGGCAGGGATGTGGGTGGCATGGCCGGCGTCAACAAGGTGATCATCCTCGGCACGCTGGGGCGCGACCCCGAGGTGCGGAACTTCCAGAACGGCGGCCGGGTGGTGAACCTGCGCCTGGCGACCAGCGAGCGCTACAAGGACCGCGAGGGGAATCAGCAGGAGCGGACCGAGTGGCACTCGGTTGCTATCTTCAACGAAAAGCTGGGCGAGATCGCCGAGCGCTACCTGAAGAAGGGCAACCAGGTCTACATCGAGGGCGCGCTGGAGACCCGGAAGTGGACCGACCAGCAGGGCCAGGAGAAGTACACCACCGAGATCGTGCTGCGGCAGTTCCGGGGCGAGTTGACCCTGATCGGCGGCCGCGGGCAGGGCGGCGGCGGGGGTGAGGAGGGCGGCTTCGGCGGCGGCTCCTCCGGTGGTGGCGGCTATGGCGAGCGCGGCGGATCCAGCGGCGGCGGCTACGGCGGCCGGTCCTCCTCCTCCGGCGGCGCCAGCAAGCCCCGTAGCGGCGGGGGTGGCGGCGGCTGGGACGCGCCGAAGGCCGACCTGGACGACGACATCCCGTTCTGATGGCCGCAATGCTGGCGGCAGGCTCTTGATGGCCGTTCTGGCCGGATTGGAAGGCGATAAGTGAGCGAGACGGAAGGCGGACCGCCGGACGAGCGGCCCTTCGACGAGACGGCGCCCGTCACCATCGAGGCGGAGATGCAGCGCAGCTACCTCGATTACGCGATGAGCGTGATCGTGGCGCGCGCCCTTCCGGACGCGCGGGACGGGCTGAAGCCGGTGCACCGCCGCATCCTGTTCTCCATGAACGAGAACGGGTTCACGGCGGACAAGCCCTACAAGAAGTCCGCCCGCGTAGTCGGCGACGTGATGGGTAAGTACCACCCGCACGGCGACAGCGCGATCTACGACGCCATGGTCCGCATGGCGCAGCCCTTCTCCATGCGCGTGCCCCTGATCGACGGCCAGGGCAATTACGGCTCCATGGACGGCGACCCGCCGGCGGCCATGCGCTACACCGAGGCGCGGCTGGCGAAGTCCGCGACCGCGCTGCTGGCCGGGATCGACGAGGACACGGTCGACTTCTCGCCCAACTACGACGAGAGCGCGGAGGAGCCGCGGGTCCTCCCGGCCGCCTACCCGAACCTTCTGGTCAACGGCTCCAACGGCATCGCCGTGGGCATGGCGACAAACATCCCCACCCACAACCCGGGCGAGGTGATCGACGCGACGCTGGCGATGATCGCCAACCCCGACGTCACGCTCGAGGAGCTGATGGGGATCATGCCCGGGCCGGACTTCCCGACAGGCGGTCTCATTCTCGGCCGTGCGGGCATCCGGGCCGCCTTCGAAACGGGGCGCGGCTCCATCCCCGTGCGCGCGCGCTGCGAGATCGAGGAGATGCGCGGCGGGCGTTCCGCCATCATCGTCACCGAAGTCCCGTACCAGGTGAACAAGGCGACGCTGATCGAGCGCATCGCCGACCTGGCGCGGGCCAAGCAGGTGGAGGGCATCTCCGACCTGCGGGACGAGAGCGACCGCGACGGCATGCGCATCGTGATCGAGGTGAAGAAGGACGCGACGGCGGAGGTGGTGCTGAACCAGCTCTACCGCTTCACGAACCTCCAGACCTCTTTCGCCGTGAACTTCCTGGCGCTGGACGACGGCACGCCCCGCCAGATGGGCCTGCGCGACGCGCTGCAGGTCTTCATCCGCTTCCGCGAGGAGGTGATCACCCGCCGCAGCCGCTTCCGGCTGAACAAGGCTCGGGATCGCGGCCATATCCTGATCGGCCTCGCCATCGCGGTCGCGAACATCGACGAGGTGATCCGCATCATCCGCGCCAGCGCGGATGCCGCCGAGGCGCGCGCAGCTCTGATGGCGAAGGCTTGGCCGGCGGGGGACATCGGCGCGCTGCTGGCGCTGGTGGACGATGCCGGCAACCTCGTGCAGGACGACACGGTTCATCTGACCGAGGCACAGGCGCGCGGCATCCTGGAGCTGACGCTGCGCCGCCTGACCGGGCTGGAGCGCGAGAAGATCCAGCAGGAGCTGGACGAGATCGCCGCCAACATCCGCGAGCTGCTGGAGATTCTTTCCTCCCGCCCGCGGCGGCTGGAGCTGATGGCGCAGGAGTTGGCGGAGGTGCGCGCCCAGATCGCCTCCCCGCGCATGACGCAGATCGTGGACGGGCTGGCCGAGCAGGACGACGAGAGCCTGATCGAGCCGGGGCTGATGGTCGTCACCCTGACCCGCGACGGCTACGTGAAGCGCACGCCGCTGGAGACCTTCCGCGCCCAGAACCGGGGCGGCCGCGGCCGCAGCGCGGCGGGCACGCGGGAGGACGACGTCGTCATCCGCAGCTTCAACGCGCACACGCACCAGCACGTGCTGTTCTTCACCAGCCGCGGCATGGCCTTCCGCGAGAAGGTGTGGCGTCTTCCGGAGGCGGGCCCGACGGCGCGTGGCCGCTCGCTCCGCCAGCTCCTGCAGCTGCAGGACGGCGAGCAGGTGACGGCGGTGCTGCCGCTGCCGCAGGACGAGAGCCTGTGGGAGAACCTGCACCTCGTCTTCGCGACCGTCTCGGGCAATGTCCGGCGCAACAAGCTCTCGGACTTCCGCAACGTGCGCGCGGCGGGCCTGATTGCCATGAAGCTGGACGAGGGCGACAGCCTGGTGGGCGTGCAGACCTGCCGGGAGGGCGACGACATCCTTCTCGCCACCCGGCTCGGCCGCGCCATCCGCTTCACGGCGGAGGAGGGCGTGCTGCGCGTCTTCGCGGGCCGCGACTCCACGGGCGTGCGCGGCATCAAGCTGGTGGGCAAGGACGACGCGGTCATTGCCCTCTCCGTCCTGCGCAACGTCCCGGCCACCCCTGGCGAGCGCGCCGCCTACCTGAAGCTCTCCGCCGCCCGCCGCCGCGCCCAGGGCGAGGCGACGGCAGAGGAGGCCGCGGAGGCGAGCGCGGCGGCCGATGCCACGGCCGAGGAGGGCGCCGAGCCCGCCGAGGAGGTGGCGCTGAGCGATGAGCGGGCGCAGGAGCTGACGGAGGCGGAGGAGATTCTCCTCGTCGTCACCGACACCGGCTTCGGCAAGCGCAGCTCTGCCTACGAGTACCGCCGCTCCGGCCGGGGTGGGCAGGGGATCGCGAGCATCCCGCTGGGCCGCAGCAAGGGCCACGCGGTCGTCGCGACCTTCCCGGTGCGCCCGGGCGACGACGTGATGCTGGTGACGGATAACGGCCGCCTGATCCGCATGCCCGCCGACCAGGTGCGCGTGATGGGCCGCCCGGCTGCTGGCGTCACCCTCTTCCGCCTGGACAAGGGGGAGGAGGTGACCTCCTGCTTCGTCGTGGTGGATGACGGGACGTCGACGGAGGGCGCCGCCGCCGAGCCCGGCGCGGCCGATGCCTGAGCGACCCCGTGGCTGAGCGTCCCACGGCGGAGCGTACCGGCGTCTATCCCGGCACCTTCGACCCGGTCACGAACGGCCATTTGGACGTGATTGGGCGGGCTGCGCGATTGGTGGACCGGCTGGTGATCGGGGTGGCCCGGAGCGCCGGCAAGGGTCCGCTCTTCCCGTTGGAGGAGCGGCTGGAGCTGGTGTTGGCCGAGACCAGGGCCATCGCGCAGGAGACCGGGACGGTCATTGAGGCGGTCCCCTTCGAGGGGCTTCTGGTGACGCTGGCGCGGCAGGTGGGCGCGAATGTGATCATCCGCGGCCTCCGCTCCGTCACCGATTTCGACTACGAGGCGCCGATGGCCGGGATGAACCGCCGTCTCGACCCCGGGGTTGAGACGGTGTTCCTCATGGCCGGGGAGTCCACCCAGTTCATCGCCTCCCGCCTCGTGCGGGAAATAGCGGCGCTGGGGGGAGACATTTCCGGCTTCGTGCCCGGGTTGACGCGGGAGCGCACGCTCCGGCGCCTGGGCCGGACCGGCTGACAGCCCGGCACCGAGCCGGGCAGGGTTGGAGGAGAATGCCGATGCGGCGACGGAATTTCCTGGCGGCTGGGCTGGCTGCTGGAGCCCTGACGACGCCTGCCATGGCGCAGGCTGATCGCGAGAACACGCTCTTCCTCGACCTGAAGGATGGGCGGGTGGTCATCGAGCTGCGGCCGGACCTTGCGCCGAGGCATGTGGAGCGCATCAAGACGCTCGCGCGGCAGGGCTTCTACGACAACACCCCGTTCCATCGGGTGATCGAGGGCTTCATGGCCCAGGGCGGCGACCCGACCGGCACCGGCACCGGGGGCGCCCGCGACAAGGGCTTCGCCGACCTCCCCGACGAGTTCTCACCCCCCTCCCGCGCGCGCTTCCTGCGCGGCACCTGCGGCATGGCGAAGACCGCGGCGCCGAACACGGCCAACAGCCAGTTCTTTATCATGTTTGCCCCGGGTCCGAGCCTGGACGGCAACTACACGATCTGGGGCCGCGTGATCTCCGGCATGGAGAACGTGGACAAGATCAAGCGCGGCGCGGGCGGCAGCGGGATGGTGCAGGGCCCCGACCGCATCGTCCGCATGCGCGTCGCCGCCGACGTGCCGGCCTGAGCGCCGGTCCTGGGCACCGGTCCTGAGCAAGGGCCGACCCATCATCGGCGGCCATGCGCCGCCGCATAACCGAACGGGAATCCGAGATGAGCGATGAGACCAGCGCGGTGACCCCCGCCGCCGAGGCCGACGCGAACACCCTGCTGCTGGAGCTGAAGGACGGCACCGTGACCATCCAGCTCCTGCCCGAGCTGGCGCCCAAGCATTGCGAGCGCATCAAGGCCCTCGCGTCCGAGGGCTTCTACGACAACACGCCCTTCCACCGCGTGATCGAGGGCTTCATGGCCCAGGGCGGCGACCCGACCGGCACCGGCACCGGCGGCAGCCAGATGCCGGACCTGCCCGCGGAGTTCACCCCGGCCGCCAAGGCCCGGTTCCTGCGCGGCACCTGCGGTATGGCGCGCACGCAGAACCCGAACAGCGCGAACAGCCAGTTCTTCATCATGTTCGGCCCCTACCCGAGCCTGGACGGCCAGTACACGATCTGGGGCCGCGTGACTTCCGGCATGGAGCACGTGGACAAGATCAAGCGCGGCGCCGGCGGCAGCGGGACGGTGCAGAACCCCGACAAGATCGTGAGGATGCGCCCGGCGGGCGTCGCCTGATCGAACTGTCTTGACGTCCGGTGCCCGGCCTTCCAAAGGTCGGGCACCCCTCGCGGCGGAAGCCGCGGCTTGCGCCTGTAGCTCAGTCGGTAGAGCACGAGACTTTTAATCTTGGGGTCCTGGGTTCGAGCCCCAGCGGGCGCACCACGCTTTCCCCGCCCTCGCGTAGGGCGACCCCCGGACGGCGGGGCGCATCCCGGCCGAGGGTGCCTTGACGTTTCGCAAAGGTGCATGATTGCATCGCTAAGCGGTTTCCGTTGAGCAAGCGACCCGGCGTGCCGCATCCGCAACTAGGAGGAGGCGCCCGATGCTGGAGAAGGGATCCGGGCTGACGCAGGCGCAGCCGAACTGCTTCATCCACACCACCACCGTCGGCGGCAAGAGGAGCGCCCGCTACCTTGTCGGGCAGGTCTTCCGGCAGTCGAGCCAGGGCCGCGACAACCCGCCGCCCTGCCTCAGCGAGTTCGACACGGCCGGCACCCCCTTCGCGCTCGGCCACGTCATGGCCCTCGAGCTCGGCGGCTGCGACGTCTCCGCCAACATCGTGCCGCAGTACGGCCAGTGGCAGGGCAATGCCCGGGGGGCCTGGCGCGCCATGGAGACGGAGATCGTCAACGCCTCCGTCAACGCCGATGTCATGCTGGTCGAGGTCAGCTACGGGTCCGGCCCCTTCGCCCGCACCCACGCGGATCAGTACGCCGCCTTCAACGGCGGCGAGAAGCTGTTCCACTGGACCGAGGCGCGCATCCCCACGAGATTCCGTGTCTGGACCGTGGACAAGGCGTGGAAGCCGGCCACGGCCGGTGCGAAGGGCGTTGCCGACTATCTCGCCGCCGACGACGCGGGCAAGGAGGCCGGCGTCGCCGCGCTCTTCGCGGCGCTCTCCGGCATCGGCGTCGTCGAGCGGCTCGATCTCGAGCTCACGGCCATGCCGCCGATCGACCGGGAGTACTGGCGCCGGCAGATGATGATGCAATACGTCCGCGATCAGCACGGCCTCTATGAGAGAGGGGTGAGGAGCAAGAACAAGCAGGCCGACACGCTGTACAAGGGCGAACTGAAGAGGTGGCAGGAGCAGAACGAGGGCCGGCGCGTGTCCCGGCGCCTGTCGGTGAAGCAGGCGACCGGGCCGGGCGGTGCGCCCAGAGCCCCCAAGGAAGTCGTCTCGCTTGACCTCGCCAGGTGGTTGGCCAAGGAAGGCACCTGCAGCAAGCTGCACACGCGGCTCACCACCGAGGTTCCGCCTCCCGGCGCGGTACAAGGCTGGTCGCCGGCCGAGATGGCCACCCTCACGCCGCAGTGGATCGCCTCGGCGGTCTTCGCCTGACCGCCCCGCCAGGTCCCGCCGCTCGGTAAGCCGCGGCCAGCGCTTCCCGCGCGTTTTCGATGACGGGGTCGCCGCTTCCCACCCCCGGGCGTCCGGCCTGGCGAGGGCAGGAGACAGCGGGCCTGCGGAGAACAGCGCCGTTCGGCGGCGCCGCAGCGGATGTCGCATCCGCTCCCGGATCTTCTGCCGCAGGCGCCGGCGGTTACGCTTCCTTCGGCATTCTGCCCCACCCTGACCTCATGCAGCCCAGGCCAGAGCAGGCGGTCCTTCCCGGGCCGGTGGACGATGCCCGTCCGACGACATTCCTCGAGCGCGGGGTAATGGTGCGCTTCACCACGCCGATGCTGCTCGGCAGCCGCGTGCGGCCGAGCGGCCGGCGAGGGCTGGAGATCGCCGTCCCGAGCCCGGCGGGCGTCCGGGGCTTCTACGTCCTGCCGCTGCGGGGGCTTTCGGACATCTGCACGCCCACGCTGCACGACCGGCAGCTGGTAGAACTGATCGAACGAATCCCGGCCGTGACGCCCGACGCCATCACCGGGGCCACGCGGCAGGTCGCGCGGGAAGGCTATGCGGGGCAGGACGCCGCCGCGGCAGCCACCGAGGCGGCGCGGACCCAGGCCAACCAGCGGCTGGTCACCAACTACCGTCTCCTGCTGCTCCTCATCCGGCAGACGGAGTCGCCGGGGGAGCACGCGCTCCCGCCGGAGCGGGACGCGCCGCTGAGCGTGCAGCGCCGCGCGGAGCGCGCCGTCGCCCGCCTCGCCCATGAGGCCGGGCTCTCCCCCGCGGCCGTGGTGACCGCCATGGACGGCCTCACCGAGGCCTATCTCGCCGTGGGCTTCCGCGGTGACCCGACTCGGGCGCGCTACCAGGGCGAACTCCTCGTCCTCGGCGAGATGGCCGAGGAGGTCGCGCGATGGGGCGAGCTGGCGGTGGACTCGCAGCACTCCGGCTGCGCCTCGCTCATCGCCCGTTCCGCCCGACTCACGGTCGATGCCGGGCGGATCCTGGTGGAGCGGGTCCTCGCCGCGACCGAGGACCTGCGCGGCCTACTGCTGCGCTGGACGAGGGATGCGGAGGGCGTGCTGGACGAGACCGCCCGCTTGGCCTGGCTGCTGGACGGCTGGTCCGTGATGACCGGCCTCTGGCGCAGCGCGGACCGGATGGGGCGCGCCGCGACGATCGGTGAGATGGCCGTGATGGTGCCGAGCATGCCGCGCGAGGTCACCCGCTGGACGGGCGAGGCGACCGGGGAGGCACCGGACGAGCCGCACAGCATCACGCACAGCATGCGCAGCCGGTTCGTGATCCGCATGACGGACTGGCGCACGGGCCGGCTGCTCGAGCTGACGGAGCGGAACGAGGCGATCGTGAAAGAATGCCTGTGACGGCCTGCACCCCGACCGGCCCCGCCCCCTTCGGCCCCACGCCCCTCAGCTCTTCACCCACTGGGCCTGCCCTTACCGGCCACGCCCTCACCGAGCTGCGGCTGCTGAGCGGCGCGCTCGCCGACGCGTCGCGGGAGCAGCTGGCCCGGGTGGTTTCCCTGATCGACGACCTGCCCGATCGCGCCGGCGCCGACCGCCTGCTGGAGCGCGCGCGGCCGCGGCTGCGTGAGATGAACCTGCCGCGCCCGCTCGGTTTCACCCGGCTCCTCTTCCTCCCCCTCGACACGCTGATCGTGCCGCCGACGGCCTGGAGGCCGGGCGCGGCGGGGGTCCCGCGCACGGCGCTGCGGGCGATCTCCGCCGCGGTCGAGGCGGCGCTGGGGCCGGAGGCGGGGCGGCTGGACGCCCTCTGCGCGGGCCTGACCGCCGAGCAGCCCCTGCGCGTCCTCGAGCTCGGCCGGACGCTCTGGCCGGTTGCCGCCGGGATCCTGCCGGAGATCCCGCCCGCGGGGTGGGAGGCCTCGGGCCTGCCCCGGCGGGAGTACCCGGCGCTGCGGGAGCGCTGCGCGGCGGGCTGGCGCCATGCCGTGGCGATCTGGCCCGCGCTGCAGGCCGCGTCGGAAGGGCCTCCGGAAGTGTTGGCCCACCAGGCGCTGGAGGGCGCGGTCGCGGAGGGCGGCGCGGCGCTGGAGGTGGTCCTCCGGCTGCTGATGGTGCGGGCCTCGCGCCCGGCGAGCATCGCGGCGCTCGCCGCCCGCCTCTCACCCCCCGGCTCGGCCCAGGCGGCCCGCACCGTGCAGGGCGCCGTGGACGAGTACCTGCACCGGCGCGAGGCGGCGGGCGTGCCGCCGGCCGATGCCTGCGGGCGCGCGCGCCGCGCCGCGACCGACGCCCTGGCTGTCTGCGCCCTGGCCGATGACTTCGAGGCTTCCGGCCTTCTCGGCCTGCCGGCCAGGCGGGAGCGGCTTCAGGCGATCCGGCGGGCCGCCGAGGAGACCTGCCGGGCGAGCTTTGCCGGGCTTCTCTCCGAGGAACTGCTGGCCCCGCTCGCCGCGCTGCGGAGATCCGGCCGCCCCGCGGCCCGGGCCGCGGCACCGTCCCTGGAGGAGGCGGCGCGCCTGCTCCGCCGGATCGAGGGCAGCGGGCGCCGCCTGGGCGGGGCGGAGAGCTACGACCTCGCCTTGACGGCAGCGGCGGAAAGGGTTGCCCGGGACGGGTCGTCCGCGGGCCTGACCCATGTGGAGCGGCTGCGGCTGGTGGAGATGCTGGCCGGGCCGGAAGCCGCGTTGCGGCTGGTCGGCTGGCCCTGACGGCGCCCTCCCGCTCCTCCGCCCTCGCGCGCTACCCGGCGCCGGCCAGGAGCCCGGCGAGGCCCCGGGCGGCGGTGAGGAGGGCCACGAGGGCCAGGGTGAGCAGGGAGACGCGCCGATGCGCCCCGCCCAGCCGCCTGAACAGCCGGGCACCGAGATACGAGCCGGCGAGCATCAGCGGCGTGCCGGCGAGGACGAGCAGCGTCTCCACACGCCCGAAGGCGCCGATCGCGAGGAGGCTGGCGCTGGAGAGCAGGGCGGAGAACAGGAAGAAGACGAGGAGCGAGGCCCGGACCTGCACGGGCGCCATCGGCAGGGCGAGGTAGTAGGCCACGGCGGGCGGGCCGGGCATGGCGGCCAGCCCGTTGAACAGGCCGGAGAGGGCCCCGGCCGCCACCGTGGTGTTGCGCCCGGGCATGCTGCGGAAGCCATGGCCGATGCCGAGCGCCAGCACCGCGATGCCGCAGGCCCCGGCCAGCACCAGACGCGCCGCATCCGCCGGCAGCCAGGCCAGCAGCACCGTGCCCAGGGGCGAGGCGACGACGGAGCCGGCCGCCAGCCAGCGCACGGAGGGCCAGTGGCACTCGCGCGCGGCGCCCCGGAAATCCATCAGCCCGCCCAGGAGCTGCAGCCCGGCCGCCACCGCAACCGCCAGGATCGGCGGGAGGGCAAGGCTCATCAGCGGCACGGCGATGATGGCGAAGCCGAAGCCCGTGAAGCCCCGGAAGACCGCGCAGAGCGCCACGATGAGGGCGACCGCCGCCAGGATGCCCGGGGAGGGAGCGCCGGAGGAGAGAGGGCCGGGAAGGAGGAGGTCGGGCATCGGCCCGGCGCTACGCCCATCCGGCGGGGCCGGGAAGGGGGCACGGGATGGGCGTAGCGCCGGGCCCCCTTCCGGCGGGTGCGCGCGCGGGGTAAGCCGCCGCCGTGCCGGCCGAAATCCTCCTCCCCGCCGAGATCACGGTCGTCGTGCCCTGCTACAACGAGGCGGCGAACGTCGCCCCGATGGTGGAGCGGCTGGGCGCGGCGCTCTCCGGCACGGCCTGGGAAGTCGTCTTCGTGGACGACGACAGCCCGGACGGCACCGCCGCCCGGGTGAGGGAGCTGGCCGCCCGGGATCCGCGTGTGCGCGGCATCCGGCGCGTCGGGCGGCGCGGCCTCGCCTCCGCGGTCACCGAAGGGGTGCTTTCCTCCTCCGCTCCCTATGTCGCGGTGATCGACGGCGACCTGCAGCACGACGAGACGATCCTGCCGGCCATGCTGGCGGCGGTGCGGAGGGGTGGCGCCGAGGTAGCGGTGGGCAGCCGCCACGTGGAGGGTGGCGAGGCCGGGGCGGGCTTCTCCGCCGGCCGCGCCCGGGTGAGCGACGCCGGGACGCGGCTGGCCGCGATGCTGCTGCCCACCCCGGTGGGCGACCCGATGAGCGGCTTCTTCCTGATGCCGCGCCCGCTCTTCGAGGCGATCGCGCCCCGGCTCTCCGTCCGCGGCTTCAAGATCCTGCTGGACATCCTGCTCTCGGCCGGGCGGCCGCTTCGGGTGGCGGAGGTGCCCTACCGCTTCCGGCCTCGGGTAGCGGGCGAGTCCAAGCTCGACGCCACGGTGCTGCTGGAATTTCTCGGGCTGCTAGCGGACAAGGCGCTCGGCGGGCTGCTGCCCTGGCGCTTCATCTCCTTCGCCGCCGTGGGCGCGGTGGGGCTGGTGGTGCACCTGGCCGTGCTCTTGCTCGCCTCGCAGGTGCCGGGGCTGCAGTTCGAGGCGGCGCAATGGGCCGCCACCTTCACGGCAATGACCGTGAACTTCCTCCTGAACAACCGCATCACCTACCGCGACCTGCGGCTGCGCGGGCCGCGGCTGGCGCGGGGGCTGGCGCTGTTCTACGCGGTCTGCACGATCGGGGCCGTGGCGAATGTCGGCATCGCCGGGCTGCTGGTCCATGAGGGGCTGGCCGGCTGGGGCCTGGCCGGGGCGGCCGGGGCGCTGCTGACCGTGGTGTGGAACTACGCCGTCTCCTCCACCCTGGTCTGGCGGGGGCGGTGAGCCCCTGGATCCTCGGCCTGCTGGCGCTTACCGCCCTCCGGCTCGCCGCGGCGGCGCTGCTGCCCCTGGCGCCGGACGAGGCCTACTACTGGGTCTGGGGCCGGGACCTGCAGGCGGGCTACCTCGACCACCCGCCCATGGTCGCGCTGTGGATCGCTGCCGGCACGGCGCTGCTGGGCGACGATGCCCTGGGCATCCGGCTGTTCGGGCCGCTCGGGATGGCCCTGGCCTCGCTCGCGGTGGCCGCGGCGGGGGACGCGCTCTTCCCGGACCGGCGGCCGGGGAAGTGGGCGGCGCTGCTGCTGAACGCGATGCCGCTGACGAATGCGGGCGCGGTGCTGATGACGCCGGACACGCCGCTTTTCGTCTTCTGGTGCCTCTCGCTCTGGGCGGCGGCGCGCCTCCACGCATCGGGCGACGGGCGCTGGTGGCTGGCGGTCGGCGCCCTGGCCGGCTGCGCCCTGCTCTCCAAGTACACGGCCGCGCTGTTCGGGGCCGGGCTGCTGCTCTGGCTGGTCGCGGAGCCCTCGGCCCGCCGCTGGTGGCGGGATGGCCGGCTCTACCTCGGCGGGGCGGTTGCCGTGCTGCTCTTCCTGCCGGTGCTGGTGTGGAACGCGGCGCATGGCTGGGCCTCCTTCGCGAAGCAGGGCGGGCGGGCCGGGGCGGGGGCGGAGTTCGGCCTGCGCTATGTCTGGGAACTGCTCGGGGGGCAGCTCGCCCTGGCCTCGCCGGTGCTGCTGATTCTTTGCGCCGCCGGGACGGGGCTCGCGGTCGCGGCCTGGGCGCGGCGGGATGCCGGGGCGGGGCTGCTGGCCGCCCTAGTCGTGCCGGCGGCATTGATCTTCCTTTGGCAGGCGACGGGAAGCCGGGTGCAGGGAAATTGGCCGGCCGTGCTCTACCCCGCCGCCAGCATCGCGGCGGCCGGTTTCGCGGCGGCGCGGTGGCAGCGGATCGGCGCCTGGATCGGGGGCGGGATGACCCTCGCCGTCCTGCTCCAGGCCGGGTTCTCGCCCGTGCCATTGCCGCGCGCCGCGGACCCCACCCTTGCCCGGCTGGCCGGATGGCCGGAGCTGGCGCGGGACGTGGAGGCCGCGCGAGCGGCGGCCGGCGCCGATTTCGTGGCCGCCGAGGAGTACGGGCTGGCGGCCCAGCTCGCGCTCCACCTGCCACCCGGAATGCCCGTGGTCGCGGTCGGCGGGCGCTGGGATCTCTTCACCCTGCCCAGGCCGTCCGCCGGGCGGGCCGGGCTGATGCTGCGCAGCCTGCGGCGGGGGGAGGGGGCGCCCCTCTGGCCGGGCGCCGCGCCGCTGGGCGAGGTCGTGCGGGCGCGCGAGGGCGTCGAGGCGGAGCGATACCGGCTGTTCCGGGTGGAGACGCCGCCGGGAGAGGAACCCGCCGCGCTGCTGCCGCGGCCGCGCTGACCCCGTCTCGCTGACCCCGTCTCGCTGATCTCCGGCCCGGACGCCTATGCACCGGCCCGACGGTCCTGGCACACTCCCGACAATGGCTCCCGCCGACTGGCAGAGGGGTCGCGCCGGAGAGGATCGTTCCATGCGTCGCCGCGCCCTCGTGAAGGCCGCCCTGTCGGCCCCCGCCCTGCCCGTGGCTATGCCCGTCCTGGCCATGCCCGCCCTGGCGCAGGCCCCGGCCTGGGTGGCGGACCGGCCGATCAGCCTTGTCGTGCCCTTCCTCGCCGGGGGCTCCACCGACATCGCGGCCCGGGTGCTGGCGGAGCGGATGGGGCCGCGCCTCGGGCCGGGGGCGCGGATCATCGTGGAGAACCGGGCCGGGGCGGGCGGGGCTGTGGGCGGGGAATGGGTCCGGCAGCGCCCTGCCGACGGGTACACCCTGCTCGTCGCCACCGCCTCCTCCCACGCCACCAACCCTGCCGCGCTGCCCTCCCAGACGCCCTACGACCCGGTGACGGACTTCACCCCGATCGCGGCGATCGGGGGCGGGCCGCTGGTGGTGGTGGTGCCGGCCGCCTCGCCCTGGCGGGACGCGCGCGGAATGGTGGAGGCCGTGCGCGCGAGGCCCAACGCCTTCTCCTGGGCCACTTCCGGCGTCGGCGGCGTGGGGCACCTGACGGGGGAGTACCTGAAGATTTCCGTGGGCGGCCTGCAGGCGGAGCACGTGCCCTACCGCGGCGGCTCCGCCGTGATGGAGGCGCTGGCGAAGGGCGAGGTGGCCTACTCGCTGGAGGTGCTGGCCTCCTCCGCGCCGCACCTGCGGGACGGGTACTCGCGCGGCTTGGCGGTGACGTCGAGGGCGCGCCACCCGCTCTTCCCGGAGATCCCCACCCTGGACGAGACCGTGGCGCCGGGCTTCGAGGTGACGACCTGGAACGTCCTGCTCGCCCCGAAGGGCCTGCCCGCGTCGGCGCTCGCGGCGCTGAACACGGCGGTGAACGGTGCGCTCGCCGAGGGCGCGGTGCGGGACCGGCTGGCCGGGGCCGGGGTCGATCCCTCCCGCCCGACGACGCCGGAGGAGACGCGGGAGTTCCTGGTTTCGGAGCTGGCGAAGTTCCGGGGCATCGTGCGGCAGGCGGGACTGCGCCTGCAGGGCTAGCGGCAATCCCGGCCCCGGCCGGCCGTGGGGGAAGCAGGCGGCGAGGCCGGGCGAGACCCCCGCATCGCTCCGCTGCGGGCTGGGCTTGTGTCATGAGTGGGGCAACGCAAAGCGGCGTCTTGAATCGGGCGCCGAGGACCCGAGTTGTGGTGCACCTTCCTTGGAGGTCAGCATGCTGATCCGCATCCGCCGCGGCTGGGAATTGCCCGAGAGCGCCGCGACCCCCGAAGCCCTCGTCCTCGGTCGCCGGGCCGCGCTCGGCGCTGGCGCCGCGCTGGCCGGGGCTGCCCTGGCGCCCGGCGGCGCGGCCGCCCAGGCCGCCGCCCCAGCGATGCGCAACACGCGCTTCCAGCCCGGGCGCGACGTGACGCCGGAGCGGGACGTCGCCAGCTACAACAACTACTACGAGTTCGGCGGGTCCAAGAGCATTGCCGCCGCGGCCCAGCGGCTCAAGGTCAGCCCCTGGTCCATCCGCTTCGAGGGGATGGTGGCGAACCCCCGCGAGATCGGGCTGGAGGACCTGCTGCGGCAGGTGAACCTGGAGGAGAGGGTCTATCGCTTCCGCTGCGTGGAGGCCTGGGGAATGACGGTGCCCTGGACCGGATTCCCGATGTCGGAGCTGGTGCGCCTGGCGGCGCCGAAGCCCGAGGCGCGCTACGTGGTGTTCGAGACGGCGACCCAGCGTGACACCATGCCCGGGTTGCGGCAGGGCTGGTATCCCTGGCCCTATTCCGACGGCTTCACGATGGCGGAGGCGCGGAACGAGCTGGCCTTCATCGCCACCGGCATGTACGGCAAGCCCCTGCCGCCGCAGAACGGCGCGCCCATCCGGGCGATCGTGCCCTGGAAGTACGGGTTCAAGGCGCCGAAATCGATCGTGCGCGTGACGTTCCAGGCGGAGCGGCCGGTTGGCTACTGGGAGAAGCTGCAGGCCAGCGAGTACGGCTTCTGGGCCAACGTGAACCCGGAGGTGGCGCATCCGCGCTGGAGCCAGGCGAGCGAGCGGCTGCTGGGCAGCAACGAGCGGGTGCCGACGAAGCTCTTCAACGGCTACGCCGAGTTCGTGAGCGGGATCTACACCAACCTGCAGAACGAGAGGCTCTACGCCTAGCGGGAAGGGGGCCGGTTAGGCCGGAGGCAGCCGCCCTCTCGCCTCGGCGATGACGCGGAGGGTCTCGTCCCAGAGGTCGAGCCCCTCCAGTTCCGCCGGGGAGAAGAAGCGCACTTCCGTCGCGTCGTCGCCCGGCCTCGGCTCGCCGGCAGTCCACCGGCCGGCGAAGTCGATGATGGTGTAGTGGAAGCGGATGCGCCCGCCCCCGTCGCGCCCTTCCCCGTCGCGTTCTTCCCCGTCGCGCTGGACGATGTCCACGCAGGCGACGAGGGAGAGCGGCCCGACCTCCACCCCCGTCTCCTCCCGCAGCTCGCGCCGGGCGCATTCCTCGGCCGACTCGCCCAGGTCCTGCGCCCCGCCGGGCACGGTCCACTCGCCCTCGCGCGGCGGGCGGGCGCGGCGGACGAGCAGCACCTCCTCCCCGCGGAAGGCAAGGAGGCCGATCCCGATCCAGGGCCGGTCCGGATACTCCCGCCCGCTCACCCCTCGCGCTTCTTCAGCGTGTCGAGGCTCGGCGCGAAGGCGGGAAGCTTCCAGGCGCCGACCTGATAGGCCCAGCCGCGCCAGCGGGCGTTGAGACGCGCGGCCTCCTCGTCGCCGGTCGCGGAGAGGAGGAGCCAGACGTTGCCGTTCTCCTGGCGCAACCGGGCCGTGACGCTCAGGTTGTCGGTCAGGGTGAATCGGCCCTCGCCCGCCGCCTCGCCGGGCGCCTCCGCCTCGGTTCGGACATCGACGAGGGTCAGCCCTTCCAGGGCGCGGCCGACCTCGTCGAGCGAGACCTCGTCGGCCGGCGGGGCGTTCGCGGGGGCGGCGAGGCGGAGGCGGCCATCGGGACCTTCCTCCCGCTGCAGCTCCACGGTCCTGCCGTCCCGCGTGCCGGAGACGCGGCGGACGCGCTCCTCCGGAATGTTGGCGATCTCGCGCTCGATCCAGAGGGCGGGGTCGGCATCGACGGGCAGGCTTCCCTCGGCCAGCCAGGACTGGTTTTCCCCGGGGCGGCGCACATAGGCCGTCTCGCCGCCCGGCCCCTCCGGCCCGCCGATCGTCCGCACCCGCCGGCGCCCGACGACGAGCTCGGCCAGCGGGGCGCCGGCGCCGTCCAGCACCCGCAGGAGCAGCGCGGGGGTGTTGAGGCCCGGTTCGTCGAGGCCGAGGCGGGCCAGGGCCTCCGGGTCGGCCGTGCGCGGCTCCGCCAGGCGCAGCTCGGTGAGGGCAACGAGGAGGGCGCGTACCCGGTCGGCCCGGGCCGGGTAGCCTGCCTTCTGCGGCAGCGCCCAGACATCGCCCGTGCCGCGCTGGAGCGTGAGACTGCCCGGCCCCTGACGCACCTCGACGCGCTGCGCGGCGGCGAGGCGGCCCGACAGGGCAGGGAAGGCCAGCGGAGCCTCCGGGCGGGGCGGTGTGCCTTCCGGCCCGGCCAGGAGGGCGGCGGCGCCCGCGGCCACCACCGCGGCGCCGCCGAGGACGGTCAGGTGACGTCGGTTCAGCGGCATGGCGCTACCCCCGCGCCTCCGCGCGCCGCCGGGCGCGGATCACCGCGAGACCGATCGCGAAAAGGGTGAGGAGCGCGGGCACGAGGGCGATGTTGACCACGCGTAGCCAGGTCTCCAGCCCCTCGATCCCCTGTCGCAGCTCCCGCTGCACGCCGCGCAGCTGCTGGCGGGTGTTCAGGATTTCCGTGCGGGCGGCGTCGATCTCGGCCCGCTGCTCCGGGGTGATGACCGTGCCGGCGCCGGCCGCGGCGCCGCCGTTCGCGCCGGTCGCGGCGCCGGACGGGCCCTGGCGCAGCTCGCGCAGGCGGCGCTCGGTGGCCTGGAGCCGTTCCGTCAGGCCGCGCTCGGTCTGGCGGTAGCGGGCATCGGCCTCCGAGCGCATGGAGTCCACCAGGGTGAAGGGCCGCAGGCTCTCGCCGCGGGAGCGCAGGGAGATGAGGCTGTCCCCGCCCGCCAGCGTGTCGGCGAGGTTCGTCACCAGCGCGCCGTTGTCGGCGGTGGGGGTCGCGACTTGCTGGCCGAAGAAGTCCTGGACCCGGACCCAGAAACGGTCCTCGAGGATGTCCGTGTCGTTGCCCACGACGAGGTTGGCGGGGGCACTCGTCTGCTGAACATGGGCGGGCAGGCCGGGGGCGCGCTGCACCCCTTCCGGCAGGGCGGGCGGCCCCTCCGGGAAGGCGCTGCGGAGAATGCCGCGGACGCGCGCGAGGAGGACGTGGCGCCCCCCGTCGGGCCGGAAATCCGCCAGGATCCGGGCCGGCTCCGGCGCCTGCCGCACGCGGGCGGCATCCACCAGCTGCGACTGAGGCGATGCCGTGACGAGGGGGGTGAGCTCCACGGTGGAGCCCTGGCGCTTCCGCACCTCCCCGGCACTCGCGAAGGCGAGGCCGTTCAGCTCCGCCGTGGCCACGTCGGAGCGGTCCAGGCTCTCGCCCTGGGCGGTGAACCAAGCGAGGTAGTCCACCGAGCCGACGCGGTCCGTCGGCGCGGCGCGGACACGCCAGGCGCCGCGCTGGTCCAGCACGACACGGTCCGAAGGCGCCTCGATCCCCCACGCATTGAACAGGCGGTCGAGGGAGGAGGAGGTCGGCCCGGCGGGGCGCCCGGTGGGGTCGGGGCGGGCGGCCTGGCTCTCGCTGTGCGGGTCCGTCAGCGCCAGCAGCTTGCCGCCGCGCATGACGAACTGGTCGATGGCGTAGAGGGCGGGGGCGGGCAGGTCCTGGGCGTGGGCGACCATCAGCACCTGCACGTCGGACGGGATCGACTGGGTGTCGGGCCCCACCTCCTTCACGGTGAAGAATTGACGGAGCTGGGTCATCACCTGGAAGGGCTGCCCGGCGCCGGGCACGCGCATCATCATCGCGCGCGGGTCGCCGTTCAGGGGCAGGGAGGAGATGAGGCCGAGGACGGGGCGGGAGGGATTGGAGAGCTCGTGGACGAGGCGCGTCAGGTCGTATTCCAGGAAGCGCTCGCGGTCCGGCTGGAAGAAGGGGATGGTCCGCTCGTCGTCCAGCAGGTTGGTGCCAGTGAGGCCGAAATAGACCTGCTCCCCCTCGTTGTTGAGCGGCGCGGCCTGAAGGCCGAGGCCGAGCGCCCGGTCCTCCGTCTCCGAGAAGGGCTCAGGGTCCAGCATCTCCAGCCGGATCTTCCCGCCCGAGAGGGCGACGTACTCCCGCAGCATCTCCCTGACGCGGTCGGCATAGGCGCCGAAGACCGGGACTGCGGCGCCGAGGCGGCGGGAGTAGAAGAGGCGGAGGGTGATCGGGTCCCGGAGGTTCGCCAGCTCCCGCCGCGTGCCGTCGGACAGGGTGTAGAGGCGCTGCTCCGTCAGGTCGACGCGGGCGCCGGAGAGGTAGCGGTCCGTCAGTACGTTGACGCCGACGGCGAGCACCGCGGCGGCAGCGAGCGCCCCGAGGGCGATGACGGTGCCGCGGCCCCGCGGCTTCGGGGCGCCGACGGGGATGGTGGGGAGGTCGCTCACGGGCTCAGTCCGCCTTGCGAAGGTCGACGGCGATGGTGTTGGCGAAGAGCCACACGCCGATGAAGCTGGCGAAGAACAGGATGTCGCGGAAGGCGACCACCCCGCGGGAGAAGGCGCCGAGGCGGTCCGTGACGGAGAGGCCGCGCGCCGTCTCCGCCATCCAGGGCAGGTTGCGGGAGAGGAACTCCGTGACGACCGGCGAGCCGGCGGCCGCGAAGAGGAAGCAGGCCGCGACCCCGAGGACGAAGGCGATGACCTGGTTCTTCGTGAGGGCCGAGATGGCGGCGCCGATGGCCAGGTAGGCGCCGGCGACGAGAAGGCAGCCGAGATAGCCCGCCGCGATCACGCCGTTGTCGGGGTTTCCCAGCACGTTGACGGTAATGATCAGCGGAAAGGTGAGGGCGAGCGCGATGGCGCAGAAGGCCCAGGCCGCCAGGAACTTGCCGAGCACGGCCTGCCACCCGGCGATGGGAAGGGTGAGCAGCAGCTCGATCGTGCCGAGCCGCCGCTCCTCCGCCCAGAGGCGCATGGTGATGGCGGGCACGAGGAAGAGGAAGAGCCACGGCACGAAGGCGAAGAAGGGCTGCAGGTCCGCCGTGCCGCGGGCGAAGAAGTTACCCAGGGTAAAGGTGAGGGTGCCCGACATCACCAGGAAGATGACGATGAAGACGGTGGCCACCGGGGTGGCGAAGTAGGAGGCCAGCTCCCGCCGCGCGACGGTCATCACGGGGCCCATCACGCGGCCTCCTGCGTCAGGTTGCGGAAGACGGTGTCGAGGTCCGGGCCGCGCGCCGCCAGCTCCGCCGGGGTGGCGTCCGCCACGATGCGGCCGCGGGCGATGACGATGGCGCGCGTGCAGACGGCGCCCACCTCCTCCAGGATGTGGGTGGAGATGAGGATGGCCTTCTCCGCCGCCATGCGGGCGATGAGGCTGCGGACCTCGTGCTTCTGGTTTGGGTCCAGCCCGTCCGTCGGCTCGTCCAGCACCAGCACGGGCGGGTCGTGCAGCAAGGCCTGGGCGAGGCCGACGCGGCGCTTGAAGCCCTTGGACAGGGTCTCGATCGGCTGGAGGCGAACCTCCTCCAGCTGGGTCATCCGCATCGCGTCGTGCACCCGGTCGCCCGCATCGGTGCCGCGGTATCCCCGGGCGCGGGCGGTGAAGAGGAGGAATCCGGTGACGGTCATCTCCGGGTAGGTCGGCGCCCCTTCCGGCAGGTATCCGAGGTGACGACGGGCCTGAACGGGGCGCTCCGTCACGTCCTCGCCCATGATGCGGGCCGTGCCGGCGGTGGGGGTCACGAAGCCGGCGAGCATCTTCATGGTCGTGGACTTGCCGGCGCCGTTGGGACCGAGGAAGCCCAGCACCTCGCCGGGATGGACGGTGAAGGAGAGGTCGTCCACCGCCGTGAAGGCGCCGAAGCGCTTCGTCAGGCGGTCGATCTCGATGTGCGGCACGTCCACGGTGAGGTCCCCCTGAAGACGGGGGCACCGGGAGGCCCCGCCGGCGCTTGGGTTACGGCGGGCAGGGGAGGGGCGCAAGACCCCGGAGGCGAAGCACCGGCAGGTGCCGGGACCAGGCATATGCGGTGGGGTGCACGTACACGGCCTGCATCTTGCGGGCGCCCGCGGCCCGGGTAACGTCCCGCCGCCGGTGGAGATCATCATGATTCGCTTCGTTGGGCTCGCTGCCCTGCTGCTGCTCGGCGCCTGCGCGACACAGGCCGGCATCCCATACAGCCCCGCCTCGCCGCCCGCCGTGGTCGCCGGCGCGCGCCCAATCATCTCGGTCGGCGAGGTTGTGGATGCCCGCAAGGATGGCCGGGAGGACGCGAACTGGGTGGGCACGATCCGCGGCGGCTACGGGAACCCGTTGAAGCGGCTGGAGACGCCGGTTCCCGTCCGGGATGCGGTGGCACAGGCATTTCGAGAGGCCCTGGCCGCCCGCGGCCTGGCAGCGCCCGCGACCGGCGCCTACGAACTACGTGTCAGGATCGTGCAGTTCGACGCGAGCCAGTACGTCCGGCGCGAGGCGACGGCCGAGTTCCAGCTCACCTTGTACAACCGTGCGACGGGCGCGCAGGTGTGGTCGGAGACGGGGCGCTCCCACGTGGTGGACGGGAGCCTCCTCGCGATCACGGGCGTCTTCGCGGACATCGAGGACCTTCGCCAGACAGCCTTGCGGGCCATGACGCAGGCGATCGACGACGCCCTCAACCGGCCGAGCCTCGCCGTCGCGATCCGCGGCTGATCCTGGGACGGCCGGGTTCAGTTACCCGGCCGCGAGCGGCTTCAGGCTGAGGTCGTGGCCGAAGATGCCCAGCAGCAGCCGTGCCGCCCGCCCCCGCTCCGTGCCGGACAGGCCGGGATCCTTCCCCAGCAGCAGCTCCGCCTCCTGGTGCGCCACCCGCACCAGCCCGCCATGGCGCTGCGGGTCCGCGATGCGGCGGCCGATCTGCCCGGCCTGGCGGGTGCCCAGCGCGTCGCCGCCGCCGCGCTGGTCCAGGTCGGCATCGGCAATGACGAAGCCGTCCTCCGTGTCCCGGATCACGGCCAGGCGACGCTTCTCGCCCTCCAGCAGATCGGCGGAGGGGAGGAGGAGGCAATAGGACTGCGCGCTGCCCCGCCCCACCCGGCCGCGGAGTTGGTGCAGGGCGGAGAGGCCGAAGCGCTCGGCCTGCTCGATGATCATGATCGTGGCCTCCGGCACGTCCACGCCCACCTCGACGACCGTGGTGGCGACGAGGAGCTGCGCGCGGCCGGCGGCGAAGTCGCCCAGCGCCGCCTCCCTCACCTCCAGGCTCTGCGCGCCGTGGGCGAGGCGGACCTTCTCCCCGAACACCTCCTTCAGCCCGGCGAAGGTGGTCTCGGCCGCGACGTTGTCGTGCGCCTCGCCCTCCTCGATGGCGCGGACCACCCAGTAGGCGCGGTCGCCCTTGTCGAAAGCGCGGCGCAGGGCGGCCAGCACCTCGTCCCGCCGGTCGCGGGAGACGATGCGGGTCACGATGGGCTTCCGCCCGGCCGGGCGCCCCTCCAGGCGGGAGACGGCCATCTCGCCCCATTGGGTGAGCAGGAGGGTGCGGGGGATAGGGGTGGCGGTCATCACCAGCACGTCCGTCTCCGTCCCCTTCTCAGTCAGCATGAGTCGCTGGGCGACGCCGAAGCGGTGCTGCTCGTCCACCACCACCAGGGCGAGATCCCGGAACTGCACCCCTTCCTGGAACAGGGCGTGGGTGCCGACCACAAGGGGCAGGGATCCGTCGGCGAGGCGCCGCAGCACCTTGCTGCGCTCCTTCCCCTTTACGCTGCCGGCCAGGAGAGCGCACTCCACCCCGGCCGCCCCGGCCAGCCGCTGGAAGGTGCGGAGGTGCTGGCGGGCCAGGATCTCGGTCGGCGCCATGATCGCGGCCTGGGCACCCGCCTCGACGGCGCGGAGCATGGCCAGCAGCGCCACCAGCGTCTTGCCGCTGCCCACGTCGCCTTGCAGCAGGCGGAGCATCCGGCGGGGCGCGGCGAGGTCCGCGTCGATCTCGGCCAGGGCATGGGCCTGCGCGTCGGTGGGCTCGTGGCCGAAGGCGGCCAGGGCGCGCTCCCGCAGGGTGCCGTCCCCCAGCAGGGATCGGCCGGGACGCTCCAGCACGGCCCGGCGGACGAGGCCGATGGCGATCTGCCCCGCCAGGAGCTCGTCATAGGCCAGCCGGTCCACAATCTCCGGCGGGGGGACGGCAACCGGGGCCTGGAGGAGGCGCAGGGCCTCGGCGAAGCCGGGCCAGCGGCGGCGGCGAAGATGCGCGGGGTCCTGCCATTCCGGCATGTCGGGCAGGCGGGCCAGGGCGCCGCCCATGGCCTTCGCCACGTCGCGCGGGCCGAGTCCCTTCACCAGAGGCCAGACGGGCTGGACGGCGGGAATGGTGTCCGGCGGAGAGACGAATTCGGGGGCGTCCATCTGCCACTTGGCCCCGTAGCGGCGGACGCGGCCGGAGACGGTACGGGCGGCGCCTTCCGGGAAAGCGCGGTGTAGCCAGGGGCCGACCCACTTGGCGCGAAGAAAGTAGACGAGGTCCAGCAGCGCCCGCTCGCTGCTCGCCTTCACCACCCAGGGCTGGGAGGGGTTCCGGGGGGCGACCACCTCCTCCACCAGCAGCGGGACGGTGGCGATGTCGCCATCCGCCGCATCGGCCAGGCGGGTGATCCGGCTGCGGTCCATGTAGCGCTCGGGCAGGTGCAGCAGCAGGTCCAGCACGCGCGGGCCGGCGGCGTCGGCCAGCCGGCCCGCCCGCCCAGCGGCCTCGGGCAGGGTCTCGATCGGAGCGAGAAGGGGGGCGAGGGGGTCTTGGGCTGGCATGATCTGCGCTGGCGGCTATATGGCACGCCACGAACGAATGCCGAACGGGGCCCTGACATGGATGACGCACAGGACGAACTCTCCCCGCGCCGCCGGCGTTTGCTCTTCCGGGCCCGCCACCGCGGGACGAAGGAGACCGACCTGCTGATCGGCGGCTTCGTCGGCGACCGGATCGAGTCCTTCTCCGATCAGGAGCTGGACGAGGTGGAGGAGCTGCTGGAATTGCAGGATGCGGACCTCACGGACTGGCTCACCGGCCGCCGGCCCGTCCCGGCCGAGATGCAGTCGCCGATGATGCGCCGGCTGATGGAGGCCAGCGCCGCCCCCGGGGCAGGGCTTCCCGAGGGCATGCGCGGCCAGGGAGCACAGGATCTCTGAATGGCGGGTCTGGAGGTTTACGGCGCCCCGGAGGGCTATGACGGGCTTCTCGTCGCCCGGCGCCGGGCTGAGGAGCCAGGGGGGGTCCTGCACGTGTGCCGGGACGATGCCCGGATGCAGCGCATGGCGGAGGCCCTGGCCTTCCTGGCCCCGGATGTCGAGGTCCTGACCTTCCCGGCCTGGGACAGCCTTCCCTATGACCGCGTCTCCCCCAATCCGGAGATCACGGCGGAGCGGGTGGCGACCCTGACCCGGTTGATGGAGGCCCCGACCCGGCCGCGCATTCTGCTGACCACGGTGAACGCCCTCGTGCAGAAGGTGCCGCCGCGCGCCGTGTTCCAGGGCGCGACGATGCGGATCGCCAAGGGCGGGCGCTGCGACCCGGAGAAGCTGACCGCCTTCCTCGAGGCGAACGGGTACGGGCGCGCCGGCACCGTGATGGAGCCGGGCGAGTACGCGGTGCGCGGCGGCATCGTCGACCTCTACCCGGCCGGGGAGCCGGACCCGGTGCGGCTGGACCTGTTCGGCGACGAGGTGGAGAGCCTGCGCCGCTTCGACCCGGGCACGCAGCGGTCCGGCGAGGCGATCGGGGAGCTGTGGCTCCGGCCGATGGGCGAGGTCTTCCTCGACCCGGACTCGATCACGCGGTTCCGCACGGAGTACCGGGACCTCTTCGGCCCGGCGGCGGGGGATGACCCGCTCTACGTCAGCGTCTCGGCCGGCCAGCGGCACCCCGGCATGGAGCACTGGGCCGGGCTGTTCCATGAGAGCATGGAGACGCTGATCGACTATCTCGGCCCGGCCTCCACCAGCCTGGACCACCAGGCCGAGGATGCGCTGGACGCGCGGCTGGAGACGATCGAGGACCACTACGAGGCCCGCCGCCAGCCGCCGCGCGAGGGCGAGGCTCCGTACCGCCCCGCACCGCCACGCCGCCTCTACCTGGACCGCAAGGGCTGGGACCGGATGCTCTCCGGCGGTCCGGTGTTGCGCTTCAACCCCTTCGGAAAGCCGGAGGGCGGGGAGGGGGTGGAGGCCGGGGGACGCCAGGGCCGCCTGTTCACGGAGGTGCGGCAGGCCGGCGGCAACGTCTTCGAGGCCTTCCAGGAGCACGCCCGTGCCATGGCCGGGCAGGGGCGCCGCGTCGTGCTGGCAGGCTGGACCCGCGGATCGCGCGAGCGGCTGGGCAACCTGCTGCGCGAGCACAAGATCCCCAGCCAGCTCGTGGAGCACTGGCCGGAGGTGCAGAAGCTGCCGCCCGGCGTCACCGGGCTGGCGGTATGGGGGCTGGAGCGAGGCTTCATCGGCGCCCCGGGGGCAGATGGCGAGCCGGGCATCTCCGTTACGGGCGAGCAGGACCTGCTGGGCGACCGCATCGCCCGCCCGCCGCGCCGCCGCAAGCGCGCGGATCAGTTCATCGCGGACGCGACGGAGATCGAGGAGGGCGACCTCGTCGTCCACATCGACCACGGCATCGGCCGCTACGACGGGCTGCAGACACTGGACGCCGGCGGCGCGCCGCATGACTGCCTGCGGCTGATCTACGACGGCGGGGACAAGCTCTTCCTGCCCGTCGAGAACATCGAGGTCCTGACCCGCTTCGGCAGCGATGCCGCGGGGGTCGCGCTGGACAAGCTCGGCGGCGTCTCCTGGCAGAACCGGAAGGCCAAGGCGAAGTCGCGCATCCAGGACATGGCCGCGCAGCTGATCCGCACGGCCGCCGAGCGCCAGACGCGAGAGGGCGTGATGGCCACCCCGCCGGAGGGTGCCTGGGACGAGTTCTGCGCCCGCTTCCCCTTCGCCGAGACGGACGACCAGCTGCGCGCCATCTCCGATGTGCTGGAGGACCTTTCGGCCGGCAAGCCGATGGACCGGCTGATCTGCGGCGACGTCGGCTTCGGCAAGACCGAGGTGGCGCTGCGCGCGGCCTTCGTGGTGGCGATGACCGGCGCGCAGGTGGCGGTGGTGGTGCCCACCACCCTCCTCTCCCGCCAGCACTTCCGCAACTTCTCCCGCCGCTTCGAGGGGCTGCCGGTGAAGGTGGCCCAGCTCTCCCGCATGGTGCCGTCGAAAGAGCAGGCGGCGGTGAAGGCGGGGCTGAAGGACGGCACGATCAACATCGTCGTCGGCACCCATGCGATCCTGGCCAAGGGCGTGGAGTTCGCCGACCTCGGCTTGGTGATCGTGGACGAGGAGCAGCACTTCGGCGTGGCCCACAAGGAGCGGCTAAAGTCGCTGAAGGCCGACGTGCACGTGCTGACGCTGACGGCCACCCCCATCCCGCGCACGCTCCAGCTCGCCCTTTCCGGCGTGCGGGAGATGAGCGTGATCGCGACGCCGCCGGTCGACCGGCTGGCGGTGCGGACCTTCATCATGCCCTGGGATTCCGTGGTGATCCGGGAGGCGATCCAGCGCGAGCGGTTCCGCGGCGGGCAGGTTTTCTGCGTGGTTCCCCGCCTGGAGGACTTGCCGAAGGTCGCCACCCGACTCGCCGAGATCGTGCCGGATATCCGGGTGGCCCAGGCGCATGGCCGCCTGTCCGCGACCGAGCTCGAGAAGGTCATGACCGAGTTCGGCGACGGCAAGTACGACATCCTCCTCTCCACCAATATCGTGGAGAGCGGGCTGGACATGCCGGCGGTGAACACGCTGCTGATCCACCGCGCCGACATGTTCGGACTTGCCGGGCTGTACCAGCTGCGCGGGCGCGTCGGGCGCGGGAAGCTGCGCGGCTACGCCTATTTCACCTGGCCGCAGTCGCACCGCCTCTCGGCAGCCGCGCAGAAGCGGCTGGAGGTGATGCAGACTCTCGACAACCTCGGCGCCGGCTTCACCCTCGCCTCCCACGACCTGGATATCCGCGGCGCCGGCAACCTGTTGGGCGACGAGCAGTCCGGCCATGTGCGGGAGGTCGGCATCGAGCTCTACCAGCAGATGCTGGAGGACGCGGTGCAGGACATCCGCAACCGCCAGCGCGGCAAAGGGGCGAAGGGCGAGGCGCCGGACCGGGAGTGGACGCCGAACATCAACCTCGGCCTGCCCGTGCTCATCCCGGAGGACTACGTGCGCGACCTGCCGGTTCGGCTGGGCCTGTACCGCCGCATCAGCGGGCTGGCGAACGAGGCGGAGATCGAGGCGATGGCCGCCGAGATGGCCGACCGCTTCGGCCCCGTGCCGGAGGAGGTGGAGAACCTGCTCCAGGTCGTCTCCATCAAGCGCATGTGCCGCGAGTCCGGGGTGGAGAAGCTGGATGCCGGGCCGAAGGGGATCGTCCTCTCCTTCCGGCGCAACCAGTTCGTGAACCCGGGCGGGCTCGCGAACTGGGTGGTGTCGCAGAAGGGCGCGGTGAAGCTGCGTCCCGACCACAAGCTGGCCGTGGTGCGCGAGATGGCGCTGCCCCAGCGCGTGAAGGTGGCGCGGGAGATCCTGCAGGCGCTGCTGCGCGTGGCGGGGGAGGCGAGGGCGGCCTAATCCCGGGGCCGCCCGGCCTCAGGCGATCTCGCGGATCAGCTTCGCGCGCAGGGCGCGGGCGAAATCGGCGCGGCTGTCGGCCGTCATGACGAAGGCGCCGTCGCCCGCGATCACCGTCTCCTCATAGGTCCGCGTCAGCCCGGGCCGGCCGCCCTCGATCGCCAGGGCGTTCACGATGATGCCCTGCGCGGCGGCCGCCCCCCGGGCGATCTCCACGGGGTTGATGCTCCTCATGTCCGGGGCATCGCCGGAGAGGTCGATCACCCTCTCCCGCGCCGCCCAGGGCGCGGCGGCGATGAGAGCCGCGGCGTGGTCCAGCGCGTCGCCGATGGCGTTCCAGGACTGGCGCGAGCGGGGCGCATCGACCACTGCCCGGGCGAGGACGCCCGCGTCGCCGCTTCCCGCCACCCTGTGCCAGCCCACGACGGTAGCGGCCCCGCCCGGGGCACCCCATTCCACCATCGCCACGCCAATGGCCGCGCGGGGGCCGGAACCGATCGCGGAGAGCACGGCGGGGTGGGTGAGGGCCTCGGCGCAGCCCTCCCGCTGGAGCCGGAACTCGTCCGCGTCGATGCTGCCGGACGCGTCGACGGCCAGGACGAGGAGGAGGTCCACCGCACCGCCGGCCGCGCCGTCCTGGGCCGAGGCTGCCGCGGCGGCGAGGGCGGGCGGGAGCAGCAGGGCGTCGCGGCGCCTCACGCCGCCTCCACCAGGGCGACGTCCAGCAGCCGCTGCAGCACCTCCGGCTCCTGCGCGCCGGCGATGGCGTGGCGGCCGGCGATGACGAAGCAGGGAACGCCGTTGATCCCCAGCCGGTGGGCCCGCAGGTTCTCGGCCCCCACGGCCTCCACCTCGGCGTCCCCGGAGAGGAAGCGGCGGGTGCCCGCGCGATCCAGCCCGGCCAGGGCCGCGATCCCGGCCAGCGTCGCGTGATCCGCGATGTCGGCCTCCTCGGCGAAGTGGGCGAGGAAGAGGCGGTCCACCACCTCCTCCGCCGCGCCGCGCCGTGCCGCCAGCCGCACCAGCCGGTGCGCGTCCAGGGAGGGCGGGGTGCGGTGGATCAGGTCGAAGCGGAACGGCACCCCCTCCGCCCGGCCCATCTCCGTCAGGGTCGCGTGCAGGCGGCGCGTGCGGTCCGCGCCGCCGGGGCGCCGGGCGAAGGGGTCTCGTCCGGCGGGCTGCTCCGGGTTGAGGAGGAAGGGGCGCCACACCAGCTCCACCGCCAGTTCCGGCCGGGCGCGCAGGGCGCGGCGCAGGCGGCGGGTGCCGAGGAAGCACCAGGGGCAGACGAGGTCGAAGACGACCTCGATCGCCAGCCGGGCGCGGGGCGGGGTGAGCGCGTTCACGACCCGATCCTAGCGCGGGGGCAAGGTTCCCGGCCAGCGCCGGCGCAGATCATCGGCCAGACCATCGGCCAGACCATCGGGCGGATCATCGGGCGGATCATCGGGCCGTTCATCGAGCGGTCGTGACGCCGACCTGGCGGCACATCTCCAGCAGGAGGCAGGTGGAGCAGTGCGGGCGCTCCCCCGTGCAGACGAACTTGCCGAAGGGGACCAGCCGCTCGTTGATCTCGATCCAGTAGGGGCGGGGAAGGACCTTCTCCAGCGCCGCCATGCTGCGCTCCGGCGTGGTGGTGGCGATGATGCCCCAGCGGTTGGCGATCCGGTGGACGTGGATGTCCACCGCGATCACCGGGTGGTCGAAGGCGACGCCGAGGGTGAGGGCGGCGATCTTGGGGCCGACGCCCCGGAAGGCGGTCAGGCCCTCCATCGTGTCCGGCACGGTGCCGCCGTGCTCCTCCAGGATGCGGCGGGACAGGGCGAGGATGTCGCGCGCCTTGGGCTCGGGGAAGGTGGCGCCGTGGAGAAGGCGGATGAGGGTCTCCTCGTCCAGCGCGACCATTTCCGCGGGCGTGCGGGCCACCTCGAAGAGGCGGAGGCAGACCTGCATCGTCGTCTCGTCCCGGGTGCGGGCGGAGATGAGGCTGGAGACGAGCTGTTCGAACGGAGAACCGTGGCCGCGGTCCCGCAGGTCGAACATCGCGGCCTTCGGGTGGTCCGCGAGCATCGTCCGCAGGCGGCGGAAGGCCTCGTCGAAGTCGAAGGGCGCCTTGTCCGGGCGGTGCGCGTGGGGGACAGGGGCGGATTTGGCCTGGGGAACGGCGTGCGGCATCCCCGAGAAACGCGCCGCGCCGCGCGCGGCTGCCGGGGAGACGGGGCAGGGATGGCGGACAGGGTGGGATTCGAACCCACGGTGGGGTTGCCCCCACGCCGGTTTTCAAGACCGGAGCAATCGACCGCTCTGCCACCTGTCCGGCTGGGTCGGCCTCAAGGACCGGCCTTGAGGAGACGTGATGAGGGGCCGGGGTCCGGCCGGGTTACACCGCCCGCGCCCCGATGGAAACCTTGATGCGTCACCTCGCCTGCCTTCTTCTCACCGCGCTCACGATCGCGCCCGCCGCGGCCCAGCCCGCACCGCCGCCGCCGGATCCTGCCGGGACGCTGAGCCTCACCTTCGAGAACGACTTCTTCGGCGGTGGATCGGACCGCTACTACACGAACGGCTTCCTGCTCTCCTGGCGCTCGCCCTCGGTGGGGCTTCCCGGGCCGTTCTCCTCGATGGACCAGGAGCTGGACCGGCTGCTCGGGCCGGGGCAGGTGCGCTGGGGCCTCTCGCTCGGCCAGAACATCTACACGCCGGAGGAGACGCAGCGGCGCGTCCCGGACCCGCGGGACAGGCCCTATGCGGGCTATCTCTACGGCGCCGCCACGGTGGCGCACACCGCCGCGAGGACCCAGACCCTGGCCGAGCTGCAGCTCGGCGTGGTCGGCCCCTCGGCGCTCGGGCGCTTCGTGCAGAACAACTACCACGACCTGATCGGCGTCGCCCGGGCGGAGGGCTGGGAGTACCAGCTGAAGGACGAGTTCGCGGCCACGCTGCTGCTGGAGCGGCGCTGGCGGGTGCCGCTGGGGCAGATCGGCGGGATCGAGGCGGAGGCCATCCCGGCTGTCACGGCCGCCGCCGGGAACGTCGCCACCTACGCCGCCGCGGGGGCGCTGTTCCGGATCGGGGATGGGCTGGACGCGGATTGGGGCCCGGTGCGCATCCGCCCGGCGCTGGCGGGCTCGGGCGCCTACCAGCCGCGCCAGGAGTTCGGCTGGTACGCCTTCGTGGGGCTTGAGGGGCGCGCGGTCGCCCGCGACATCTTCCTGGACGGCAACACCTGGCGCGACAGCCCCAGCGTGGACCGGCGCGCCTTCGTCGGCGATATCCAGGCCGGGGTCGCGGTGATGTGGCGCGGGGTGCGCCTCGCCTACACACAGGTGGTGCGCAGCGAGGAGTTCTACGGCCAGCGCGGCGTGCAGAGCTTCGGCTCCGTCAGCGCCTCGGTCCGGTTCTGAGCCGCCCGTCCTGAGTCATCCGACCGGCATTGCGGCCGGCTGAACAAGGCTTGAACGGCGGAAGGGCGCCAGGGGCGGCGCCGCACGTTGCCCCGGGGCGCCGGAAGTGGCACCTGTCCCGCCATGATCCGCCCCGGCCGCCGGTCCGTCCTCGCCCTTCCCCTTCTCGCCCTCGCCGCACCGGCCCGGGCGCAGCAGATGGAGTGGGATGTCTTCCTCGACGGGTTGCGCGCCGATGCGCGGCGGGCCGGGATCTCCGGCGGCACGATCCAGCGCGCCCTCGGCAACATCCGTCCGCTGGACCGGGTAATTGAGCTGGACCGGCGCCAGCCCGAGGGCACGATGACCTGGGACCGCTACCGGGAGCTGATCGTCTCCCAGACGCGGATCGACAACGGGCGCCGCGCCTTCGCGGAGAACCGCGCCCTGCTCCAGTCCCTCGAGGACCGGTTCCGCGTGCCCGCGCGGGTGATGGTCGCCATCTGGGGGATGGAGACGAGCTACGGCTCCAACATGGGCAGCTTCAACGTGGTGAACGCCCTCGCCACCCTTGTCTGGGAGGGGCGGCGGGAGCGGACCATGCGGCCGCAGCTGATGGCGGCGCTGCGCATCGTCGATGCCGGGAATATCGCGCCGGAGGGGATGCGCGGCTCCTGGTCCGGCGCCATGGGGCACCCCCAGTTCATGCCGCAGAGCTACGAGCAGTACGCGGTGGACGCGGACGGCGACGGGCGGCGGGACATCTGGAACAGCCGGGCGGATGCGCTCGGCTCCATCGGCAACTACCTCGCCCGCCACGGCTGGCGGCCGGAGGAGCGCTGGGGGCGGGAGGTGACGCTGCCCGGCGGCTTCGATCCCTACTCCGCCTCCGCGGACCGCTCCCTGCCGCTGCGCGACTGGGCGAGGCAGGGGCTGACCTACGCCGACGGCTCCCCCATCCCGCCGAGCGACATGTCGGGTGCCGTGGTGGTGCCGGGCGCCAACAACGGCAGCCAGCAGGCCTTCCTCGTGTACCGGAACTGGAGCGTGATCCGGCGCTACAACAACAGCGTCTACTACGCCACGGCGGTGGGCATGCTTTCCGACCGGGTGGCGTGACCCGCCCCGGCCTCCTCCTCGCGCCGCTTCTCCTCGCCCCGCTCCTTCTCACCGGGTGCTGGAAGGCGGAGGAGCCGCCGCCCCCGGTGCCGGAGGCGCGCTACACCGTGGGCGAGCCCTACCGGCTCGGAGACCTGTGGTTCTACCCGCGCGAGGATTTCGGGCTCGTCGAGACTGGCCTGGCAAGCGTCGCCGGGGATGCGCGGGCCGGTCGGCGAACGGCGGATGGCGAGGTGTACGACCCGGCGGCGCTGAGCGCCGCCCACCGGACCCTGCAGCTGCCCGCGATCGTCACCGTGACGAACCTGGAGAACGGACGCAGCCTCGCCGTGCGGGTGAACGACCGGGGTCCCGCCGATCCGGGCCGTGTGGTGGAACTCTCCCGTCGCGCGGCGGAACTGCTGGGGATCGCCCCCGGCCGGCCGGCGCAGGTGCGGCTGGCGGTGGACGGGAACCTGTCCCGCGCGCTGTCCTCCGGCCTGCCGGCGCCGGAGGGGAGCCGCCCGGCCATCGCGGCGGCGCCGACCGCGGCAGTGGAGCGTGAGGCCCTGGCCCCGATCGCGGGCGCGCGCCAGGCAGACCGGGTGCGGGAAGGGCGCGGGCCACTGGTACAGGCCGCCGTCGGTGCGGAGCGCGCGGCGGGCCCGGTGGTGCTGGACGGGCGCGTGGCGCAGGGGCCGGCCTCGCCGGGCCTTCTCTTCGTGCAGGGCAGCAGCTTCACGAGCCAGGCCGCCGCGGGGCGTCAGGCGGCGCGGATGGGCGGCGCGCGGGTGGAGGCTTTCGGCACCGCGCGGCAGCAGGAGTGGCGGGTGCGTCTGGGCCCGTTCTCCACCCCCGCCGAGGCCGACCGTGCCCTGCAAAACGCGCTGCGGGGCGGCGTGACCGAGGCGCGGATCGTGGTGGACTGAGCGGGTTCGGGGGGCCGTTCAGGGCGTCTTTCGGGCGTCCTTCACAAAATGGATGAGGACCGGCCGCTTTTCCTTTAGGAAATCGCGGTCTAGCAGGGGGCGGCGCGCCGGTTCGGGCGCGGCGCGGGGAACGGGGGGCATGGGGATGCCGAAGCGTCGGAACGTGATCGGGGCGGCGGCGCTGCTCGGTCTTGTGGGGAACGAGGCGCTAGCGCAGGCGCGCAACGCGCCCGCCCGGGGATCCCGCGCGCCGGCGGCGCCGGCCGGGACGCCCGCCACCACCCCGCTGGGGCCGGTGGACACGCTGGGGCGGCAGGTGCTGATCATCGACGCCGACACCGGCGCGACGCTGCTGGAGAAGGCCGCGGAGGAGCGGATGACGCCCTCCTCCATGTCGAAGCTGATGACGGCCTATGTCGTCTTCGACCTGCTGAAGCAGGGGCGGCTGCGGATGGACCAGGAGCTGCCGGTGTCCGAGCGCGCCTGGCGCATGGGCGGCAGCAAGATGTTCGTGCAGATCAACTCCTCGGTGAAGGTGGATGACCTCCTCCACGGGGTGATCGTGCAGTCCGGCAACGACGCCTGCGTGGTGCTGGCGGAGGGGATTTCCGGCAGCGAGACGCAGTTCGCGGAGCTGATGAACGACTACGGGAAGCGGCTGGGGCTGAACGGCAGCAACTTCCGGAATTCCACGGGCTGGCCGGACGCCGAGCACAAGATGACCTGCCGCGACCTGGCCTCGCTGACGGCGCACATCGTGAAGGACTTTCCGGAGTACTTCCCGATCTACAGCCAGCGCTCCTTCAAGTGGAACGAGATCAACCAGGAGAACCGGAACCCGCTCCTCGGTCGCGTGGCCGGGGCGGACGGCATGAAGACCGGGCACACGGAGGAGGCGGGCTACGGGCTGGTGGGCACCGTGAAGCGGGGCGACCGGCGGCTGATCCTCGTCATCAACGGGCTGCCCAGCATGTCCGCCCGCCGCGAGGAGTCGGAGCGGCTGATGGAGTGGGGATTCCGCGAGTTCGAGAACGTCTCCCTCTTCCGCGCCTCCGACACGATCGAGGAGGCGCCGGTCTATCTCGGGGAGCAGCTGAAGGTGCCGTTGGTGGGCGGGCGCGACGTGCTGCTGACCCTGCCGCGCCAGTGGCGGCGCAACCTGCAGGTGAAGGTGCGCTACGACAGCCCCGTGCCCGCGCCCGTGGCGAAGGGGCAGGAGCTGGGCAGGCTCGAGGTCTCCGGCGCGGGCGTGCCGCCGATGACGGTGCCGCTGCTGGCCGGGGCGGACGTGGCGAAGCTGGGACTGATCCCCCGCATCCCGGCGGTGCTCGGGCGGATGATCAGTGGCGCCTGAGGCGCCCGGATCTTCGACGCCTGAGGCGCCTGCTGGACCGGGCCGGTTCATCACGCTGGAGGGCGGGGAAGGGGCGGGGAAGACCACGCTCTCCCGCGCCCTCGCCGCCGCGCTGGCCGGGGCCGGGCTGCCCGTGCTGCGGACCCGCGAGCCCGGCGGCGCGCCGGGCGCGGAGGCGGTGCGGGGCCTGATCCTCGGGCAGGGGCCCTGGGATCCCGTGGCGGAGGCCATGCTGCACTTCGCGGCGCGGCGGGAGCACGTGGCCCGGACGATCGCGCCGGCGCTGGAAGCGGGAATCTGGGTGGTCTGCGATCGCTTCGCCGACAGCACGCTGGCCTATCAGGGGGCGGGGCAGGGGCTCTCCCGCGCGGTGTGGGAGGGGCTCTGCGACCTCGCGCTTGGGCCGCTGCGGCCGGAGCTGACCCTCGTGCTGGACCTGCCGCCGGACCGGGGGATGGGGCGCGCCCTGAGCCGCGGCGACGCCAACCGCTACGAGATGCAGGGCCCGGAGTTCCACGCGCGGGTGCGGGCGGGGTTCCTGGCGATTGCCGAGGCGGAATCGGGCCGCTGCGCCGTGCTGGACGCGGCCGCGCGGCCGGAAGCGGTGCTCGCGGCGGCGCTGGAGACCGTGCGCGCGCGGCTGGGCGGGTTGGCATGAGCCTTCCGCCGGAACCCCGGTCGAATCCGGCTCTCTTCGGACACGACCATGCTGCCCTGGCGCTGCGGGATTCCGCCCTCTCCGGCCGGATGCACCACGGCTGGATGCTGACGGGGCCGCAGGGGGTGGGGAAGGCGACCCTTGCCTGGCGCTACGCCCGCTGGATGCTGGCGGGGATGCCGGAGGCGGCCGGGGGGCCGCTGTTCGTGCCGCCCGCCGACCCGCTTTTCGCCCGCGTCGCGGCGGGGGCGCATGCCGACCTGCGCTCCCTCTCCCCGAACACGGGGGAGAAGGGGAAGAAGGTGCTGATCCGGGTGGAGGAGGTGCGGGAGCTGACGCGCTTCCTCGCCATGACGCCGGCCGAGGGCGGCTGGCGCGTGGTCGTGGTGGAGGACATGGAGGCGATGAACGAGCAGGCGCAGAACGCCCTGCTCAAGACGCTGGAGGAGCCACCGCCGCGCGCCGTGCTGGTGCTGACGGCCTCCGCGCCCGATCGGCTTCTCCCGACGATACGAAGCCGGGTGCGCCGGCTGGATCTCTTCCCGCTGGCGGATGCGGCGATGGACACCGTCCTCTCCCGCTGGCTGCCTGACATGTCCGGTGATGACCGCGCTGCCCTGGCGCGGCTGGCGGCCGGGAGCCCGGGCCGGGCGCTGTCCCTTGCCGAGGGGGAAGGGCTGGCCATGGCGCGGGAGGTGGAGGGGTTCCTGGCCCGGCTACCGAGGCCGGAGGCGCGGGAGCTGCACGCCCTGGCGGACCGGCTGACCTCGAAGCGGGACGGGGGGGCCTTCACCACCTTCTTCAACCTCCTTCGGGACGCGATCGCGGGCGCGCTGCGCCGGGCGGCGCGGGGGGAGGGGGCGGCGCCCTGGCTGGCCGGGCGCGGCCTTGCCGAGTGGGCGGGGCTGTGGGACATGCTCGGCCGGCTGGCCGACGAGACCGAGACGCTCAACCTGGACCGCAGGCAGGCGGTGCTGACCGGTCTCTCGCGGCTCTCCGCCTAGCGGGGGCCGGATCGCGCCGGCCGATATCGAGGCGCGGGATCCGACGATGAGCGAGGCTTGGGCTGGTGGCGGGAAGCGGTACTTCCTGACGACGCCGATCTACTACCTGAACGGCCAGCCGCATATCGGCCACGCCTACACCTCCATCGCGGCCGACGTGCTGGCGCGGTGGAAGCGGCTGGCAGGGCACGAGGTGTTCTTCCTGACCGGCACGGACGAGCACGGGCAGAAGGTGGCCCAGGCCGCGGCGGTCGCCGGCGTCTCCCCGCAGGAGTTCACGGACAGCCTGGCCGCGGATTTCCGCGGCATGGCGGAGAAGATCGGCATCTCGTTCGATGACTTCATGCGCACGACGGAGGAGCGGCACAGGCGGTCCTGCCAGGCGCTGTGGAAGAGGCTGGCGGATGCCGGGCAGATCTACCTCGGCCATTACGAGGGCTGGTACGCGGTGCGCGACGAGGCCTTCTACGGCGAGGACGAGATCGAGGAGCGCGACGGCAGGAAGGTGGCCATCGCCTCCGGCGCGCCCGTGGAGTGGACGCGGGAGCCCTCCTACTTCTTCCGCCTCTCCGAGTGGACGGAACGGCTGCTGGCCTTCTACGAGGCCAACCCCGACTTCCTGGCGCCGGCGGGCACGAAGCGGGAGGTGACCTCCTTCGTGAAGGCGGGGCTGCAGGACCTCTCGGTCTCCCGCACCTCCTTTACCTGGGGCGTGCCGGTGCCCGGGGATGATGCCCACGTCATGTACGTCTGGCTCGACGCGCTGACGAACTACATCACCGCCCTGGGGTATCCCGATACCGCCTCCCCGAACTGGGGTTTCTGGCCGGCGGATGTCCACATCGTCGGCAAGGAGATCACGCGCTTCCACTGCGTGTACTGGCCGGCCTTCCTGATGGCCGCCGGGCTGGAGCCGCCGAAGCGCGTCTATGCCAATGGCTGGCTGACGATCGAGGGGCAGAAGATGTCCAAGTCCCTCGGGAACGGCCTGGACCCGCTGCTGCTAGCCGAGGAGTTCGGTCTGGACCCGCTGCGTTACTACCTGCTGCGGGAGGTGCCGTTCGGGAATGACGGCGATTTCTCCCGCCGGGCGGTGATCGGGCGGCTGAACAGCGAGCTGGCGAACGACCTGGGGAACCTTGCGAACCGCGTGCTGTCGCTGATCGGGAAGAACTGCGAGGGGCGGTTGCCCGCGCTGACGGAGCCGACCGAGGCGGACCGGGTCCTGCTCGGCCCCGTGGAGGCGCTGCCGGGGGTGGTGGACGAGGCGATCTCCCGCCAGGCCTTCGGGGAGGCGCTGGAGCGGATCTGGACGGTCGTGCGGCTGGGCAATTCCTGGATCGACGGGCAGAAGCCCTGGGCCCTGCGCAAGACCGACCCGGAGCGGATGGCGGCGGTGCTGCGGAGCCTGCACACGGCGCTGCGTACCCTGGCCACGGTGCTGCAGCCCTTCATGCCCGGCACCATGGCCGCGATGCTGGACCAGCTGGGGGTAGGGCAGGGGGCGCGCGCCCTCTCCGACCTCTCGACTCCCCTGGCCGACGGCACGGAGCTGCCGGCGCCGGTGCCGCTCTTCCGCAAGATCGAAGAGACGGCGTGAATGCTTGTCGATAGTCACTGTCACCTCGACTACTTCGGCGAGGAGGAGATCGAGGGCATCGTTGCCCGGGCCGTGGAGGCCGGGGTGGGGCGGCTGGTGACGATCGGGACGAAGGTGCAGCAGGCGGCGGCGGTGAAGGCGCTGACGGAGCGCTTCCCGCAGGTCTGGGGAACGGTCGGGGTGCACCCGCTGAGCGCGGGCGAGGCGCCGATCCCGACGGTGGACGAGATCGTCACCCTGGCGGACCATCCCCGGATCATCGGGATCGGGGAGTCGGGGCTGGACTACTTCTACGACACCTCGCCCCACGAGGTGCAGCGGGAGAGCTTCCGACGGCACATCCGGGCCTGCCAGCGGACGGGTCTGCCGCTGGCGATCCACGCCCGGGACGCGGATGACGATATCGCAACGATCCTGGCCGAGGAGCGGGAGGCCGGCGGGGACTTCCCGGCGCTGCTGCACTGCTTCTCTTCCACCCGGGCGCTCGCAGAGCGGGTGGTGGCGGACGGCGGCTACGTCTCGCTCTCCGGCATCCTGACCTTCCCGAAGAGCGAGGAGTTGCGCGCCATCGTGGCGGACCTGCCGGAGGACCGGCTGCTGGTGGAGACGGACAGCCCTTACCTGGCGCCGGTTCCCAAGCGCGGGAAGCGGAACGAGCCTGCCTGGGTGACGCACACGGCCGCCGTGCTGGCGGCCGTGCGGGGCTGGGAGGTGGCACGGGCGGTGGAGATCACGACGCGGAACTTCGAACGCCTCTTCACCCGGTGCCGGTAGAGCGCTGTTCTTGCTAAAAATTGTCATCCTCGGCTGCGGCGGATCCAGCGGCGTGCCGCTGCTCGGCGGGGCCGATCATCGCGGGGCCTGGGGGGCCTGCGACCCGGGTGAGCCGCGGAACCGGAGAACGCGGTCCAGCATCGTCGTGCAGGCGCCTGACGGTACGACACTTCTCGTCGACGCCGGGCCGGACCTCAGGGCGCAGCTCCTGGCGGCGGGGGTCGGGCGCGTGGATGCCGTGCTGCTGACCCATGCGCACGCGGACCACGTGACGGGGCTGGACGAGCTGCGGATGATAAACCGGATCATGGGCCGGGCCTTGCCGCTCTACGCCACAGAAGAGACGCTGGGGGAGGTGACGCGGCGGTTCGACTACGCCTTCCGCGGGGTGACGCCCGGCTTCTTTCGACCGGCGTTGGAGCCGTTTCCGGTGCGGCCCGGCGGGACGGTCGAGATAGCCGGCTTCCCGGTGCGGCTGTTCCGGCAGGACCACCGGGTGATGGACACGCTGGGGCTACGGATCGGCCGGTTCGGCTATTCGACCGACGTGGTGGAGATGCCTGAGCCCGGCTTCGAGGCGCTGGCCGGCGTGCGGGACTGGATCATCGGCTGCTTCCAGCGCGCACCGCATCCCGTGCACGCGGACCTGGCGAAGGCTGTAGCCTGGTCGCGCCGGATCGGGGCGGAGCGGACGGTGCTGACCCACATGGGGCCGGACCTGGACTGGGCCTGGATGCGGCAAAACCTGCCGGCCGGGGTCGAGGCGGGCTACGACGGGATGATGCTGGAGGTGACGTGACATGGCTCCTAATTTTTACATAATCTACATTACGCACCTGTCGGGTTCGGCGGCGTGAGTGCGGCGGCGGAACTCGACCGCCTTCTCGCCATCATGGCGCGACTGCGGGCGCCCGATGGCTGCGCCTGGGACCGAGAGCAGGACTTCCAGTCCATTGCTCCCTACACGGTGGAGGAAGGCTACGAGGTCGCGGAGGCGATCGGGCGCGGTGACCGGGCGGCGCTGAAAGACGAGTTGGGCGATCTCTTGTTCCAGGTTGTCTACCATGCGCAGATGGCCGAAGAGGAAGGCCGCTTTGCCTTCGCCGACGTGGCAAAATCGATCAGCGACAAGATGATACGGCGCCATCCTCATGTGTTCGGCGAAGCGGCGGCGCGGGACGCGGCCGCGCAGACCGAGGCCTGGGAGGTGCAGAAGGCGGCCGAGCGGGCGGCGCGGGCGGAGACGGGGACGCTGGCCGGGGTGGCGGTGAACCTCCCTTCCCTCACCCGCGCGCTGAAGCTGACTCGCCGCGCGGCCCGGGTCGGATTTGACTGGCCCGAGCCCGGGGCGGTGCTGGACAAGCTGGAGGAAGAGGCCGGCGAGCTCCGGGCGGAGCTGCCGGGCGCCGATCCGGCCCGGCTGGCGGATGAGGTGGGCGACCTCCTCTTCGTCCTGGCCAATCTGGCGCGGAAGCTGGACCTGGACCCCGAGACCTGCCTGCGCGGCGCGAACGCGAAATTTGAGCGGCGCTTCGGGGCAGTGGAGGCCGGGTTGGCGAAGGAGGGGCGCGGACCGGCCGACGCTTCCCTGGAGGAGATGGAGGCGCTCTGGGCCGCGGCGAAGCGGGCGGAGCGGGGCGGCTAGTCGGCCAGCTGCTAGTCTCCCAGCAGGGCCGCCCTCGCCTCCTCCCAGCTCGCGCGGTCCGGCGCACAGATCAGGCCGCCGGCGCGGTCCGTGGCGGGAAGATAGGGCGTGCCGTCGAAATGGGCGGCGTAGCCCCCTGTCTCCCGGTGGATGAGCCAGCCCGGCGCGTGGTCCCAGGGCATGAGCCGGTTGTAGAGCGAGACATGGATGTGGGCGCTCGCCAGCAGCCGGTACTCGTGGGCGGCGCAGCCGAGCTGCCAGGTCTTGGCGAGTCGGGGCAGGCGGGAGGCGACGTGGCTCTTCTGCGGCTCCTGCAGATAGCCGTAGGAAATGCAGCCGGTCATGAGACCTACCGGCACCGGGGGCGCCACGCGCAGCGCGGGGCCGCGGCGTCCGTCCTCGCCGGTGATCCAGGCCCCCTCGCCTTCCGCCGCGATCAGCGTGTCCGCGCCGACGGGATCGTGGATCCAGGCGGCGACCACGCGGCCCTCAACGAAGGCAGCGGCCATGCAGCCGAAGATCGCCATGCCGGCGGCGAAGTTCGCGGTGCCGTCCACCGGGTCCACCACGAAGGCGAGCGGCGCGTCGGCCAGGCGGGACGACAGGGCGGGATCGGCAGCGCAGGCTTCCTCCCCTACCACGAGGCAGCCGGGGAAGCGCTTCTCCAGCGCGGCCGTGATCACGCGTTCCGCGCCCTCATCCGCGTCCGTCACCATGTCCAGCGGGCCGGACTTGGTGCGGATGTCGGAGGCGGCGAGACGCCGGTAGCGGGGCAGGATCTCGGCCCGGGAGGCGGCGCGCAGGACCGCGTCCACCTCTGCCAGGGCGGCGGCGTCGAAGCGGGTCATTCCACGCCGTGCCCTTCCATTCCCGCGAAGCGGGCGCGGTTCGCCGGGGAGAGGCGGACGGAGAGGTGGATGCCGTCCTCGGCGTCGTTCCGCTCCACCACCTCACCGTGCTGGTAGAGCCAGGCGAGGCCCGCGCCGTCCTCCGGCGCGAGGGTGAGGTGCTCCATCACCATGCCGGCCGCCAGGCACTCGTCCAGCCCCAGGCGGAGCGTCTCCAGCCCCTCGCCGGTCAGGGCGGAGACCGCGACGGCTCCGGGCAGCGGCGGGGGCGGCTCCTCCAGCAGGTCGGTCTTGTTCAGGACCTCGATCACCCGGCCTTCCCAGGCCTCGTCCAGCGCGGCATCGGGGCCGGAGGCGAGGTCGTTCAGGACCTCCAGGACATCGGCGCGCTGCGCGGCGCTGTCGGGGTGGGCCACGTCGCGGACGTGGAGGATGATGTCGGCGGCCGCCACCTCCTCCAGCGTGGCGCGGAAGGCCTCCACCAGCTGGGTCGGCAGTTCCGAGATAAAGCCCACCGTGTCGGAGAGGATGACGGTGCGGCCGGAGGTCAGGCGGATGGCCCGCATGGTCGGGTCCAGCGTGGCAAAGAGCTGGTCCTGGGCGTAGACGCCGGCGCCGGTCAGGGCATTGAACAGGGTGGACTTGCCGGCATTGGTGTAACCGACCAGCGCCACGACGGGGAACGGCACCTTGGTGCGGGCCTTGCGGTGCAGGCCGCGGGTGCGGCGCACCTGTTCCAGCTCCTTCTTCAGCTTCACCAGGCGCTCGTCGATGAGGCGGCGGTCGATCTCGATCTGCGACTCACCGGGGCCGCCAAGGAAGCCGAAGCCGCCGCGCTGGCGCTCCAGGTGGGTCCAGGAGCGGACGAGGCGGGTGCGCTGGTAGGAGAGGTGGGCGAGCTCGACCTGCAGCGAGCCCTCCTTCGTGCGCGCGCGCTCCCCGAAGATCTCCAGGATCAGGCCGGTGCGGTCGATGACCTTGCAGCCCCAGGCGCGCTCCAGGTTGCGCTGCTGGACAGGGCTGAGGGCTGCGTCCACCACGGCGACCTGCACCCCCTGCTCCGCCATGGCGGCGCGGGCGGTCTCCACCTGGCCCTCGCCCAGCAGGGTGCTGGGGCGGCGGGCGCGGAGCGGGAAGATCGCGGTGTGGACGATGGCGACGCCGATGGAGGCGGCCAGCCCGACCGCCTCCCCGAGCCGCGCATCGGCGGCGCGGGTGGCGCCGCGGCCATCGGTGATCCCCCGCTCCACAAGGCTCGGGGGGCGCTCCCAGGGAAGAATGACGGCGGCGGGGGTCGGCCCCGCCGCCCGGTTAGTCGTGGCTTCCGACAGGGCTCGGCTCGCGCGGCGTGAGGGTCATGGTGGTCTCCCGGACCGGGGCACCGCCCTGGGTGGGCTGCGGGGCAGCGGGACCGGCGCCCGCGCCGGCAGAGGCCGCGTCGAACAGCATGATCGGGGCGCCCGGCATCACGGTGCTGATCGCGTGCTTGTAGACGAGCTGGGTGTGCCCGTCACGGCGCAGCAGCACCGAGAAGTTGTCGAACCAGGTGATGATGCCCTGCAGCTTCACGCCGTTCACCAGGAAGACGGTGACGGGGGTCTTGCTCTTGCGAACATGGTTCAGGAACACGTCCTGCACGTTCTGGGACTTCTCGGCAGCCATTGGCTGATGTCCTTCTTCTTTAAGGTCGCCTGGCCCCCTCCATCGAGGGGCCGTGGCGGCACGGATGCGGCTTTTCTTCGCGGGCCGGCCCGTGGCCGCCCCGCCCCGCTGGGGCGCGCATCCTCGCCCCTGTCGGGACAGGCAGACTCACCCGGCGGCGGCCGCCTTGTCCAGCGCGGATAGCGCATCCGTCATCTGCGCGGCGGTGAGGAAGTGCAACGCGGGGGCCGCCGCGGCGGGGCCGCCATCATGCGCCGCGTCGCCGAGCAGCACGGGAAGGAGGCCGGCGCGGCGGGCGGCGTCCATGTCCAGGGCGTTGTCGCCGACGTACCAGACCGAGGCGCCGGGCGTGACGCCGCAGGCGGCGCAGGCGACGCGCATGGGGATCGGGTCAGGCTTGTCCGCCGCGCAGTCGCCCGCGCCGACGAGGGCACAGAACAGCGGCGTCCAGCCGAGATGGTCCGCCTCCGCCCGAAGCAGGGAGCCGCCCTTGTTGGAGAGGACCGCCATGGGCGCGATCCGCGCGGCCCCGCGCAGCGCTGCCTCGGCGCCAGGCATGGGGCGCAGCACCTCCAGGTGGGTGGCCCGGACGGCGGCGTAGAAGATGTCCCGCGCGTGCTCCCAGCGGTCGCCGAAGATGCCGGGAAAGCTGTCGCGCAGGGATTTCCGGACGCGCTCCTTCACCTCCTCAAGGGTCCATTCCGGCAGGCCGGCGTCGCGGAAGGCGGCGTTGAGGCCGGCGCGGATGGCGGGCCAGCCATCGGCCAGGGTGTTGTCCCAGTCCCAGATGATCGCGGAGGGACGGGTCATGCGGCGTTGCGCGGCGCGCCCTTCGCGTGGCGGGCGAAGATGTCGAAGAGGCGGCGGGTGACCGGGCCGGGGGTGCCGTCACCGACGGGCCTGCCGTCGATGGAAAGGACGGGCTTCACGAAGGAGCCGGCGGAGGTGATGAAGGCCTCCTGCGCCCGCGACAGCTCCTCCAGAGAGACGGGGCGCTCCTCGGCCCGCAGCCCGTGCTCCGCCATCTCCGCCAGCAGGGCCGCGCGGGTGCAGCCCGGGAGGATGGCGTGGCCGAGTGGCGGGATGCGGAGCACCCCCGCCTCGTCCACGGCCCAGAAGCTCGTCGCGGCGCCCTCGGTCACCACGCGCGTGGCGGGGTCGAAGAGGATCGCCTCCCCTGCCCCGGCCTCCCTCGCGGCCTGGCGCGCGAGGACGTTGGCCAGGAGGTTGATGCTCTTGATGTCGCGCCGGGCCCAGCGGTGGTCGGGGTGGGTGATGGCGGCGGTGTTCCAGCCCTCGATGGTCTCGGGATAGGCGGGGGCGCGGCGGGCCGTGACGACGAGGCTGACGGGGGGCGCAACCTTCGGGAAGGCGTGATCGCGCCGGGCGACTCCCCGGCCGACCTGCATATAGACGAGCCCGTCCGCTGTGATGCGGTTGCGCCGGACCACCTCGCGCAGCACCAGCCTCAGCGTCGCCAGCGGCATGGGCATGTCGATGCGGATTTCGCGGAGGGAGCGCTCGAGCCGGGCCAGGTGCAGCTCCTCGTCGAGGAAGCGGCCGGCGTGGATCTGCACCACCTCGTAGATGCCGTCGCCGAGCTGGTAGCCGCGGTCCTCGATGTTCACGCAGGCGTCGCGCTGGGCGACGTAGCGCCCGTTCACGTAGGCGATGCGGGACACGGACAACCCTTCGAGCCGGAGAGAAGAGCCCCCAGCCCTACTCCCGGCGCGGAGCCCTGGCCAGAGCCGCGGGGCGGGGATCAGGCGTTCGCCCGGTCCTCCGCCTGCACGCCCAGAAACTTCAGCTTCCGGTGCAGGGCCGAGCGCTCCATGCCCACGAAGTTGGCCGTGCGGCTGATGTTCCCGCCGAAGCGGAGGAGCTGGGCCTCCAGGTACTGCCGCTCGAAGAGCTCGCGCGCGTCCCGGAGCGGCAGGGTCATGATCTCGCTGGAACGGTCCAGCTTCAGCATGGCGGGGGCGGAGGAACCGACCTCGGGGGGCAGCATCTCCGGCCGGATCGGGTCGGCGGGGCCGCCCGGGGCCATGATGAGGAGCCAGTCCACGAGATTCCGCAGCTGGCGCACGTTGCCCGGCCAGTCATAGGCCTGCATCGCCGCCATCGCGTCCTCGCTGATCTCGCGCGGGGGCACGCCGGAGTTGTCAGCCGACTTCGCCATGAAGTGGCGCGCCAGGGCCGGCACGTCCTCCCGCCGCTCCCGAAGGGAGGGCATGCGGATGGGGACGACGGCGAGGCGGTAGTAGAGGTCCTCGCGGAACTTGCCCGCCGCGATCTCCGCCGAGAGGTCGCGGTTGGTCGTGGCGGTCACCCGCACGTCCACCTTCACCCGCGTCGCGCCGCCGATCCGCTCGAACCCTTGCTCCTGCAGGGCGCGGACGATCTTGCCCTGGGTCTCCAGGGGCATGTCCGCCACCTCGTCCAGCAGCAGCGTGCCGCCATGGGCGCGCTCCAGCACGCCCTGGCGGCGGGGCTGGGTGGTCGGGTCGGCACCGCCCTCTACCCCGAACAGCTCCTCCTCGAAGCGGGCGGGGTTCAGGGTGGCGCAGTTCAGCGCGACGAAAGGCTCGTCGGCGCGGCGGGAGCGGGCGTGGATCATCCGCGCCGCCACTTCCTTGCCGGAGCCGGCAGGACCGGTGATGAGCACCCGCGAGCCAGTGGGCGCCACCTTCTCGATCGCGCCCCGGATGCCCGTGACGAGGGAGGAGGTGCCGACCAGCTCGGTCTCCGAGCCGCTGCGGAGCTTCAGCTCGCTGTTCTCGCGCTTGAGGCGCGCCGCCTCCAGCGCGCGGGCGACGATGAGCAGCAGCCGGTCCGACTTGAAGGGCTTCTCGATGAAGTCGTAGGCGCCCTGCTGGATGGCCTGGACCGCCGTCTCGATGGTGCCGTGGCCGGAGATCATCACCACCGGCACGCGCGGCTCCTCGCGGTGCAGCGCCTCGAGGATGCCGAGGCCGTCCAGCCGGGAATTCTGCAACCAGATGTCGAGGATGACCATGCTCGGGCGCTTCTGCCGGAAGGCGGTCAGCGCCTGATCGCTGTTGGCCGCCTGCCGCACCTCGTAGCCCTCGTCGGCCAGAACGCCGTCGATCAGGGCACGGATGTCCGGCTCGTCGTCCACGATCAGGATGTCATGCGCCATGGCGCAGCATCTCCGTTCCCTGTTCCTGCATACCCTGGGGCAATCCGTCCGGCTCCGCGGTGTCCTTCGGGGGCGCCTCGTCCAGGGGCAGGGTCAGGGTGGCCCGGGCTCCCCCATCCGTCCCGTCCGCGAGCGCCAGCCCGCCGCCATGGTCCTCCATGATCTTCTTCACGATGGCAAGCCCAAGGCCGGTGCCCTTGGCCTTGTGGGTCACATACGGTTCCGTGAGCCGGTCCCGCTCCCCGTCCCCCGGCAGCCCGATGCCGTTGTCCTCCACGGAGACGTGAAGCCAGCCGGGGACCGGGACCATCTCCACCGTCACCCGGCCGCCCGCCTCCCCCTCCGGTCGCATGGCGATCGCGTCCGCGGCGTTCTGGAGAAGGTTGGTCAGCGCCTGGTTGATCAGGCGGCGGTCGCAGCGGACCGAGACGGGCCCTTCCGCTGCGCGGAACTCGTACGCGATGCCGGGATGGGCGTCCCGCTGCAGCACCAGCGCCTCCCGCACCAGCTGGGCGGGGTTCTCCGGGCGAATAACGGGCTGCGGCATGCGGGCGAAGGCGGAGAACTCGTCCACCATGCGGCCGATGTCGCCGACCTGCCGCACGATGGTGTCCGTGCACGCGCGGAAGGTGTCGGGGTCGTCGGTGATCTGCTTCAGGTAGCGGCGCTTCAGCCGCTCCGCCGAGAGCTGGATGGGGGTGAGCGGGTTCTTGATCTCGTGGGCGATGCGCCGCGCCACGTCGGCCCAGGCCGCCATGCGCTGGGCCGAGAGGAGGGCGGTGATGTCGTCGAAGGTCAGCACGTAGCCGGAGAGTCCGCCCGCGTCGAACTCCGCCCCGATCCGCGCCAGAAGGGTACGGCGGCCGGAGGGGCCCATGATCGGGATCTCCTCCGTCCGCGGCTTCTCCGGCATCGCGGCGGCGGCGGCGAGGATGCCGCGGAAGTCCGGTGCCACCTCCGAGAGCGGCTGGCCGATCGCGGCCTCGAGGTCCTGGCCCAGCAGCTCGCTCGCCGGGCGGTTCGGCAGGTTGATGCGGCCGGCGGCGTCCAGCCCGATCACGCCGGCCGAGACGCCGGCCAGCACGCTCTCCGTGAAGCGGCGGCGGTCGTCCAGCTGGCGATAGGCCTCCAGCAGCTCGCTCCGCTGGGCCGCGAGCTGGTTCGTCATGCGGTTGAAGGCGCGGGAGAGCGAGCCGACCTCGTCGTCCGGACGCCCCTCCTCCACCCGCACGGAGAGGTCGCCCCCCCTCACCCGCTCGGCGGCGTTGATGAGGCGGGAGATGGGCCGGGCAATCTGGTTCGCCATGACGAGGCCGATCAGCACCGCGGCCAACAGCACCAGCAGCGTCGCGATGGCGAAGATCATCACGAAGGTGATCTGCAGGCCGGACCGGTTCTGGTCGAGCTGGTTGTACTCCTGGAAGGCCAGCTCGGTGCGCTGCATGTGCTCGATGATGGAGGGGTCGAGCGGGCGGCCGATGATGAGCATCAGCCCCGGCTCGATATCGAGCGCGATGAGGCCGCGCACGCGCCCCTCCTCCCCCTCCGCTTGGAGGACGGCGACGTCGCCCTGGCGGGCGATCTCCATGGCCCAGGCCGGCGGCGGCTCCACCACCAGGGTGGTGCCGAGCCCGGCATTGGCGATGACGCGCCCCAGCACCGGCTCGAAGACTGAGGCCTCGGTAAGGCCGCGCAGCGCGGTGTGGGTGGCCAACACCTGGCTGAATCCCAGCGTGTTGTCCGGCAGCATCGGCGCGGCGCGGTTCAGGTCCGCCGCCATCGACAGCGCGTCGGCGCGGATCGTGTTGCGGTTCTCGTCCAGGTAGGCGCGGGAGGCGACGAGGCTGGCCTCCAGCGTGTCCCGGACCTTGTCGGAGAACCAGGCCTGGATGCCGAGCTGGAAGAACACCGTGGCGAAGACGGCCACCAGCATGGCCGGCACGACAGCGACCCCGCCGAGGAGGAGGACGAGGCGGACGTGCAGGCGCGATCCCGCGCTGCCGCGCCTGCGCTCCGCCCAGACGCGGACGAGGCGGCCGGCAAGGCTGGCCGCGAGCAGCAGCACGAAGGCGGCGTTGACCAGGACGAGGCCGGCAGTCTGCCCCGGCGTCACCTCGCCGAAGGGGCTGCCGCCGGCCAGGACTGCGAAGGAAGCGATGCCGACCGCGAGCGCCCCGAGGGCAAGGGCGAGCGTCATCACCCGGCCCAGCAGCCGGTCCGCCAAGCGGCGGGTGACGCCCCTGGGCCGGCGCGGATCCCCCCTCACGCGCGCGGCGTCACGAGAGGCCGCGCACCACCGGCAGCTCCAGCTCCCGGATCTTCTTGCGCAGCGTGTTGCGGTTCAGGCCGAGCATGGCGGCGGCCTTGATCTGGTTACCGCGGGTATTGGCGAGTGCCAGGCGGAGCAGCGGGCGCTCCACCTCCGCCAGAACGCGCTCATACAGGTCGCGCACGGGCATGCCGTCGCGGTGGGCGCTCATGAAGGTGGCGAGGTGGCGCTCCACCGCCTGCTCCAGCGTCTCGGGCGCGGCCGTCGCGGCGGGGGTACCGGGGGCGGGCTCGGCCTCGGAGAGCTCGGCCGCCACCGCGTCCTCGCCGATCACCTCCTGCGGGTAGAGGGCGGCGAGGCGCCGCATCAGGTTCTCCAGCTCCCGCGCGTTGCCGGGCCAGGGATGCGCCTTCAGTCGCTCCACCGCGTCGTTGTCCAGCGACTTGGCGGGCAGGCCGGCGGCCTTGGCGCGGTCGAGGAAGTGGCGGGCGAGCAGCGGGATGTCCTCGGCGCGCTCGCGGAGGGGTGGCAGCCGAATGGGCACCACGTTCAGGCGGTAGAACAGGTCCTCGCGGAATACGCCGGCGCGGATGGCCTGCCGAAGGTCCCGGTGGGTGGCGGCGACGATCCGCACGTTCGCCTTGATGGGGGAGCGGCCGCCGACGGTGGTGAACTCGCCCTCCTGCAGCACGCGCAGCAGGCGGGTCTGGGCCTCGGGCGGCATGTCGCCGATCTCGTCGAGGAACAGGGTGCCGCCGGCGGCCTGCTCGAAGCGGCCGACGCCGCGCGCCATGGCGCCGGTGAAGGCGCCGCGCTCATGCCCGAACAGCTCCGCCTCGATCAGGTCGCGCGGGATGGCGGCCATGTTCACGGCCACGAAGCTCCCGGAGCGGCGGCGGGAGTAGTCGTGCAGGGCGCGGGCGACGAGCTCCTTCCCCGTGCCGCTCTCACCGGTGATCATCACCGTCAGGTCGGTCGTCGTGAGCCGGGCGACGGTGCGGTAGATTTCCTGCATCGCGGCGGAGCGGCCGACGAGGGGAAGGCGCTCCTCCTCCGTCCCCTCCTCCTCGCCCTCCGGCACGGCGGCCGGGGCGGCCAGGGCGCGCTGGACGAGGGAGATCAGGTCCTTCAGGTCGAAGGGCTTGGGCAGGTAGTCGAAGGCGCCGCGCTGGGCGGCCTTCAGCGCGGTGGCGAAGGTGGATTGCGCGCTCATGACCACCACGCGCAGCTCCGGGCGCACGCGGCGGATGCGCGGCACCAGGTCCAGCCCGTTCTCGTCCGGCATCACCACGTCGGTAATGACGAGGTCGCCCTCCCCGTCCTCCACCCAGCGCCACAGCGTGGCGGCAGAGGAGGTCGCGCGCACGTTGTAGCCCGCCCGGCCGAGGGCCTGGGCGAGGACGGTGCGGATGGCGCGGTCATCGTCCGCGATGAGGATGGTGCGTTCGGTCATTCTTCTTCTGGGAAGAGGAGGTTCAGGCGGTCTGGCGGACCCGCGCGCGGCCTTGCGACGGCTTCTGGCCCTGGGGGGCGTTGGCGGGCGGCTTGGCGAGGGAGAGGCGGAAGACGGTGCGGCCGGGGCGGCTCTCGCACTCGATCAGCCCGCCATGGTCCGCCACCAGCTTTGCGACCAGGGCGAGGCCGAGCCCCTGCCCGCCGCGCTTGGTGGTGATGAAGGCGTCGAAGAGACTGGCGCGGACCTCGTCGTCGATGCCCGGCCCGTTGTCCCGTACCGTCACCTCCAACGGCAGGTGCACCCGCTCCCGCGAGCCGGGGATGGCGAGGCGGACGCCGTGGCGGTAGGCGGTGGTCAGGACGATCTCGCCTTCCCGCGGGTCCACCGCCTCGGCCGCGTTCTTCACGAGGTTCAGCAGCACCTGCACGAGCTGATCCCGGTTGCCCCAGACGGGCGGCAGGGAGGGATCGTACTCCTGCTGGATGCGGAGATGGGCGGCGAAGCCGGTGCCGGCGATCCGGCGGACATGGTCCAGCACCTCGTGGATGTTCACCGCCTCCCGCTCCAGCGGGCGCTCGGAGAACATGTCCATCCGCTCCACCAGGTCGCGGATGCGGTCCGCCTCGTCCTGGATGAGGACGCAGAGCTCCCGGTCCTCCTCGGAGGCCGCCTGTTCCAGCAGCTGGGCGGCGCCGCGGATGCCGGAGAGCGGGTTCTTCACCTCATGCGCCAGCATGGCGGCCATGGCGCTGGCGCCCCGGGCGGCGCCGCGGAAATTCATCTGGCGGTCCAGCTTTTGGGCGGTGGAGCCGTCCTGCAGGGTCAGAACGACCGCGCCGGGCATCTCCGGCAGCGGCGCGCCATGGGCGGCTACCCCTTCCCGGTGGATGCGGGGGGAGTGGAGGACGAGGTCGTGGTCGGAGATCGGGGCATCGGCGGCGCGGACCTGTCGAACCAGGGCCGGCAGGCGTGAATCCTCCGGCAGCAGGTCCGTCAGGTGCATCTGGGCGAGGCTTGCAGAGGAGAGGCCCAGGAAGGTCTCGGCGGCCGGGTTGGCGAAACGAAAGCGCTCCCGCTCGTCCAGCAGCACCACCGGAACCGGCAGGGCGGACAGGAGCTGCGCGGTGCCGGGCAGGTCGAGTGCGGCGATCGGGTTCAGGCTATCCGGCACTCCGCGCCTCCTCAGGCCGCCAGCGCGGCGTCGTCTCCGGCCTCCCGGCCGGCGTCGCGGAACCCTTCCCGCACGCCCTCGACCCCGGCCTCGATCAGCGGGCGGTAGAAGGATTCGATGGCCGCAAGCGCGGCCTCCACGGTGTCGGCGCCGTTGATGCGCACACGGAACTCGGCGCTGCCGGGCAGGCCGCGCGAGTACCAGGCGATGTGCTTGCGGGCGAGGCGCAGGCCGGGATCGGTGCCGTGGTGATGGAGCATGGCGGCGTAGTGCTCCATCAGCATGGCGTACTGGGCCTCCAGCGAGGGGGCCTCGGGCGCCATGCCGGTGGCGAGGTACTCCGCCACCATGCCCGCCAGCCAGGGGCGGCCATAGGCGCCGCGGCCGATCATCACGCCGTCCGCGCCGGACTGTCGCAGTGCCTCCTCGGCGTCCTGCGGGCCGAGGATGTCGCCGTTGACGATCACGGGGATCGCGACGGCGGCCTTCACCTTGGCGACGAAAGCCCAGTCCGCCGTGCCGGTGTAGAGCATCTGGCGGGTGCGGCCGTGGACCGTGACCATCCGGATACCGCACTCCTGCGCGATGCGGGCGAGGTTGGGGGCGTTGAGGCTGCTATGGTCCCAGCCCATCCGCATCTTCAGCGTGACGGGAACGGAGACGGCCTTCACCGTCGCCTCCAGGATGCGGGCCGCCTTGATCTCGTCCCGCATCAGGGCGCTGCCGGCCTGCTGGCCGATCGCCACCTTCTTCACGGGGCAGCCGAAGTTGATGTCCACCAGCGCGGCACCGTGGTCCACGGCGAGGCGCGCGGCCTCGGCCATCACCTCCGGCTCGCAGCCGGCAAGCTGGACGCTGGCGGGACCGCCGAAGCCGTCCACCTCCGCCATCTTCAGGGTCTGGCGGTTCTCCCGCACCATGGCCTGGCTGGCGATCATCTCGCTCACCACCATCGGCGTGCCGTGGCGGCGGGAGAGCTGGCGGAACGGCAGGTCGGTCACGCCCGACATGGGGGCGAGGATCACGGGGCGCTCGATCCGGATGTCCCCAAGGACGATCGGCCGCAGCCGCGGGCTGCCGCTCGGTTGGGCAACCTCTCCGATGCGTGATGTTGTCGGCATGGGCATCTGCCTATCAACCGGGCAGGTGGCCGGTCAAGCACCATCGCGTGGTGTCCATGCTGCGATGCAGGATTCAGGCTGCGGGCGATTTCCCCCCGGGCCGCGCCGCATTAGGTTCCGCCGCCTATGGCAGGGGTTTGCGGGATGCGGGTGGCGGCGTTGCTGATGGCGGCCGGTCGGGGTGAGCGGCTGGGAACGCCGGATTCCAAGCAGTTCCTGCCGCTGCTCGGCAGGCCCGTGCTGCGCCACGCAGCGGAGGCGCTGCTGCGGGACGGCCTGGTGGACATGCTCCAGCCCGTCTGCGCCGAGGCCGAGCGCGGGCGCGTGGACCGGATCCTGGCGGGGCTGCCCGCCCGCCCCGCCGTGGCGGGCGGCGCCACGCGGCAGGCGAGCGTGCGGGCGGGGCTGGAGGCGCTGGCGGCCGAGCCGCCGGAACTGGTGCTGGTGCACGACGCCGCCCGGCCGGTGGTGCCGGCGGGAACCGTCGCCGCGATCGTGGCGGCGCTGGCGGACGCGGAGGGCGCCATCCCCGCCCAGCCCGTGGCCGATACGCTGAAGCTGGGCGAGGGCGGCGTTATTTCCCGCACCGTGCCGCGCGAGGGGCTGCACCGGGCGCAGACGCCGCAGGGCTTCCGCTTCCCCCTTCTTCTTGACCTGCACCGCGCGGCGGCGGAGGGGGCCACCGACGACGCATCCCTGCTGGAAGCGGCGGGCCGCGCCGTGCGCCTCGTTCCCGGATCGGAGGACAATGTGAAGATCACCTATCCCGGCGACGTCGAGCGAGTGGAGGCGGCGATGCTGCCGCGCTTCCTGCCGCGCGTGGGCACCGGCTTCGACGTCCACCGGCTCGTGGAGGGGCGCAGGCTCTTCCTCTGCGGGGTCGAGGTGCCGCACACCATGGGGCTGGACGGGCACTCGGATGCCGATGTGGGGCTGCACGCGCTCTGCGACGCGATCTACGGCGCGTTGGCCGAGGGCGATATCGGCCGGCACTTCCCGCCGAGCCAGATGCAGTGGAAGGACGCGGATAGCACGAGGTTCCTGATCCACGCCGCCGGGCGGATCGCGGCGCGGGGCGGGGTGCTGGCGAACGCGGACGTGACCCTGATCTGCGAGCGGCCGAAGATCACGCCTCACGCGCCGGCGATGATCGCCAGGGTTGCGGAGCTGCTGGGCGTGCCGGAGGACCGGATCTCGGTGAAGGCGACCACGACGGAACGGCTGGGCTTCCCCGGGCGGGAGGAGGGGATCGCGGCGCAGGCGGCCGTCAGCATCCTGATCCCGTCCTAGACCTTGGCCGGGCGAGGTCGTCGGCATCGCCCTCCGCGACCGGGAGGGCGACAATGCAGGGCGTTCAATCGGCGTGACAGGCGCGGCTGCGCGCCCGCAACGCCTTCAAGCGGAGGTGGGTGGCCTCCGAGATGAGGGCGCCCTCCCCTGCCTCCTCGATCCGGCCCGCCCATCGGTGGTGCGCTCGTGGCCGGGCAGGATATTGACGCAGGCGGCCCGCCGCACCTCGGCGGCGATGGCTGAGACGATCGGAGGTGAGTCGCGCGTGTTCGTCGGGGTCTCACCCGGCAGTCTCGGTTAGTGGCAGATCCTCCAGCACCGCCGCGCAGGCGCGCACCACCTCGTCGCGGAGCGGGCCGGGGCGCGGGGCGTCGGCGATGGTGGTGAACCAGTGCTCCGGGGGATTTCGCCCGGCGGCGCGGTCCCATCTCAGTGCCCTCAGGACCGCTTCCGCCGCAGGGGGCAGCCGGTCCGGCATGGGATAACCGTTGAGCGCGCCCCAGACGGCCGCCCAGCACCGCGCCACGGTCCAGGGGTTGTAGCCGCCCCCGCCGGTCACGATCAGGCGCGGCGCCTCCGCCATTACGGCGCGGACCACGGCAAGGTGGCTGTTGTTGGAGAGGGAGAGCCGGGCCAGAGGGTCCTCCTCCAGCGCGTCCGCGCCACACTGGAGCATCACCGCCTGCGGCCGGAGACGGCGAAAAACCGGGAGGATGGCGTGGCGCAGCACATGCGCCATCTCCGTGTCGTTGAAGCCCTGCGGCACCGGGATGTTGCGGGCGTGGCCGCCCGCCCGGTCCTCCAGCCGCCCGGTGAAGGGCCAGCGCCCAGCCTCGTGGACGGACAGGGTGAACACCCGGGGATCGTCGCGGAAGGCGTGTTCCACCCCGTCGCCGTGATGGGCGTCGATGTCGACGTAGAGGATGTTCGCCAGGCCGAGATCCAGCCACTCGAGCAGGCCGAGCACGGGATCGTTGATGTAGCAGAAGCCCGAGGCCCGGTCCGGCATGGCGTGGTGCGTGCCGGCGCCGGGAACGTGGACGACACCGCCGTTGAAGGTGAGCCGCGCGGCCAGGATGGCGCCCCCGGCGCCCGTGGCGGGGCGGCGGAAGACCTCGCGGTAGATCGGATTGCCGTGCGCGCCGAGGTGATGACGCTCCCGCACCTCCGCCGGTACCGAGCCCTCCACCTCAGCCCGCTGAAGGGCCGCGACGTACTCCGCCGTGTGGAAACGCTCCAACTGGGCCGGGGTGGCGCGAGGGCTGTCCAGGTAGCGTTGCGGGTCCAGCCAGCCGAGGGCGCGGATCAGGTCCAGCGTGGCGGGCACGCGCTGGATGGCCAGCGGGTGTTTCGGGCCATAGGTGGACCCGCGATAAATCTCCGACCCGATGAGGAGAGGCTGCCGCCCGCCGCTCACCGGCGCATCCCCGGCCAGGTGCCGCCGTTATCCGCCGGCACGGGAAGGAAGAGGACGCCCCCATGGTCGATACGACGCTGATCCGGGAGCACATGCCGGTGGTGGACTGCGGCGGCCGCCACGTGGGCACCGTGGACGACCTGGATGCCGGCCGGATCAAGCTGACCCGCGCCGGCAGCGCCGACGGGCCCCATCACTACATCCCGCTGGCCGACATTTCCTCCATCGACGACGACAAGGTCATGTCCCAGCTGACGCTGGAGGAGATCGAGGCGCTGTTCCGGGGTGGCGAGGGGCGCGAGCACACCGAGGGCTGAAGCTCTCAGCGAAGCCTCTCCAGGATGGAGACGTAGTTCGCCACGGCGGCGCCGCCCATGTTGAAGACGCCGCCGATCGTGGCCCCGGGCACCTGCATCGCCCCCGCCTCCCCCGCCAGCTGCATGGCGGAGAGCACGTGCATGGAGACGCCCGTGGCCCCGATCGGGTGGCCCTTCGACTTCAGGCCGCCGGAGGCGTTCACGGGCAGCTTTCCGTCTTTCGCCACCATGCCCTCCAGCACGGCGCGGGCCCCCTGCCCTTCCGGCACCAGCCCCATCGCCTCGTAGTCGATGAGCTCGGCGATGGTGAAGCAGTCGTGCACCTCGGCGAAGGAGAGGTCGGAGACGCCGATCCCGGCGGCCTCGTAGGCGCGGCTCCAAGCCTCTCGCGCGCCCTCGAAGCGGATCACGTCGCGGGCGGAGATCGGCATCAGGTCGTTCACCTGCACCGCCGCGCGGAAGCGGATCGCCTTGCCCAGCGTCGCGGCCGTTTCCGCGTCCGTCAGCACCAGGGCCGCCGCGCCGTCCGAGACGAGGCTGCAATCCGTGCGCTTCAGCGGGCCGGCGACGATCGGGTTGCGCTCGCTCTCCTGGCGGCAGAACTCGTAGCCGAGGTCCTTCCGCATCTGGGCGTAGGGATTGTCCACCCCGTTGCGATGGTTCTTGGCCGCGATCGCCGCCAGGGCATCGGATTGGTCGCCGTGGCGCTGGAAATAGGCTTCCGCGATCCGGGCGAAGACGCCGGCGAAGCCCGCGGGGATCTCGCCCTCCTCCTTGCGGTAGGCGCAGCCCAGCAGCACGTCCCCGACCGCGGCGCCGGGGATGGCCGTCATCTTCTCAACCCCGATCACCAGGGCGAAGCGGCCCCGGCCGGCGGCCAGGAAGTCCTTCGCGCCGTGGATCGCGGCGGAACCGGTGGCGCAGGCGTTCTCGAGCCGGGTCGCGGGCCTGAAGCGCAGCTCCGGCAAGGATTGCAGCACCAGGGAGGAGGGGAAGTCCTGCTTCTGGAACCCGCCGTTGAAGTGGCCAATGTAGATCGCGTCCACCTCGGTTGACGAAATCCCGGCATCCTCGATCGCGGCACGGGCGACGCGCCCGATCAGCGCCTCCGCGTCCGGCGAGTCCTCCAGCCGGCCGAAGGGCGTGTGCGCCCAACCGACGATGCACGCCCCGTTCTGTTCCAGCCCGGCCATCCTGCCCATCCTCCCTTTTCAGGAGAGAGGATAGGCATTCGGCCTGGCCGCTTCCATCGGGGTCAGCCCCGGAAGAGGCTGAGCAGGCCCTGGGGCGACTGGTTGGCGATGCCCAGGGCCTGGGTGCCGAGCTGCTGCTTGATCTGCAGGGCCTGGAGCGCCGCACTCTCCTTCGCCAAGTCGGCATCGATGAGGGAGCCGAGGCCGGTGTTCAGGGAGTCGAGCTTCTCCTTGTTGTAGCTCATCTGGTTCTCGAGATAGTTCGAGGCGTTGCCGAAGGTGTTCAGGGCCGTGTTCACAGCCGACATGGTGGTCGTGAAATCTCCAGTGGCCGCGAGGGCCGAGGCGGCGCCGGCCGCGTCCGTCGGCGCCGCGGCGACCACCAGGGTGCTCGCGCCCTCGACCGCCGTCAGGGTGTAGAGCGTCGCCCGCTCGTTGCGGGTCGTGGCGATGTCACCCCCGCCCGCGGCCGTGGAGGTGGTGAGCAGGGTCCGGCCGTTATAGGTGGCGTCCGTGACGAAGTTCTGCACCTGGGTGCGGATGGACTCGTACTGCGACTGGTACTGGGAGCGCTGGCTGTCCGAGAGGGTACCGTCGGCGAGCTTCACCAGCACGCCGCGGAGCTCCGTCATGGATTCCGAGACCTTGTTCAGGCCGGCCAGCGTCGTGTCCAGGATGCCCTGGACGCTGCCCATCTGCTCATTGGCGGAGGTGAGGCCGGCGATGTCCGCCCGCACGCTCTGGGCCACGGCGAAGGCCGCGCCGTCATCCTTCGCGTCGGAGACGCGGTAGCCCGTTGAGATGCGCTTTTGCGTCGCGTTCAGCATGTCGTTGGTGCGGTTCATCGACTGCAGCGCGACCTGCGCGCCGAGGTTCGTGTTGACCGAGTTCATCGCCATCGGGGTCTTCCCTTCGCGTTGGCGGGTCATCCGCCCTCAGGAGAAGAGTGACTCGGAGGCGTGAAGGAAGGGCTAACGGCCCGGGCCCTTCATTCCGCGGCCGGCCCGTCCTGGCGGCTCGGAACAGGGGAGCCCCGGAATCAGAAGGCCCCGGCACTGGGCCGGGGCCTTCCATCACCTTAACGGACGATTGACGGGTGTGCCCCGATCACTCGCCCTTGTACTGCACGGCCTGGCGGCCGCGCTGGCCGTCCCGCACGTCCAGCGCCACCTTCTGGCCCTGCTGCACGTCCTGCACGCCGGCGCGCTGGAGGACGGAGGAGTGCAGGAACACGTCCTGGCCGCCATCGTCGGGGGTCACGAAGCCGAAGCCGCGGACCTGGTCGAACCACTTCACGGTGCCGTTCACGGCGTAGGTCGGGCCGCCCTCGTCACGGCCGAAGTCGCGGCGCGGCGGGCGGTCGCCGCCGCCACCGCCGAACTCGCGGCGCGGGGCGCCGAAGCCGCCGCCACCACCGCCGAAGCCGCCACCACCGCCGAACTCGCGGCGCGGCGGACGATCCCCGAAGCCGCCGCCGCCACCACCGAAGTCACGACGCGGCGGACGGTCCCCGAAGCCGCCACCGCCGAAGTCACGGCGCGGCGGGCGATCCCCGAAGCCACCGCCGCCACCACCGAAATCACGACGCGGCGGACGATCCCCGAAGCCACCGCCACCGCCGGCGCCGCCGCCCGGGCCGGGCTTCAGCTCCACGATGCGGGTCACCAGGCGGCGCCCCTGACGGTCCGTGCCGATCTCGCAGACGAGCTTGTCGCCCGTGTCGGCCGACTGGATGCCGGCCTCAGCCATTGCCGATGCGTGGAAGAAAACGTCCTGTCCGTCGGGCCCGAGCACGAAGCCGAAACCCTTGCGGCCGTTGTACCACTTCACCTCAGCCTCAACGGGCCCGGTGCCACCCTGGGATTCATTCTCGGGGAACACTGTATCTCACTATCCGCATAGATCGGCCCGACGGGATGCAGGACCGGTATCGTCATGCTGGCATGGGCCGACCAGGAATGCTAGCCGAATCGTCGGGGATCGAAAGGTTCGGGCGCGATCGACGGGGCCTTCCCGGCGGCCAGGGCAGCGGCCATCTCCCCGCTCCGCGCCCCGGCCACCAGCCCGACATGGCCGTGCCCGAAGGCCAGCACCACGTCCGGCGTGGCGGCCGACGGACCGAGGCAGGGAAGCCCGTCCGGCATGGAGGGGCGGTGGCCCATCCAGAAGCGCAGGCGGTCCGGCGGCAACTCCCGCGGCAGGCCGGGGAAGGTGCGCAGAAGGTGGTCGCGCAGGATCTCCGCCCGCCGCCAGTCCGGCGCGGCCCCGAGGCCCGCGATCTCCACCTGGCCGGAGGCGCGCAGCCCGGCCGCGGTCATGGTGATGCCCATCTTGCCGTCCGAGGGCATGACGGGGATGCGCGGCCCCGCCTCCGCGCCCAGCACCACGGCGTGGTAGCCCCGCTCCGTCTCCAGCGGCACGCGGGAGCCGGCCGCGGCGGCGAGCGGGCGGGACCGGGCGCCGGCGCAGATCACGGCGCGGTCGGCGGGGATCTCGCCCCCTCCTGTCGTCACGGCCTTCAACTTCCCGCCTTCGATCCGAAGGCCGGTGGCGCCGGCACGGCGGATCGTGGCGCCCTCCGCCACGGCCTGCCGCACCAGGGCGGCAACGTAGGCGCCGGGATCGGTGCAGTGGCCGCCCTCCTCGAACAGGGCGCCGAAGCCGTAGCGCGGCGCGAGGTCGGGCTGAAGCTGCCGCATCCTCTCCGGTCCGATCTCCTGCCAGTTGAGGCCGAGCTGCCGGCGGATGCGGAAGCCCATCGCCTCGGCCTCGTACTCCGCGCGGGATGGATAGACGTACATCAGCCCGTCGCGCCGGATCAGGCCGCGCACCCCGGCGCGCTCGGCCAGCGCCCCGTGCAGGGCCGGGGCGTCGTCCAGCAGGATACGGAGGGCCCGCGCCGTCTCCAGCACCCGCGCCTCGGTCCAGCCGGAACGGAGATAGGCCAGCAACCAGGGCAGCACGCGGGGAAGATAACGCCAGCGGATGGCCAGCGGCCCGAGCGGGTCCGCCAGGAAGCCCGGCACCTTCTTCCAGAGCCCCGGCCCGGCCGGGGGCAGCACGGACATGACGGAGAGCCAGCAACCATTGCCGTAAGAGGCCGCCTGCTCCCCGCCCGGCTCGCCCGGGTCAAGGAGAGTGACCCCGAAGCCCCGGTCCAGCGCGTGCAGGGCCGTGCAGGCGCCGACGATGCCGGCGCCGATGACGACGAGGTGCCTGCCCTCCCCGCCTCCGGCTTCCGCCGGGGCCGGGCCTGGTTCAGCCGGCATCCAGAACGGCGCGCCGGGCCATGACGGTGACGAGGTGGGCGCGGTACTCGGCGCTGCCGTGGATGTCGCCGTTCAGCCCGTCCGGGTCCTGCCGGATGCCGGCCAGGGCTTCGGGCGACCAGTTCGCGGCGAGGGCCGCCTCCATCTCCGGCTGGCGGAAGACGCCGGGCCCGGCGCCGTTCACCGCCACCCGGACGCCGGCAGGGCCGCGGGAGAGGAACACGCCCGTCATGACGTAGCGCGAGGCCGGGTTCCGCATCTTGGCGTAGCCCGCCTTCTCCGGCACCGGGAACTCGATCGAGACGAGCAGCTCGCCCGGCTCCAGCGCCGTCGTGAACATGCCCAGGAAGTACTCGTCCGCCCCGATCCGGCGGCAGCCGCTGGTGACGAGGGTGGCGCCGAGCCCGAGCGCGGCGGCGGGGTAGTCGGCGGCCGGGTCGTTGTTCGCGAGGGAGCCGCCCATGGTGCCGCGGTTCCGCACCTGGGTGTCGCCGAGCATCCCGGCCATGCGGGCCAGGGCGGGGATCGCTGCCTGAACGACGGGGCTGGTCTGGATTTCGTGATGGCGCGTCATGGCGCCGATCACCAGCCGGTCGCCCTCGCGCCGGATGCCGCGCAGCTCCGCGATGCCGGAGAGATCCACGAGGGCGGCGGGCCGGTCCAGCCGGTGCTTCAGCGCGGGCAGGATGGTCTGGCCGCCGGAGATGGGCCGCGCCTCGGGGTCGGCGAGGAGGCCGACGGCCTCGGCCAGGGTGGCGGGCTTGTGGTAGGCGAAGTCGTACATGGCGATCAGGCCTCCGCCGGCGCCAGGGAGGCGGCGCGGCCGTGCATCACCTCCTGCGCGGCGGCGATGGCGCGGACGATGTTGTGGTAGCCCGTGCAGCGGCAGAGATTACCCTCCAGCCCTTCCCGGATCTCGTGCTCGCTCAGCCCCGCGGGGTGCTTCTGCACGAGGTCGATCGCGGACATCACCATGCCCGGCGTGCAGAAGCCGCATTGCAGGGCGTGGTACTCGCGGAAGGCCTCCTGCATCGGATGTAGCGCGCCGTCGGCGGCGGCGAGGCCCTCGATCGTCGTCACGGAACCGCCATCCGCCTGCATGGCGAGGACCGTGCAGGACTTCACGCTCTCACCGCCCACGTGCACCACGCAGGCACCGCACTGGCTGGTGTCGCAGCCGACATGCGTGCCGGTCAGGCGCAGCCTCTCGCGCAGCACCTCCACCAGGAGAGTCCGCCCCTCCACGTCCAGCGTGTGGGGGGTGCCGTTCACCGTCAGGTTGACACTGGGCATGCTCGGCTCCCCGCGACGTTGGGGCCGGCCATGAACCGGCCGACCGCTGGTCAGAACGTCGCGCGCCGCCCAGGGTCCGTCAAGGCGATCTGCCCCAGGTGTAAGGCGACCTGGCCAGGACGCGCCCGGCTCAGTGCAGGGGCGCGGCGTCCCGTAGCAGCGGGTTCCGCTCCGCCGGAAGGTCGTTGAGGTGGCAGGCGGCGGTGTGGCCGGGCTCGGTGGGTTTGAGGAGGGGCTCCTCCACCCGGCAGCGGTCGAAGACGTAGGGGCAGCGGGTGTGGAAGCGGCAGCCGCTGGGCGGGTTGATGGGGCTGGGCACGTCGCCCTGCAACACGATGCGCTTGCGGGCAGCGCCGGGCTGCGGCACCGGCACGGCGGAGAGCAGCGCCTGGGTGTAGGGGTGGCGGGGCGCCGCGAAGAGGGAGCGGCGCGGCGCCACCTCTACAATCTTGCCGAGGTACATGACGGCCACGCGGTGCGTCATGTGCTCCACGATCGCCAGGTCGTGGCTGATGAAGAGCAGGGCGAGGCCGAGCTTGCGCTGCAGGTCCTGCAGCAGGTTTACGATCTGCGCCTTGACCGAGACGTCGAGCGCGGAGACGGCCTCGTCACAGATGATCAGGTCCGGCTCGGCGGCAAGCGCCCGCGCGATGCCGATGCGCTGGCGCTGCCCGCCGGAGAATTCATGCGGCCAGCGGGTGATGGCATCGCGCGGGAGGCGGACGGTGTCCATCACCTCGTTCAGCCGGCGGTCGAGGTCCGCCTTGTCCCTGGCCAGCCCGAAGTTCCGAATGGGCTCGGCCAGGATGTCCCGCACGCGCATTCGCGGGTTGAGGCTGGAGAAGGGATCCTGGAACACCACCTGCATGCGGCGGCGCATGGGCTTGAGGGAGGAGTTCGGCAGGGTGTCGATCCGCGTGCCGTCCAGCACCACCTGGCCGGAGGTGACGTCGAAAAGGCGCAGCACGGCCTTGCCGACGGTGGACTTGCCGCAGCCGGACTCGCCGACGAGCGACAGGGTCTCCCCCTTGGCGATCTCGAAGGAGACGCCGTCCACGGCGTAGACATGGCCGGTGACGCCGCCGAGCAGCCCGCCGCGCAGGGGAAAGTGCTTCTTCAGGTCGTCTACCTGCAGAAGGGGCCGTCCCCCGCCCGAGGTCATGGGTGCGGAGCCGTGGGAGACGGCGCTGTCGGTGGTGGGTGTGGTGGAGAGCGTGGCGCTCATGCGACCATCAGCTCCTTCTCGGCATAGTGGCAGGCGGCGGTGTGGTTGGGCGCCTTGGGTTCCAGCGCGGGCGCGACGCTGCGGCAGAGATCCGTCGCCTTGGGGCAGCGGCTCGCGAAGACGCAGTAGTCGATCCGCTGCTTCAGGCTGGGCACGAGGCCGGGAATCTCTGCCAGCCTCGTCTCCTCTCCCGTCAGGGAGGAGCCGAGCTTCGGCACGGCGCCGAGCAGGCCCTGGGTGTAGGGGTGCTTGGGGGCGGCGAAGAGGTCCGCGACCGGCGCCTCCTCCACCTTGCGGCCGGCATACATGACGATGACGCGCTCCGCGACCTCCGCCACCACGCCGAGGTCGTGGGTGATGAGGACGATCGCGGCGCCGACGCGGTGCTTCAGGTCCCGCATCAGGTCGAGGATCTGCGCCTGGATCGTCACGTCCAGCGCCGTGGTCGGCTCGTCCGCGATCAGGAGCTTCGGGTTGCAGGCCAGGGCCATGGCGATCATCACGCGCTGGCGCATGCCGCCCGAGAGCTGGTGCGGGTACTCCCTCACCCGCCGCTCCGGCGCGGGGATGCCGACGAGCTTCAGCATCTCCACCGCCTTCGCCTCGGCCTGGGCCTTGTTCAGGCCCTGGTGCAGGCGGAGCGTCTCGCCGATCTGCCGGCCCACCGTCAGCACGGGGTTCAGCGAGGTCATCGGCTCCTGGAAGATCATGGAGATGTCGTTGCCGCGGATGCCGCGCATCTCCTTGTCCGAGAGCTTCAGCAGGTCGCGGCCCTGGAACCGGACCTCGCCCGCGATCTTGCCAGGGGGCTCCGGCAGGAGGCGGAGGATGGACATGGAGGTGACGGACTTGCCGCAGCCGGACTCCCCGACGATCGCCACCGTCTCCCCGGCGTTAACGTGGAAGGAGAGGCCGTCGACGGCGCGGTTGATGCCGTCCGGCGTGCGGAAGTGGGTCTGGAGGTCGCGGACCTCGAGCAGGGGCGCTTCGGGCATCCGGGTCAGACCTTCTTCGCCATGCGCGGGTCGAGCCAGTCGCGCAGCCCGTCGCCGAGCAGGTTCACGGCGAGCACGGTGAGGGAGAGGAAGATGGCGGGGAAGAAGACGATGTAGGGCTTCACCTGCCAGAGCGCCCGCCCCTCCGCCATGATGTTCCCCCAGGAGGGGATGATCGGCGGCGTGCCCGCGCCGATGAAGGAGAGGATGCTCTCCGCGATCATGGCGGAGGCGCAGATGTAGGTGGCCTGCACGATGATCGGGGCCAGGGTGTTGGGGAGGATGTGGCGGAGGACGATGCGGAAGGTGCTGGTGCCGGAGGCGACCGCCGCATCGACATAGGGCTGCTCACGCAGGGAGAGCACGACGCCGCGGACGAGGCGGGACACGCGCGGCACCTCGGCGACGGTGATGGCCAGGATGACGTTCCCAACGCTGCCGCGGGTGAGCGCCATCAGTGCGATGGCGAGCAGGATGGCGGGGATGGACATCAGCCCGTCCATGATCCGCATGATGATGGCGTCCGCCCAGCGGATGAAGCCGGAGAAGAGGCCGATCGCCAGCCCGATGACCGAGGCGCAGATGGCGACCGAGAAGCCGACGATGAGGGAGACGCGCGCGCCATAGACCACGCGGGAGTAGACGTCCCGCCCTAGCATGTCCGTGCCGAACCAGTACATGGCCGAGGGCTCGCGCGTGCGGCGGGCCGGTGCCAGGGCGGTCGGGTCCACCGTCCAGAGCAGCGGCGCGAGGATCGCCATGGCCACGATCAGCAGCAGCAGCCCGCCGCCGAAGGCGATGGTGGGGTTGCGGCGCAGGAAGCCGAGAAAGCCGCGCCGCGCGCGCACGGGCGGCATGATGTCCGGCAGGGGCGCCGCGACCGCGACGTCCGCCGGTTGAAGCGTGGTCGTGCTCAATACCGGATCCTCGGGTCGAAGAGGGTGTACAGGAGGTCGATCAGCAGGTTCACCAGGACGTAGGTGAAGGAGAAGAGCAGGATCACGCCCTGGATCACCGGGTAGTCGCGCCGGAGGATGGCATCCACCGTGAGGCGACCCAGGCCGGGGATGGCGAAGACGCTCTCCGTCACCACCGCGCCGCCGATCAGCAGCGCGACGCCGATGCCGACCACGGTGACGATGGGCACGGCCGCGTTCTTGAGGGCGTGGAGGAAGAGGATCCCTCTCTGGCCCACCCCCTTGGCGCGGGCGGTGCGGATGTAGTCCTGCTGCAGCACCTCCAGCATCGTCGCGCGGGTGATGCGGGCGATGAGGGCGATGTAGACGCCGCCGAGGGCGATGGCCGGCAGGATGAGGTTCTGGAGCCAGGGCCAGACCCCCCGGGCAAACGGCGTGTAGCCCTGCACCGGCAGCCAATCCAGCTCCAGCGCGAAGATGTAGGCGAGAAGGTAGCCCACCACGAAGACGGGCACGGAGAAGCCGAGCACCGCGAAGCCCATCACCGCGCGGTCGATCAGCGTGCCCTGCTTCCACGCCGCCACCACGCCCATCGGCACGGCGATCCCGACCGCGAGGATGAGGGTGATGATCATGAGCGAGAGGGTGGGCTCGATCCGCTGCGCGATCATGGTGCTGACCGGCAGGTTGGTGAAGATCGAGGTTCCGAGGTCGCCCCGGATGATGTTCCAGGCCCATTCGCCGAAGCGGACGAGGTAGGGGCGGTCCAGGCCAAGGCTGGCCCGGATGCGCTCCACGTCCGCGGGCGTGGCCTGGTCGCCGGCGATCACCGCCGCCGGGTCGCCGGGCGAGATGTAGAGGAGGCTGAAGACGAACAGCGCCACGATCGTCATCACGGGGATGGTGGCGACGACCCGGCGGAGCACATAAGCGAACATTGCTACCCCTTAGCTCTTGCTCACGCCCCAGAAGAAGGGGAGCGGACCCTTCACCACGCCCGAGACGTTGCGACGCCAGGCCGTGTAGGAGGAGAAGAAGCCGGTCGGGCAGAAGACCACGTCGTTGAAGGCGGCCTTGTTCAGCTCCGCCATGGCGGCCCTCTCCTGCTCCACGGAGGTGGCGGCGAACCAGGCGTCGCGCCGGGCCTCCACCGCGTCGCTCTTCGGCCAGCCGAACCAGGCGCCCTCGCCATTGGTGCGGATGGCCGTGTAGGCGGCCGGGTTGATGCAATCCACGCCCGCGTGCCAGGAGAAGAAGATGTTCCAGCCGCCCTGGTTCGTCGGGCTCTTCACGGCGCGGCGGCTGCCCACCGTGCCCCAGTCCGTCGCGACGTAGTCGATGTTGAAGCCGATCTTGCGGAGCTGCTCGCTCGTCACGTCGCCCTGCCCCTTGGTGATGGGCTGGTCCTGCGCGACGAGCATCACCACCGGCTCGCCCCTGTAGCCGCTCTCGGCCAGGAGGCGCTTCGCGGCGTCGATCTGCCGCGGGCCCTTCATGATGTCGCCGCCCTCCTCCGGGTAGATCGGCGTGCCGGGCGTGAAGAAGCTCGGCAGGCGCTTCCACAGCGCCTCGTCGTCGCCGGCCACGGCGCGCATCACGTCGGCCTGGTCCACCGCCATCAGCACGGCGCGGCGGGCGCGCACGTCGTTGAAGGGCGGCAGCAGGTGGTTCATCCGCAGGGTGCCGATGTTGCCGAAGGGGTCGCCGATGTCGGACTGGATGTTCCGGTTGCGCTTCAGCAGCGGCATCAGGTCGCTGATGGGCTGCTCCCACCAGTCCACCTCGCCGTTCTGCAGGGCCGCCGCGGCCGTCGCGGCGTCGGGCATCACGACCCACTCCACACGGTCCACCATCACGCGCTTGCCGCCGGCGGTCCAGGAGGCGGGCTCGGGGCGGGGCTGGTAGTCCGCGAAGCGCTCGAACACCGCCTTGGCGCCCGGCACCCACTCGTTGCGGACGAAGCGGTAGGGGCCGGAGCCGACGAACTCCGTGATCTGGGTGAAGGGATCGGTTCTGGCGATCCGCTCGGGCATGATGAAGGAGCAGGGGCTGTTCACCTTGCCCAGCGCGTAGAGCATCTTTGGGTAGGGCGCCCGCAGAGACCAGCGGAAGGTCGCGTCGTCCACTGCCGCCAACTCGTTCTGCAGGGCCTTGATCATCTGGCCCATCGGGTCGCGCGCGGACCAGCGCGCGAGGCTGGCGACCACGTCCTTCGAGAGGACTGGCGTGCCGTCGTGGAACTTCAGGCCGGAACGGAGCTTGAAGGTCCAGGTCAGGCCATCGGCGGAGACCTCCTCGCTCTCCACCATCTGGCGCTGCGGCTGCAGCTTGTCGTCCAGGCCGTAGAGCGTGTCCCAGACCATCGCGGCGGCGTTGCGGACGACGTACTGCGTGCCCCAGATCGGGTCGAAATTCGCCAGGTTGGCCTGGGGCACGAAGCGCAGCGTGCGCGCGGCGGCCCCCTGGGACAGGGCGGGGGCAGAGAGCCCGGCCGGGAGCGCCAGGGAAGCGAGGCCGGCGGCGACGCCGCCTCCGGACTTCAGCAACGAACGACGGTCCATCGAAAAGCCCCCAAACGGCCGGCCTTCGCCGTGCCTGTTGCATCCCCGTTGAGGAGCCTGCCGGAAAAGAGGCGGCCCCGCCACTAGGACCCGGCCATCGCGGCCGGGTTTCAAAGGGCGGTCTTGCACGCCCCGTGCCAGCCGTTCCCTCAGCCGCGCTTCAGGTTCCAGAAGATCGCGAAGCCCGGCACGCGGTCCCGCAGGTCGCGGCGGATGCTGGTGAGCGACTTGTAGGCGCCCACGGGAACGTAGGGCACCTCATCCATCGCCACGCGCTGCATCTGCCCGGCGATGCGCTTCGCCTCCTCCGGATTCGGCTCCACGAACCACTCGTTCCGCAGCCGCTCCAGCTCGGGGATGTCCGGCCAGCCCGGCCAGGCGTTCGCGCCGTTGCCGCGGAGCGGGAAGTGGGCGGAGGGGTCGACGAAGTCGAAGGAGGAGAAGGAGGTGAAGGTCATGCTCCACCCTCCCCGGTCGAGCGGCTCCTTGCTCGTGCGGCGCTGCACGGTCGTGCCCCAATCCGTCAGCACGATATCGGCGTTGTAGCCGAGACGGCGCAGGAGGTCGGCGCCCACCTGCGTCATGGCGGAGGGGGCGAGGATGTCGGTCGGGCCGACGAGCCGGATCGGCTGGTTGGTGTAGCCCGCCTCCTTCATCAGCGCCTTGGCCCGGTCCACGCTTCGGGCCCCGTAGAGCGGCTCCATGCCCAGGTCGCTCGCCAGCGGCGTGCCCGGGGTGAAGACGCCGCTGCGCTCCCATAGCCCGGGATCGGTGCCGACGATCGCCTGCATGAAGTCGGCCTGGTCCACCGCCGGCAGGATGGACTGCCGCATCCTCTTGTCCCTGAACGGCTCGAAGAGGTGGTTGAACCGGAGGATGCCCAGCAACGGCAGCGGGTCCACCGGCTCGATCGAGATGGCGCGGTTGCGCCGCAGGAGCTGCTGGATCTCGGGCGGCGGCTGCTCGAACCAGTCGATCTCCCCGGCCTGCAGCGCGGCGGCGGCGGTGGAGGCGTCGGTGATGATCTGCCACTCCACCCGGTCGAAGTGCACCGTCTTGGGGCCGGCGGTCAGGCTCGGCGCGCCGGCCGGGGTTGGGCTGTAGTCGGGGTTCCGCTCATAGACGACGAGGCTGCCCGAGTTGAACTCGTCCCGCTTGAAGCGGAAGGGGCCGCTGCCGATCGTCTCGCGGATCTGCTGGAAGGGGTCGGTGCGCGCCACCCGCTCCGGCATGATGAAAGCCGGGCTGTTGCTGACCTGGGCGAGCGCGGAGAAGAGGAAGGGAAAGGGCCTGTTGAGGCGGAGCACGATCCGCCGGTCGTCGGGCGCCGAGAGCTCGTCCACGAACTCCGCCAGCTTCTGCGCGACCGGGGAGCGCTTCATCCAGCGGTTCAGGCTCGCCACGCAATCCGCGGCGCGCACCGGCTCGCCGTCGTGGAAGCGCGGCCCCTGGCGCAGGGTGATGGTGACCCGCTTGCCGTCATCCTCCAACACATGGCCTTCGGCGAGCTGCGGCTGCGGCCGGAAGCTCGAATCCATGCCGTAGAGGTTGTCGTAGACCATGTACCCGTGGTTGCGGGTGATGTTTGCGGTGGTCCAGATCGGGTCCAGGCTCGTCAGGTTGGCCTGGGGAACCATCTTCAGCACGCGCCGGCCGGCTGGCTGAGCGAGAGCGGGCCGGCTGCCCGCGAAGCTGGCGGCCGCACCGGCAGCCCCCAGAAGGTGACGACGCCCGATCATCCCATCCCGCTCCATGTCCTTACGGACATGTGAGCAGGATGGGGGCCGCCGGGGCAAGCCCGGCGGCGACGGTTCAGGCCGTCTTCTGCACGCTCCAGAACATCGGGAACCCCTTCGGCACCGCCGAGACGTTGCGGCGATAGGCCGTGGCCTGGAAATACTGGCCGAGCGGGAGGTAGGGCACCTCCTCGAAGGCGACCTTCTGGATCTCCTCGGCCACCTTCTTCTGGCCGTCCAGGTCCGGCGCGTCGAACCAGGAGGTTCGCAGCTCCTCCAGTCGCGGCATGGTCGGCCAGCCGAACCAGGCGGACTGGCCATTGCCGCGGAGCGACTGGCTGACGCCGGGGTTGATCATGTCCAGCCCCGCCCAGAAGGTGAAGAACATGCTCCAGCCGCCCTTGTCCGCGGCCTCCTTGCTCGCGCGGCGCTGCACCACGCTGCCCCAGTCGGTCGAGACGAACTCCACGTTCATCCCGCACTTCGTCAGCATGTCGTTGCCGACCTGCGCCAGCGCGTTGAGGGACGGAAAGTCGGAGGCGGCCAGCAGCACCACCTTCTCGCCCTTGTAGCCGGCGGCGGCGAGGTCGCGCTTCACCTTCTCGTAGTCGCGCGGGCTGGTCAGCGCCTCCATCCCCACCTCGTTCGCCAGCGGGGTGCCCGGCGGGAAGTAGCCGTTCCCGTCCTTCCAGAGCGAGCGGTCGGTGCCGATCACCGCCGTCATGAAGTCGCCCTGCACCACGCCGCCGAGGAGGGCGCGGCGGATGGCCGGGTTGTTGAACGGCGGGTGGAGGAAGTTGAACCGGGCGACGGCGCAGAGCCCCGTCGGGTCGGGAATCTCCATCACCACGTTCCGGTTGCGGCGCAGCACCGGCTGCAGGTCGGCGGTGGGCTGCTCCCACCAGTCCATCTCGCCGTTGATCAAGGCGTTGGAGGCGGTGGAGGCGTCGGGGATGACGTGCCACTCCACCCGGTCCAGGTTCACGCGCTTCGGCCCCGCGGTCCAGCTCACGTTGCCGTCCGCGCGCGGCACGTAGTCGGCGAAGCGCTCGTACACGATGCGCGAGCCGGGAACCCGCTCATCGGCCTTCCAGCGGAAGGGGCCGCTGCCGATCAGCTCCCGGATCGGGGTCGCGGGGTCGGTCCGCGCGATCCGCTCCGGCATCATGAAGCAGACCGGGGTGCTCGGCTTCCCCAGCGCGGAGAAGAGCATCGGGAAGGGCTGCTTCAGCCGGAAGACGATGTTCAGGTCGTCCGGCGCCTCCAGCGCGTCCGTGCGCGCCATCAGCACCTGGCCCAGTGAATCCCGCGCGGCCCAGCGGCGGATCGAGGCCACGCAGTCCTTCGCCGTCACGGCGCCGCCGTCGTGCCACTTCATGCCCGGGCGCAGGGTGATGGTGACGCGCTTCCCGTCCTCCTCCACCTTGTGGCCGGCGGCCATCTGGGGCTGCGGGGCGAAGTCCTCGTCGAAGCCGTAGAGCGTGTCCCACAGCATGTAGCCGTGGTGGCGGCTGACATAGGCGGTGGTGATGATGGGGTCCGTCACCGCCACGTCCGACTGCGGGATGAACTTCAGCACCCGGCTGCCCGCCGGTTGGGCCAGGGCCGGGCGGGCGAGGCCGCCGGTGACCAGCCCGGCGGTGCCGCCGCCCGAGAGGGCGAGGCCGGCGCCGCCGGCGAGGAAGCGTCGACGATCCGTGGGCATTCGGCTCTCTGTCCTTGGCGCGAGGGGTCGGGCGCAGGCAAGCGCAGCCCGGCGGCGCGCGCAAGCCCTGGCGCTCCGGTCGGCCTTCACGCGGGGGCGGGCAGCGGCTAAGGGGCGCCGATGCCCCCTGCCCTTCCCTGGGACCGGTTCCTACCGCCGCCGCGCCGCGACCTGGCCGCGCAGTTCCTCCGTTTCGGCGTCGTCGGCACGATCGGCTTCCTGGTGGACACGGCCGTGCTCTACGCGGCGCTGGGGGCCGGTCTTGGCCTCTATGCTGGGCGCGCCCTCTCCTACGTGGCGGCCGCGAGCGGAAACTGGGCGCTGAACCGGGCCTGGACATTCCGGGAGGCAGGCCGGGTGACAGGGCGGGCCGCGCTCGGCCGGCAATGGGCGCTGTTCCTGGCGGTGAACCTTGTGGGGTTCGCGGTGAATTACGGCACCTACGCCCTGCTCGTCGCCAACCTACCCGTGGCGGCGGCCCATCCGGTTCTGGCCGTGGCGGCGGGCTCCCTCGCGGGCATGGGGGGAAATTTCCTCCTTTCCCGCCGCTTCGTGTTTCGAGGACAGAGCCAATGAGCGAAGCCGCGCCGGGAACGGTGGCCGTGCTGATCCCCTGCCACAACGAGGCAGTGGCGATCGGCGCCGTGGTGGCCGGCTTCCGCGCCGCGCTGCCGCACGCGACCATCTACGTCTACGACAACAACTCGTCGGACGGCACGCGTGAGGCGGCGGCGGCAACCGGCGCCGTGGTCCGGACCGAGACCCGGCAGGGCAAGGGCCACGTGGTCCGGCGCATGTTCGCGGACCTGGAGGCGGAGGCCTACCTGCTGGTGGACGGGGACGGCACCTACGACCCCGCGGACGCCCCGGCCATGGTCCGCGCCCTGTTCGAGGACCGGCTGGACATGGTGACGGGGGTGCGCGTCACGGATGCCCGCGCCGCCTACCGGCCCGGCCACCGCCTGGGAAACCGCGTGCTGACGGGGGTGGTGCGGCAGGTCTTCGGCGGGGGCGTGACAGACATGCTCTCCGGCTATCGCTGCTTCTCCCGACGGTTCGTGAAGTCTTTTCCTGCCCTGGCGCACGGCTTTGAGACGGAGACCGAGTTCACCGTCCACGCGCTCGAGCTCCGCCTGCCCGTGGGCGAGGTCCGAACTGCCTACAGCGAGCGGCCAGCCGGCTCGGAATCCAAGCTGAGGACCTACCGGGACGGGTTCCGGATCCTACGGACCATCCTCGCCCTGGTGCAGCGGGAGAGGCCCCTCCTGTTCTTCGGGATCATGGCGCTGGTCCTCGCCCTGGCCTCGGCCGGGCTGTTTGCCCCGGTGGCCAGGACGTATCTGGAGACCGGGCTGGTCCCCCGGCTGCCGACCTTCGTGGCAGCATCGATGCTCATGATGCTGTCCTTCCTCTCTGGCGCCTGCGGCCTCATCCTGGACACGGTGACGCGCGGGCGGATCGAGGCGAAGCGGGTGGCCTATCTCGCCCTGCGGGCACCTTCACAGGACGCGCGCAAAGTTGAAATCTTTGCACCATAAAGTTGAAACGGAATTGTGATTTAAGTTCGGAGATCACGTGCTAACCCGCTCCGCGAAATGGGTGCCCGGCCCCATCGTGGTCCGACCTGCTGCCGGGAGGAGAATTGCATGCTGCAGCCGCCGAGGCCTGATGCGCTGACCCGGGCCCTGTCCGCCTGCCGGTCCCAGTTCGGGGCGGTAGGGGTGTTCAGCCTCGTCGTGAACCTGCTGCAACTCACCGTCTCCCTCTACATGATGCAGGTCTTCGACCGGGTCCTGGCCACCCGCAGCCTGGATACGCTGCTCTGGCTCACGGTGGTCGCGGTGGCCGCGATCGGCCTCATGGCCCTGCTGGAGGGCGTGCGGTCCATGACCATGCAGCGCCTGGCGCTCTGGCTGGAGGCGCGCACGGCGCCGGAGGGCTTCGCCCGCGCCCTGGAGGCGACGCTGCGGAACCGCCCCTACCGGATGGAGGTGCTGCGCGACCTCGGCACCTGCCGCGCTTGGCTCTCCGGGCCGGGGGCACTGGCCGTCTACGACGTGCCCTGGGTGCCGATTTACCTCTTCGTCATCTACCTCCTCCACCCCGTGCTCTGCCTCATCGCCACGATCGGCGCGGTGATCCTCTTCGGCCTAGCGCTGGCGACGGAGCTCTCCACCGCCGCCCCGCTGCGCAAGGCCAACACGGCCGCCATGGCCTCCCAGAAGCGGGCCGACGCCATCTCCCGCAACGCGGAGGCGGCGGACGCGATGGGCATGCTGCCGGCCCTGCTCCGCCTGTGGCAGGGCGGGGTGTCGGAGGCGCTGCCCCTGCAGCAGAAGGCGACGGACCGCTCCGCCTTCCTCTCCGGCGTGACGAAGTTCGTGCGCCTCGCCGTCCAGATCGCCGTGCTGGGGGTGGGCGCCTATCTCACCCTGAACCAGCAGCTGACCTCGGGCGCGGCCATCGCCGGCTCCATCATCATGGGGCGCGCCCTGGCGCCGGTGGAGCAGCTGATTGGCGGCTGGAAGGGGCTGGTGCAGGCGCGCCAGGCCTATCGCCGGCTGCGCGCCTTCCTCGCCATGCCGCGGCTGCGGCCGGAGGCGGAGCCCCTGCCCGCCCCCCGGGGCCAGCTGACCGCCGAGCGCCTGACCTGGGCCCCGCCCGGCCAGAACACGGCGGTGATCAAGGGCGTGACCTTCGCGCTCGAGCCGGGCGAGAGCCTCGGCATCATCGGCCCCTCGGGCTCGGGCAAGACCACGCTGCTGCGGCTGCTGGTGGGAACGCTGGCGCCGGTGAGCGGCGCGGCTCGGCTGGACGGCGCCGACCTCTCGACTTGGCCGCGCGAGGATCTGGGGCGGCACATCGGCTACCTGCCGCAGGACGTGGAGCTGTTCGAGGGCACGGTGTTCCGCAACATCGCCCGCCTCCTGCCGGACGCGGAGCCGGACGCCGTGTACCGCGCCGCCGGGCTGGCGGGCTGCCACGAGGCGATCCTGCGCCTGCCGAGCGGGTACGAGACCGAGGTGGCCGAGGGCACGCTCTCCGGCGGGCAGCGGCAGATGGTCGGCCTTGCCCGCGCCCTCTACGGCGACCCCCGGCTGGTCATCCTGGACGAGCCGGATTCCAGCCTGGACGGCGACGCGGAGGCGCGGCTGCTGGAGGGGCTGGCAGGGCTGAAGGCGATCGGCGCCACCGTTGTGCTCGTCAGCCACCGCCCCTCCCTCATCCGCGGCGTGGACAAGGTGCTGGTAATGCGGGACGGCGCGGCCGAGCTCTTCGGGCCGCGCGCCGAGGTGCTGAACCGCCTCTCCGCCCGCGCCGTCGCCGCGCCCAAGGCGCCCGCCCCCGAGCGCCTGCCCGCTGGTCCGACGGCGCCGGCCGTTCCCGCGCCTGACGGCCCGCCCGGCCAAAACCCTGGAACCCCCGGAGTCGCCGCATGAGCATCGCGACCACCGCGCCCGCGGGCCTGCCCGCCGGCCGGGAGCCGGCATCCATGCCGGCCGCCACCTCCTCCCGCCACACCCTCGTGCTGGACATGCCGAGGCCGCGCACCGCGGGGCCGCTGCTGCTCGGCTTCGCGGCGCTCTCACTTTTCGTCGGCGGCTTCGCCGCCTTCTCCGTTCTCGTGCCGCTCAGCGAGGCCGCGATCGCGCCCGGGCTGATCAAGGCCGAGGGCAACCGCCGCACCATCGCCCACCTGGAGGGCGGGATCGTGCGCGAGATCCTCGTCCATGACGGCCAGACCGTCCGGGCGGGGCAGGCCCTGCTGCGGCTGGACGACGTGCAGGCCACGGCGGGGCAGGACTCGCTCCAGGCCCAGCGCTGGGCGCTGCAGGCGCAGGACAGCCGCGTCGCCGCCGAGATCGCCGGCGCGACCGACGTGGCCTTCCCGGCGGAGCTGCTCGGCTCCGACGAGCCCCGGGCGCGGGAGGCCATGGCGGGCCAGCGCATCCTCTTCGCCTCCCGCCAGGCCAGCCTGCGCAGCCAGCTGCAGGTGCTGGAGCAGCGGATCCTGCAGTTCCAGTCCGCCAGCGCCTCCGCCGAGGCGCAGATCGCCAGCCAGCGCCGCCAGCGGGAACTGCTGCAGCGCGAGGAGAACGACGTGCAGGGCCTGGTGCGCCAGGGGCTGGAGCGCTTCCCGCGCCTGCTCGCCCTGCAACGCCAGCTCGCCGCCGCCGACGGCACCATCGCCGATCTGCGCGCCCAGATGGACCGGGCCGCGGCCCAGGTCTCCGAGGCCCAGGCACAGATCCGGCAGGCGCTGAACCAGCGCATGCAGGAGACCACGACCGAGGCGCGCGACGTGCGCGGCAAGCTGAACGAGGTGGAGGAGAAGCTCCGCGCGGCCCAGGACGTCTCAGCCCGGCGCGAGATCCTGGCGCCGGAGGACGGCACGGTCCTGAACGCCCGCTTCTTCAACCCTGGCGCCGTGGTGCGCCCGGGCGAGCCGGTGATGGACCTGGTTCCCGCCCGGGACCGGCTGATCGCCGAGGTGCGGGTGGCGCCCACCGACATCGACGTGGTCCATCCCGGCCTGACCACCGAGATCCGCCTGCCCGCCTTCAAGCAGCGGCTGGTGCCCTTCCTGAACGGCTCCGTCACCATGGTGGCGGGCGACGTGACGATCGAGGAGCGGACCGGCCAGGAGTACTACCGCGCCCGCGTCACCATCGACGAGGACCAGCTGGCCCGGCTGGAGAACGTGGAGCTGCGCGCCGGCATGCCGGTGGAGGCGCAGATCCAGGTCGGCGAGCGCTCCTTCCTGCGCTACATGATCCAGCCCCTCCTCGACAGCTTCCACCGCGCCTTCCGCGAGCAGTAGGACCGAGATGCCCGAACTCCCCACCCTCTTCGCCGACGGCGTGACCGAGGCGACGGTGCGCCACGGCGTGGCCCGCCTCACCATGGCCGTGCAGGACGGCAAGGGGCAGCCCGCCAACACCGGGATGCTCGTCGTGCCGCTGACCCAGCTGCCCGCGGTCGTCGGCGCCATGACCCGGCTGCTGCGGGAGGTGGAGGCCAAGGCCCGCGAGGCCGCCGCGCCGCAGCAGGCCCCCGCCGCGCCCTCCTCCAGCGTGCCGACCCCCGAGGCGCAGCCGGAAGCCTTCCGCTTCCAGGGCTGAGGTCCGACGGCGGGGCTGGCTTAGGGTTCCCGGCCGTCGCAGGATGGCGAATGCCGCCGCGCCCGCTCCTCCTCTGCCTTCTCGCCCTCCTGTCCGGCACGGCCGCCGCGCAGCCCGCCTCGCGCTGGGCGGCGGCGGATGGGCCCGTGCCCGGCCCGGCCCGCAGCATCGGCGGCACCTCCCTCGGCTGCATCGCGGGGGCGGAGGCGCTGCCGCCGGAGGGGCCGGGCTGGCAGGTGGTCCGGCTCTCCCGCAACCGGAACTGGGGGCATCCCTCGCTGATCGCGGCGCTGCGCCAGCTCGCGGGGCGGGCCCGGGCGGCGGGTCTGCCCGACCTCTGGATCGGCGACCTCGGACAGCCGCGGGGCGGGCCGATGCCCTTCGGACATGCCAGCCACCAGATCGGGCTGGATGCCGACATCTGGCTGGACCTCTCCCCGAAGCCGCTGGTGCCGGCCCGTGCGCGGGAGAACATCCCGGAGCGCTCCCTCGTCCTGGCCGACCAGTCGATGGCCGACCCGCATCTCTTCACCCCCGCCCATGCACGGCTGATCCGCATGGCGGCGGAGCTACCCGGGGTGGACCGGATCTTCGTGAACCACGGCATCAAGCGCAGCCTCTGCGCCGCCCATGCGGGCGAGCCTTGGCTGCGGCTGGTGCGGCCCTGGCGGGGGCATGACAGCCACATGCACATCCGCCTGCGCTGCCCGCCCGGCAGCCCGGAATGCCGGGACCAGCCCCCCGTGCCAGCCGGGGACGGGTGCGACGCGGGGCTGGACTGGTGGCTGACGCCGGACGCGCGCAGCCCGGCGCGGGTTGGTCCGCCCGGTCCGCCGCCACGGCTGCCGGCCTCCTGCGCCGGCCTCCTCGGGGCGCGCTGAGCCTAGTCGCCGGGGCGGAAAGCGTCCGCGACGCGGCGCACGCCCTCGGGCGCGACGAGCAGCACGTCGAAACGCATCCCCGCCGCGCCATGGCCTGGGTTGGTCGCCAGCCACGCCTCGGCCGCAGCGACGATCCTCGCCCTTTGTCGGGGTGAGACGGCGGCGGCGGCCTCGGCCAGGCTGGGCCGCGCCTTCACCTCCACGAAGGCGAGAAGGCCCTCGCGCTCAACAATCAAGTCCAGTTCTCCCGCCGACGTGCGCGCGCGGCGGGCCAGCACCGTCCAGCCGCGCTCGACGAGGGCGGAGGCGGCGCGGGATTCGGCGTCCAGGCCCCGACGCTCGGCGGCGCGGCGGGCCTCCTGCTTGGCTTGCGGGTCCATCCCGGCGGATATAGCCCGCCCAGCCCTGGAGTCGGCCATGCGCCCCCTCATCGCCGTCCTCCTCGTCCTTCTCGTCCTCCCCGCGGCCGCCCAGACCCTTCCGAAGCGGCAGATGGTGGCCGCGGCGCACCCGCTGGCCGCGGAGGCGGGGCTGGAGGTACTGCGGCGCGGCGGTGGCGCGGTGGATGCGGCGGTGGCGGTCCAGGCGGTGCTCACACTCGTGGAACCGCAGTCCAGCGGGATCGGCGGCGGCGCGCTGCTGCTGCACTGGGATGGCGGGGCGGGCGCGGTGACCGCCTTCGACGGGCGGGAGACCGCCCCCGCCGCTGCCCGGCCGGACCTGTTCCTGCGCCCGGACGGGACGCCCCTCCCCTTCTACGACGCCGTTCTGTCCGGCCGGAGCGTGGGCGTGCCGGGCACGGTGTCGATGTTGGAGATGGCGCACCGGCGCCACGGGAAGCTGCCCTGGGAGTCCCTGTGGCAGCGGGCCATCGGGCTGGCAGAGGAGGGCTTCCCGGTCTCCGCCCGGCTGGCGGAGGCGGTGGCGGAGGACGCGGCGCGGCTGGCCCGGAACCCGGCCGCCCGCGAGTACTTCCTGCGCGGCGGCGGCCGGCCGGTGACGGCCGGGGAGCGGCTGCGGAATCCGGAGCTGGCCGCGACCTTCCGCGCGATCGCGAGGGACGGCGCGGCGGCGCTGCTGCGCGGGCCGACCGCCGTTGCGATCGCGACCGCGGTGCGCGGCCATGGAGAGGGCGGGCTGATGACGGTGGACGACCTTGCTGCCTACACAGCGAAGGAGCGGGAGCCGGTCTGCCTGCCCTACCGCACCTACCGGGTCTGCGGCTTTCCGCCGCCCTCCTCCGGCGGCGTCACGGTGGGGCAGATCCTGGGCGTGCTGGAGCATTTCGACGTGCCGCGTCTCGATCCGCGCGGCACGGAGGCGGCGCACCTGCTGGCGGAGGCCGGGCGGCTCGCCTTCGCGGACCGGGCGCAGTACCTGGCGGACACGGATTTCGTGCCGGCCCCTGTGCGGGGCATGCTGGACCCGGCCTACCTCACCCTCCGCGCCCAGCTCGTCGCGCCCGGCCGCGCCGTCGCGGAGCCGCGCGCCGGGAACCCGCGCTGGCGTGAGGCGACCCACCAGGCCCCGATGCCGGAGGCGGTGGAGAACGGCACGAGCCACCTCTCGATCGTGGACGCTGCCGGCAACGCGGTCTCCATGACCACAACGGTGGAGGACGCCTTCGGGGCGCGGCTGATGGTGGGCGGCTTCATCCTGAACAACGAGCTGACCGACTTCTCCTTCCGCCCAGACCTGGAAGGGCGGCCGATCGCCAACCGGGTGGGGGGCGGCAAGCGGCCGCGCTCCTCCATGTCGCCCAGCCTCGTCTTCGACCGGGAAGGGAAGCTCTTCGCTGTGGTCGGCTCGCCCGGAGGCTCGCGCATCATCGGCTACGTCGCCCAGGCGCTGGTCGGCATGTTGGACTGGGGCCTCCCGCCACAGGAGGCGGTTTCCCTGCCCCATATCGGGACGATCGGCGGGGCGGTGGAGCTGGAGGCGGGCACCCCGGCGGCGGAGATGGCGCCCAACCTGCAGGCGCGCGGGCACCGGGTGGAGGTGCGGCCGATGGTCTCCGGCCTGCAGGCCATCCGGGTAACGCCGGAAGGGCTGCACGGCGGGGCGGATCCGCGGCGGGAAGGCGTCGCGATCGGCGACTGAGGGGAACCCGGCCCCGGCCGGCGCGCTATCCGGCCGGGACAGGAGAAGAACCCATGCGCCGCACCGCCCTCGCCCTGCTTGCCGCCCTCGCCCTCGCCGGCCCCGTATCGGCGGCCGACGAGACCGCGCAGGTCGGCTACGTGAACACCGCCCTGACCAACCTTGGCCTCACGCGGAGCCATCGCATTGTGGTGGAGCGCTTCGACGACCCGGAGGTGCGGAACGTGGCCTGCTATATCAGCCAGGCCCGCACCGGCGGCATCTCCGGCATGGTCGGGGTGGCGGAGGACCCGGCGCGCTTCGCGCTCTCCTGTGCCGCCACGGGCCCGGTGGAGATCCAGCCCGGCGCCGCGCGCGGGGAGCGGGGCGAGGTGGTGCACGAGAGCTCCACGAGCTTCTTCTTCAAGGAAACCCGCGTCCATCGCTTTGTCGACGAGACGCGGAACGCGGTCGTCTACCTCGCCTGGTCCACGAAGCTGGTGGAGGGCTCGCCCTTCAGCGCCGTGGCGGTCGTGCCGGTCGTTCCCTCGCGCTGATCAGGCGGCCCGCGCCGCGAAGCCGTCCCGGCCCTCCTCCACGGCGTGGCAGGCCACGAGCGTCTCCGGCGTGCCGCGGGCGGCGAGCAGGGCCGGGCGCTCCGACCGGCAGCGGTCATTCGCCAGGGGGCAGCGCGGGTTGAAGGTACAGCCGGAGGGCGGGGAGATGGGGCTCGGCACCTCGCCGCCAACGGGCTGGCGCTCCCGCCCGGCCATGTCGAGGTCGGGGATCGCCTCCATCAGGGCGCGCGTATAAGGGTGGCGCGGGGCGGTAAAGAGGGTCTCGGCCGGCGCGTCCTCCACGATCCGGCCGAGATACATCACCCCCACCCGGTCGCTAACCTGCCGAACCACGGCGAGGTTGTGGGAGATGAAGAGGTAGGTCAGCCGGAGGTCGCGCTGCAGCCGCTTCATCAGGTTCAGGATCTGCGCCTGCACCGAGACGTCCAGCGCCGAGGTGGGCTCGTCGCAGACGAGGAATTCGGGGTTGGAGGACAGGGCGCGGGCGATGGAGATGCGCTGGCGCTGGCCGCCGGAGAACTCGTGCGGGAAGCGGTTGCCGTCGGCGGGGGAGAGGCCGACCTGCCGGAGCAGCCCGCCCACCTTCTCGCGCAGCGCGGCGCCGGTGGCGAGGCCGAAGGCGCGCAGGGGCTCGCCGATGATGTCCGCCACCCGCCAGCGCGGGTTCAGGCTGGCATAGGGGTCCTGGAAGATCATCCCCATGCGCCGGCGCTGGGCGACGGACTTCCGCGCCGCCGCAAGGTCCTGCCCCTCGAACAGGGCCTGCCCGCCGCTCGGGCCGTAGAGGCCCACGGCGAGACGGGCGACGGTCGACTTGCCGCAGCCGCTCTCCCCCACCAGCGACATGGTGGTGCCGCGCGGCACGGCAAAGGAGACGCCGTCCACCGCCTTCAGCGTGCGCCTCCCCTCCCGCGCGATCAGTCTCTGGAGCGCGGGTTTGGAGACGTCGAAGTGCCGGCTGAGTTCGCGCGCCTCGAAGATCGGCGTCTCAGACATGGGCGCGCTCGCGGGGGGAGTGGCTGTCGAAGAGCCAGCAGGCCGCGCGGGTCTCGGCCGCCGGGATCAGCTCCGGCCGTTCGACCTTGCAGCGGTCGAAGACGTGCGGGCAGCGCGGGTTGTAGGCGCAGCCCTGGGGAATGGCGTTCAGGCGCGGCATGGCGCCGTCGATCTGGGGCAGCAGGTCCACCTTGTGGGAGAGCGGCGGGATGGAGGCCATGAGGCCGGCGGAATAGGGGTGGGACGCGGCCTTCACCACGGAACGGACAGGGCCGATCTCCGCCACGCGCCCGGCATACATCACGGCCACGCGGTCCGCCGTCTCCGCGATCACGCCCATGTCGTGGGTGATGAGCATGACGGAGGTGCCCTTCTCCCGCGTCAGGCGCTTGAGGAGGGCGATGACCTGGGCCTGGATGGACACGTCGAGCGCCGTCGTCGGCTCGTCTGCCACCACCATCTCCGGCTCCGCGCAGAGCGCGAGGGCGATCACCACGCGCTGACGCATGCCGCCGGAGAACTGGTGGGGGTAAGCGTCCACCCGTTCCGCCGCAGCGGGGATGCCGACGGATTCCAGCCATCCAATGGCCCGGCGCCGCGCTTCCGCGGCGTCGATCGCCAAGTGGGTCTGCATGGTCTCCGTCAGCTGGCGGCCGACGGTGTAGAGCGGGTTCAGCGTCGTCAGCGGGTCCTGGAAGATGGCGCCGATCCGCCGGCCGCGGATCTTCCGCATCTCGCGCGCGGGCAGGTTGTCGATCCGCGTGCCCCGCAGGCTGATCGAGCCGCCGGCGACGCGGCCAGGCGGCTCCAGCAGCCCGATGATGGCGGCGCCCGTCATGGACTTGCCGGCGCCCGACTCGCCCACCACGCCGAGCACCTCGCCGGGCGCGATATCGAAGGAGACCTTGTCCAGCGCGCGCAGGGTGCCGCGCCGGGTGGGGAACTCGACGACGAGGTCCCGGACCTGGAGGAGAGGTTCAGTCATCGCAGTCTCGGGTTCAGCGCGTCGCGAAGCCAGTCGCCCAGCAGGTTCACGGAGAGGACCATCGCCACCAGCGCCACGCCGGGGAACACCGTGATCCACCACTCCCCGCTGAAGAGGAAGTCGTTGCCGATCCGGATGAGGGTGCCGAGGCTGGGCTGGGTCGGCGGCACGCCGACGCCGAGGAAGGAGAGCGTCGCCTCCGACACGATGGCGAGGCCGAGGTTCAGCGTGGCCAGCACCAGCAGCGGCCCCAGCACGTTCGGCAGGACGTGGGTGAGCATAATCCGCGCGGGGGTGATGCCGATGACGCGCGCGGCCAGGACGTACTCCTTGTTCCGCTCCACCAGCGCCGACCCGCGCACGGTGCGGGCGAAGCGCGGCCAGTCCGAGATGCCGATGGCGACGATGACGACGTAGATGGCGATCTGGTCGTGCAGCTCCCGCGGAAGGGCGGCGCGGGCCACGCCATCCACCAGCAGCGCGACGAGGATGTTGGGAAAGGTGAGCTGCACATCCGCGATCCGCATCAGCACCGCGTCCACCGCGCCGCCGGCGTAGCCGGCGAGCAGGCCGACGAGCACACCGAGCGTGAGGGCGAAGGCCGTGGCGGAGACGCCGACGAGGAGGGAGACGCGCGCCCCGTACATGATGGCGGAGAGCACGTCCCGCCCCTGGTCATCCGTGCCGAGGGGGTGCGCCACCGAACCTTCCGGCGCAAAGGCCGGCGGGTTGAAGGCGTCCATCAGGTCGAGGCTGGCGAGGTCGAAGGGGTTGTACGGGGCCAGCCAGGGGGCGAAAGCCGCGCCCACGACGATGACGAAGGCCACCACCGCCGAGACAACGGCCGTGGGCGTGCGCCGGAAGGACCAGAAGAGGTCGCTGTCGAGGAAGCGCCCGAGGGACGAACGGATCGCCGCCACGGCTCAGTGCCCCCGCCCGGCGCGCAGGCGCGGGTCCACGGCGTAGTAGAGCAGGTCCACCACCAGGTTGATCGTCACGAAGACCGCCGAGATGAGGAGGAGATAGGCCGCCATCACCGGGATGTCGGCCGAGGAGACGGACTGGATGAAGAGCAGTCCCATGCCCGGCCACTGGAACACCGTTTCCGTCACGATGGAGAAGGCGATGATGGAGCCGAGCTGGAGGCCGACGATGGTGATCACCGGCACCAGCGTGTTCCGCAGCGCGTGGCCGAAGTTGATGGCACGCTCCCGGATGCCGCGGGCGCGGGCGAACTTCACGTAGTCGGACCGCAGCACCTCCAGCATCTCGGACCGTACCAGCCGCATGATGAGGGTGAGCTGGAACAGGCCCAGCGTGATGGAGGGCAGCACCAGCGCCTTCCAGCCGGACGCGGTGAGGAAGCCCGTGCTCCACCAGCCCAGCTGCACCGTGTCCCCCCGCCCGAAGGAGGGCAGCCAGCCCAGCCAGACCGCGAAGACGAGGATCAGCAGGCTGCCGATGAGGAAGGTGGGGAGCGAGACGCCGACGAGGCTGAAGGTCAGGAAGAAGCGGCTAAGCGGGGAGCGCGGGTAGAGCCCGGTATAGACCCCCATGGGCATTCCCACCGACAGCGCCAGGACGGAGGCGCAAAGGGCCAGTTCCAGCGTGGCCGGCGCCCGCTCCAGGATCAGGTCCGAGACGGGGCGGGAGAGGCGGTAGGAAAGGCCGAATTCCCCCTGAAGGGCGTTGCCGACGAAGCGCAGGAACTGGACGGGCACGGGCTGGTCCAGCCCGAGCGCGGCTACCAGCGCGTCCCGCTGGGCCGGGGTGAACTCCTGGCCGAGCATGGTCGCGATGGGATCGCCCACAAAGGCGAAGAGGGCGAAGGCGATGAGGGCCACGGCCAGCATGACCGGGATCGCCTGGAGGATGCGTGACAGGATGAAGGCGGGCACGCCATTCGGCCTAGCGGAGAGGCGCCGGGCCGTCCACCCGGCGCGGTGTCGCTGCGGCCATCATCCCTGCCCCGAGTTGCACCGGGACAGGCTAGCAGACCCCGCGCCGATGCGCGCCCGCTCCATCATCCCCCTTGCTACATCACCATCGGGCCGCTTCGGCCGCCGCCCTCCTGCGTCCAGTCCTTGATGATGGTGTAGACCACCGCCAGCAGGACCGGCCCGAGAAAGAGGCCGAGCAGCCCGAAGGCCACCGCCCCGCCCAAGGCACCGAGAAGGGTGAGCAGAAGCGGCAGGTCCGCCCCGCGGGAGATCAGCCAGGGCCGGATGAAGTTGTCGACCGAGGAGATGCCGAAGGCGCCGTAGAGGCCCATGAAGATGCCCCAGCCCGTGCTGCCATTGGCCAGCAGCCAAATGGTGGCGGGGATCCAGACCACCGGCGCGCCGATCGGCAGGATGGAGATTACCCCGGCCAGCACGCCCAGCAGCGCCGGCTGCGGCACGCCGGAAAGCCAGAGCCCGAAGGCCGTCATCGCCCCTTGCACCACCGCGGTGCCCAGCAGGCCGTAGATCACGCCCTGCGTCACCGCCCCGGTCAGCGCCACCAGCCGCCGCCCGCGCCCGCCCGCCACACGCTCCGCCATGCGGTCCAGCGCCTGGGCCATCCGGGGGCCGTCCCGGAAGAAGAAGAAGGAGAGCAGGATGGCGATCAGCAGCTCCGCCACGCCGGAGACGATGGTGAGGACGAACCCGAAGGCGGTCTGGGCCACGTTCCCGAGGTAGGGGCGCAGCACGCTCAGCAGGTTCCCCACGCCGAGATCCACCGCGTCCAGCCGCTCCTTCAAGAAGGGCCCGACCATCGGCAGGCGCCCGATCCAGTCCACCAGGGCCGGCAGCCCGTCGGTCGTGAAGTTCTCGACGGCGTTGCGCAGGCCATCGATCTCCTCGCGGTTGGTCGGGGCGGCAAGGGCCAGGGGAAGCCCGATGACGAGCATCATCACCACCACCATCACGGCGGCCGCCCAGGACGGGCCGAGCCGCGCGCGGTCCGTCAGCAGGCGGTAGAGCGGCCAGGTGGTGAAGGCGAGGATGGCCGCCCAGAGCAGCGCCGAGAGGAAGGGGCGCAGCACGAGGAAGCAGCCCGCCAGAAGCGCCGCCAGGGCGACGACGCCGATGAGGCGGACGAGGAACTGCTTGTCGTCGGTCATGGGTTCTCCCCGAGTGGCGGCCGGCATTTTCGAATGGGCATCTTCGAACGGGCAACGTCGAAGGGGCATCTTCGCCGCTGCGCGCGCAGCGGTCCAACGCCGGCGATGCACCCCCGGCGGCGTGCCCGGCATTCCCGTGCGCACTACCCGGTATCGCCGCGCGCGTGCCCCCCTGGGGCGGGGGCGGGTTCTTGGTCCTGCCGAATCGCTGTAGGGTGGGCGCTATTCGGCCCCCGGCAAGGAGCGGCGCCGGCAGGAGACCTCGCGATGCCGCGCTTCGCCGCCAACATCTCGCTCCTGTTCACCGAGGCGCCCTTCCCCGAGCGCTTCGCCCTGGCGAAGGCCGCCGGTTTCCAGGCGGTCGAGTTCCTCGACCCTGAGGGATGCTCCGCGCAGGAGATCCGCGCCCGGCTGCGGGACGCCGGCCTCTCCGCCGTGCTGTTCAACGCCGCCCGTGGCGACGCGGCGGCGGGCGAGCGCGGGCTTGCCGCTCTGCCGGGCCGCGGGGCCGCCTTCCGCGACGCGATCGCCCGCGCGCTGGACATGGCCGGGGAGATCGACTGTCCGCGCCTGCACGTGATGGCGGGGCTGGCCCCGGCGGGCGTGGCGCGGGAGACTCTGGTGGGCACCTTCGCCGCGAACCTGGCCTGGGCCGCGGAGCGCTGCGCGTCCCAGGGCGTGAAGCCGCTGATCGAGCCGATCAACCACCGGGACATCCCGGGCTACGTGCTGAACACCACTGCCGAGGCGGCCGCGGTCATCGCCGCCGTCGGGCCGGAGCGGCTGGGCCTTCAGTTCGACCTCTACCACGCGCAGGTGACGGAGGGCGACGTGACGCGCCGCTTCGAGGCGCTGCTGCCCCTGATCGCCCACGTCCAGGTGGCCGACGCGCCCGGCCGCAACGAGCCCGGCACGGGCGAGCTGAACCTGCCCTTCCTGTTCGACCGCATCGATGCGGCGGGCTACCGCGGCTGGATCGGCTGCGAGTACCGGCCCGCCCGAACCACCGCGGAAGGGCTGGGGTGGTTCACCCCCTACCGCACCTGAACGGACCAGAGAGAAGGACGCGACGCGCATGAAGATCGGATTCATCGGCCTGGGCATCATGGGCCGCCCGATGGCGCTGAACCTGCAGAAGGCGGGGCACGAGCTCTTCGTTCCCGAGCGGGCGAGCCTGACGGACGAGGTCCGCGGCGCCGCGACGGTGCTTCCCTCTCCCGCCGAGGTGGCGGCCGCGGCGGAGGTGGTGATCCTCATCGTGCCGGACACCCCCGACGTGGAGGCGGTGCTCTTCGGCGAGGGCGGCGTGGCCGCGGCGCTGAAGCCCGGCACGCTGGTGATCGACATGTCCTCCATCAGCCCGACGGCGACGGTCGACTACGCGGCGCGGGTGAACGCGAAGGGGTGCGACTACCTGGACGCCCCGGTTTCCGGCGGCGAGGTGGGCGCGCGCAACGCCGCGCTGACGATCATGGTGGGCGGGCCGCGGGCGGCCTTCGACCGGGCCCTGCCGCTGTTCCAGGCCATGGGCAAGAACATCACCCTGGTGGGCGAGAAGAACGGCGCCGGGCAGGTCACGAAGGTGGCGAACCAGATCATCGTGGCCCTGAACATCGAGGCGGTGGCCGAGGCCCTCGTCTTCGCCAGCAAGGCCGGCGCCGATCCGGCGCGGGTCCGGGAGGCCCTGATGGGTGGCTTCGCCTCCTCCCGCATCCTCGAGGTTCATGCGGAGCGGATGATCAAGCGCACCTTCGACCCGGGCTTCCGGATCGCACTGCATCAGAAGGACCTCAACCTCGCGTTGCAATCCGCGCGGGAACTCGGAGTCGCGCTGCCGAACACGGCCTCCGCACAGCAGCTCTTCTCGGCGGTGTCGGCAGCGGGCGGTGGACAGCAGGACCATTCTGCCCTCGTCAAAGCGCTTGAAATTATGGCCTCTCATGAGTTGGGATGATAAATGTCGCGCGGCAAGGAATGGATGTTGCGCCATCACCGGCCGGAGCGCATTTTGAAACACGAGTCCAAAGAGATGAGATACGCTCAACCGGACCTGGCCAGGAGGAACCCGCGACCGTGATCGAGGGACGAGCCATGCGCTTCGCCGACATCGGGCAGCAGCTGCGGGCCTACCGGCTGGAATCCGGCCTTCGTGCGGAGGAGATCGCGGCACGCCTCGGCGTGTCGCGCGCTGCCCTGTACCGCTACGAGAAGGGCGAGGTCATTAAGCTGGACACGATCCGGCGCCTGGCGGAGCTGCTGAAGATTTCTCCCCTCTCCCTTCTCGGGATCGGGGTGGAGTACTTCTCCCGCCCGCTGGCGCTGCAGGAGCGGCTCCGCCAGGTGGAGGAGGATGCCGAGCAGATCCTCCAGCTCGGCAGCGCGCTCTGCACCCTCGTGACGAGCGACGGCTACGACGCCGCCCTCGCGGAGGCGATGGCCGAGGCGGCCGAGGCAAGCCCGGAGCGGGTGGCCTTCCACGCCGCGGCGGAACAGGCCCTCGGCCTGCTGGGCGCGCGCAAGCGGCTCTACCAGACGCGCCGCCCCTCCATCATCGCGATGGTGACGGAGCGCGCGCTGCGCGGCTTCCTCATGGACGGTGTCGCGCCGGCGCTCCACCTCTCCGAGGCGGGGCGGCACCGCGCCCGGCTGGCGGCTCGGGCCGAGGTGGAGAACATAGCGGCCCTCATGGAGAGCGTGCCGATGGGGCTGCAGATCGGGCTGCTCACCGAGTCCGAGCCGACCGGCAGCTTCATCGTCCTCCGCGCAAGGGAGCGGGCGCATCTCTGCGCCAACCCCTTCCTGCCGGACAGCCCGCCCATGGCGGCGCTAGGCGTCGGCACCATCACCGCGGCGGACGAGGCCGTGACAATCCACCAGCGCGTGGCGGAGAACGCCTGGCGGGAGGCCCGGAAGGGTGCGGAGGCGGCGGGGCGCGTGAGGCTCCTCCTCGCGGAGACCCGGATGCACTGAGCCGCCTCGGAGCTCGGGTGAGCCCCGGTTGGGTCGGCCGGGTTTGGGTCGCCGCTGGTGCTCCCGGCTCAGAGCTCCAGCGAGGCTTCCAGGATCTCCGGGTCCTCGCTCCGGCGCGTCGCGAAGCCGATGGCCTGGACGAAGCGCAGCATCCCCGCGTTCTCCGCCAGCACCTGGCCGTGGATCCGGCGCAGCCCGCGCCCCCTGGCCCAGTCCATGAGCCGGCCCATCATGTGCCGTGCGAGGCCGCCGCGCTTCCAGGCGGCGTCGATGAGGAGCGCGAACTCCCCGCCCTCCTGCCCGTCCAGTACCAACCGCGCGGTGCCGGCGATTGAGTCGCCCGCGATCGCGGCGAAGGCCATCTCCCGGTCGTAGTCGATCTGGGTGAGGCGGGCGAGCTGCGCCGGGGGCAGTTCCCGCAGCGGGTTGAAGAAGCGGTAGCGCACGTCCTCCGCCGGCACACGGCGCACGAAGGCGGCCACCCCCTCGGCGTCCTCCGGCCGGATGGGCCGCACGACGACGCCCCGACCGTCCTTCGTGGTGAAGGGCCTCGCCAGTGACGCGGGATAGGGGGGGATAGCGAGGAACCCCGTCTCGCCGGGCGGGCGCAGGGTGATCCTGGCGTCCAGCACCTCCATCCCTTCCGGCCGGGCGCGCAGCGGGTTCACCACCGCCGCCTCCACCTCCGGAAAATCCACCGCGAACTGGGAGAGGCCGACCAGCGCCTCCGCAAGCCCCTCGCGGGAGACGGGGAGGTGGTCGCGCCAGCCGTCCAGCAGGCGCGAGACGCGGGTGCGGCCGATCATGGCCAGAGCCAGGGCGCGGTTCAGCGGGGGCAGATCGTGCGACTCGTCGGCCTCGATCGGGGCGGCGGTGCCGCCACGGCCGAAGCCGATCCAGGGACCGAACATCGGGTCATCGCCCAGCCGAAGCCGCAGCTCCCGCCCGGGCGGTGCCTGGCGCTGCACCATCCAGCCGCGCGGGCGCAGGCCGGGGCGCGCGGCCGCCAGCCCGGCTTCCATCGCGGCGGCCGCGTCCCGCAGCGCGGCCGCGTCGCGCAGGTCCAACGCCACGGCGCCGACCTCCGTCTTCGCGGGCAGCGCGTCGCTCAGCACCTTCAGCACCACGGGCCAGCCGAGTTCGGCGGCGGCCTCCACGGCCTCGTCCAGCGTTGCGGCGGCGCGATGCGGGATGACCGGCACGCCGTAGGCGGAGAGGACGGCGAGCGACTCGGCCTCATCCAGCTGCACCCGCCCCTCCGCGCGGGCAGCGGCGAAGAGGGCGGACACGCGGGCGCGGTCCGGCGTCACCTCCAGCACCTCGGCCGAGGGCAGCTCAGCGGCGGCGGCGCGGTTCCGGCGGTGCTGGGCGAGGTGGAGCGCGCCCTGCACCGCCGCCTCCGGCGTGGTGAAGACCGCGACGCCGCGCTCCGCCAGGGCCCGGCGTTGCGCCCCCGCGCTGTATTGGCCTAGCCACGCGGCCAGCACGGGCGCGGCACGGCCGCCCTTCCCGGTGGATGCCGCGGCGGCGGCCAGGGCTGCGGCCGCAACCTCAGGGTCCTCATCCGGCGCGGGTGCGTGGATGGCGACGACGGAGTCCACCTCGGCGAGGGCAGAGAGGAGGGAGGCGGCCTCGGCCAGCCGGTGCCCCTGCCCGGCCGGCAGCGCCAGCGGGTTCTCGCCGGACCAGCCCTCTGGCAGGGCGAGGTCCAGCAGCGTCCTGGCCTCGGGCGGGATCACCGCCAGCCGTGCCCCGCCGCGCAGGGCGGCATCCGCCGCCATCTGGCCGGGGCCGAGCCCGTTGGAGACCACGGCGATCCGGTCGCCCCGTGCGCCCTCCGCGCCGGGGCGCAGGGACGGCTTCACCCGCCCCAGCGTCTCGGCGGCGGAGAGGAACTCCTCCAGCCCCTGCACCCGCAGCACGCCGGCGCGGCGCAGGGCGGCGCCCATCACGGCGTCCGCCACATCGCGCCCGGCATGGCCGGGGCGCTGCGCCACTACCGGGCGGGTACGGGCCGTGGCGCGGGCGGCGGAGATGAACATGCGTCGGTTCTTGATGCGGCGGAGGTCCAGCAGCACCGCGCCCGTCGGGGCGTCGCGTGCCAGCCAGTCCAGCCCGCCGGCGAAGCCGTAATCCGCGTTGGTGCCGATCCCCGCGATAAGGGAGAAGCCCACCGCCTCCCCCTCCGCCCAATCGATCACCGCCCGCGCCAGGGCGGAGGACTGGCAGAGCAGCGCCAGCCGCCCCGGCCGCGGCGCCATGTGGGAGAGGGAGGCGTTCAGCCCCAGCGGCGGGATGCAGATCCCGAAGGAGTGCTCGCCCATGGCGCGCACGCCCGTGCGGGCGCAATGGGCGGCGAGGCCCGGCGCAGGTCCCGGCACCACGGCCGCAAAGCAGCCGCGGGCGGCCAGCGCGTCCATCGCCGGCCCGATCCCATCCGGCGGGAGGGAGAGGACCGCGAGGTGCGGCGCCTCCGCCAGCGCGGCGAGGTCGGGCGCGTGGTCCATCCCCGCCCAGGGCGCGCCGACGGCGTGCAGCGCCCCTCGGAAGCCGCCGGCCGCGAGGTTCCGCGCCAGCACGGCGGAAGCGGCGATGGCCGGATCCGCCATCAGCGCCACCCGCCGGGGCGCGAAGAGGTGCGTGTCCTGGAAGCCCGGCGCGAGGCTGCGGCCGGAAAGGGTGACCGGCAGCGCCACGGCGGGCCGCGCCCTAGCCGGCCATCAGGGCGCGCTTCGCGGCCTCGGCCAGGAAGCCGCTGGCCACGGGCAGCACGGCGTCGTCGAAGTCGTAATTCGGGTGGTGCAGCTCCCGCCCGCCATCCGTAGGCCCGTTTCCGATCCAGACGAAGGCGCCGGGCACTTCGCCGAGGAACTCCGAGAAATCCTCCCCCGTCATGGCCGCGGGCAGGTCGCGGCGGACCGGGGCCACCGCCCCCGCCGCCTCGGCCGCCAGGTCTCGCTCGGCCGGGTGGTTGATCGTGGCGTTCACGCCGCCCAGCACCTCGGCGCGGGCCCGCACCTGAAAGGTCTCGGAGATGCCGCGAGCCATGCGGTGCAGCCCCTCCTCGATCATCAGGCCCGTCTCCGGGCGCAGGAACCGCATGGAGCCGCGGATGGTCACCTTCGCCGCGATCTGGTTCCAGGCCTCGCCGCCCTCGATCGTGGTCAGCGACACCACGGCCGAGTCCAGCGGGTCCAGGTTGCGGGAAACGATGGACTGGCAGGCGACCACGGCGTGGCCTGCCGCCACGATCGGGTCATGCGTCAGGTGCGGCAGGGCGGCGTGGCCGGCGTGGCCCTCCACCTCGATGAGGAAGCGGCGGCCGGCGGCCATCACCGGGCCGTCATGCACGGCCACCGTGCCCACGGGCAGGCCGGGCCAGTTGTGCCAGCCGAAGATGCGGTCCATCGGGAAGCGGCGGAACAGCCCGTCCTCGATCATGGCCCGGGCGCCGCCGCCGCCCTCCTCCGCCGGCTGGAAGACGAGGCGGACGGTGCCGGACCAGCCCTCGTCCCGCATCAGCAGCGCCGCGGCGCCGAGCAGGGCGGTGGTGTGCCCATCATGCCCGCAGGCGTGCATGACGCCGGGCTTCGTGCTGCGGTAGGGCAGCTCCGTGCTCGCCTCCTGGATCGGCAGGGCGTCCATGTCGGCCCGCAGCCCGACGCTGCGATTGCCGCCGCCGCGCCGGATGGTGGCCACCAGACCGTGTCCGCCAATCCTCGTCTCGATCTCCGTGATGCCGAGTTCACGCAGACGTTGGGCGACAAAATCCGCCGTGGGCCCTTCATCCCCCGTGACACCGGGGTTCGCGTGCAGGTGGCGGCGCCAGCGCGTGAGGGTCTCGGTCAGGTTCTGGTCCATGGATCGAGGAGTTAGCCCTTCCATTGCGTTCCCTCCACCCCGGTTTTGCGCTGCTTCCCCTCCTGCTGGTCGGCCCGGCGCTCGGCCAGCCTGCCGGGGAACCGGCCGCCGAGGCGCCGCGCCCGGCCGCCCCGGCCGAGCCGGATGACGCGGACGGGCCGGTCCGCAGCTACGAGGTGAGCTTCACCGCCACGGGGGATGCGCGGCTGAACACGGCGATGGAGGGCGTCTCCGTGCTGCGCCGCCTGAGGGAGAGCGTGCCGACGAGTGCCGAGGGGCTGGTGGCGCGGGCGCTGCAGGACCAGGGCAACATGCGGCTCGCCCTGCGCTCGGAGGGGTATTACGGCGGCACGGCGCGGATCACCCTGGCGGGGGAGGCGCCGGACGCGGCGGGCCTGGCGCTGCGCCTGGCGAACCGCGGGACGGAGCCGGTGCCGGTCGTGATCTCGGCGGAGACAGGGCCGCAGTACACCATCTCCACCGCTACCCTGCGGCCGGACGTGGTGGACACTGACATCTCCGGCGCCGGTGAGGTCGCGGGGCTCGGCCCGGGCGACCCGGCGCGGGCGGAGGTTGTGAACTCCACTCAGGAGACGGTGCTGACCCGGCTGCGCGAGGCGGGGCACCCCTTCGCCGGCGTGCCGCGCCGGCAGATCACGGTGGACCACGACGCCCGGACGATGGAGGTGGTCTACTTCGTCCAGCCCGGCCCCCGCGCCCGCTTCGCCCAGCCGGTGGTGGAGGGGTCCGAGAACGTGGATCCGGAGCTTCTCCGCCGCGCCTCCAGCCCGCTGGCTGGAGAGGTTTACGACCCGCGGGAGCTGGACCGCGTCAGGCGGGACGTGCTGGCGCTCGGCGTCTTCGGCACGGTGCGCGCCCGCACCGGGGAGAGGCTGGACCCGGACGGGCGGCTGCCCGTCACCTTCCTCGTCGCCGAGCGTCCGTTCCGGGCCATCGGCGTCACGGGCGCCTACGAGACGCGCTACGGCCCGACGGTGCGCGCCTACTGGGAGCACCGGAACCTCTTCGGCGCGGCGGAGCGGCTGCGGGTGGAGGCTGAGCTCTCCCGCCCCACCCAGCGGGGCGTGAGCGACTGGGGCTATCGGCTGGGGGCCAACCTGCGCCAGCCCTGGTTCGCCGGGCTGAACGCGACGGCGGTGAGCGACGTGACGATCCTGCGGGAGCGCCTGCTGGCCTATGACCGCGATGCGGTGACGGCCGGCTTCTCCCTCGAGCGAAAGATCGACCCGCGCCTCACCCTCTCCGCCGGCATCGCCGGCGAGGTGGGGCGCACGGAGGAGACAGACCAGACTCTGAAGTACACCCTCGTCTCCTTGCCGCTCGGGGCGCGGTTCGACGGCACGGACAACGTGCTGGACCCCTCGCGCGGCTACCGGGCAAACCTTCTGATCTCCCCCACGATCTCCCTCGGGGCTTCGACGGAGCTCTTCACCCGCATCCGGGGCACCGGCAGCGCCTATTTCGACCTCTCCGGCGGCAAGGGCAGCATCCTCGCGCTCCGGGCCGGCTTCGGCACCGTCGCCGGGGCGGAGGCGGGCAGCATTCCCCCGCATCTCCGCTTCTACGCGGGCGGCGGCGGCTCCGTGCGCGGCTACGACTACCAGATCATCGGACCGCGGCGGGCGGACCGCACGCCGCGCGGCGGCCTCTCCCTGCTGGAAGGCAGCGTGGAGCTGCGCCAGCGCATCACCGGCCCCTACGGCATCGCCGTGTTCGCGGATGCCGGCAGCGTGGGGCAGGACGCCCTCTCCGGCTTCGGCGACCTGGCCTTCGGCGTGGGGGCGGGCGTGCGCTACGCCACGGCCATCGGGCCGATCCGGGCGGACATCGCCCTGCCACTGACGAAGGTTCCCGGGAATTCAGGCTTCGGCCTCTACGTCGGCATCGGGCAGGCCTTCTGATGCGCCGTTTCGGGAAGATCCTGCTCGCCGTCATCGGCGTGCTGCTGGTGCTGCCGGTCGTGTTGCTGCTGGCCGGGTGGCTGGCCCTGAACGTGAAGCCCGGGCAGGACGCGATCGCGCGGCTGGCCATGGGCTTCGTGCCGGGGCTGCAGATCGAGAACCTGCATGGCGGCCTGCCCGCCGCGCCGCGCATCGGGCGCGTGGTGCTCTCCGACAGCCAGGGCCCCTACCTCGTCATCGAGGACATCGCGCTGGACCTGGACCTGCTGCGGCTGACCTCGCGGGAGTTCCGGGTCGCCAATCTCTCCGCAGGCAAGGTGACCTTCAGCCGGCTTCCGGTGCCGGACCCGAACGCCCCCCCTGCCCCGGCCTCCGAGCCCGGGCCCTTGCTGCCGCAGATTCCGCAGCTTCCCGTGCAGGTGGCGCTGGAGCGCCTCTCCCTGCCCCGCGTGGAGCTCGGCGCGGCGGTGGCCGGCATCCCGGCCACCCTCTCGCTTGAGGCGGGCGGCAGGCTGGGCGCTGACGGCGTCTTCCTCGGCGCCAAGGGACGGCGGCTGGACGCGCCGGGCGCGCTGGACCTCGACCTGGCGCTGGCGCCGGGGGACCGGGTGAAGATCGACCTGCGCTACGACGAGCCGCGGGGCGGGCTGGTCGCCGGGCTGCTCGGCAAGCCGGAGCAGGCGACGCGGGTGCAGGTGGCGCTGGACGGGCCGGCGACGGGCGCCGGGTTCACCCTGCTGGCAGACATGGGCGAGACCGCGCGCGTGAACGGGCGCGGCACGCTGAGCCTGCCCGCGGGCGGCGGCGTGGGGCTGGAGGCGGCGGGCGACGCGGCGCTGGGCGGCTTCCTGCCCGCCCCTGTCGCGGCGCTGCGCTTCGACCTTCGCACCCTGCCCGCCGAGGGCGGCGCGACCCGGATCGAGCGCGCGCGGGTGGAGACGGCGGCCGCAACGGTCGAGGCGCGGGGCATCGTGGGCTCGGCCCTGGACGTCTCCTTCGACGCCCGGGTGAACGACGCCAACACCCTCGCCGGGCTCGTCCCGGCGACGGTCGGCTGGGGCGGCATCGAGGCGCGTGGCACGGTTACCGGCACCACCGCCGCGCCGGAGCTGCGGCTGGATGCCACGCTGCGCGACCCGCGACTGCCGGAGCCGGCGCCGGGGCTGCTGGGTCCGGCGCCGACGGTGCTGCTGCGGGCGAACCAGCAGCGGGTGCACGAACTCGCCGTGAACGGGCGCGCGGTGACGCTGCGGGCGGAAGGCGCGTTTGGGCAGACCCTGGACCTGACGCTGAACGCGGCCCTGGCCGCGCAGGACATTCCCAACGTGCCGGTGCGCGGGCAGCTTGAAGCCCGCGCGCGGGTGACGGGGCCGGCTGCCACCCCGGCCGTGGCGCTCGATGCCTCCTCGCCCGCTCTGGAAGCCTATGGCCGCCGCTTCGAGGCGCTGCGGCTGGAGGCGAACCTGCCGAACGCCACGGTGCCCGCTGGCGCCCTGAACCTCTCCGCCCGGCTGCAGGGGCTGAATCTCTCGGCCGAGGCACGGGCGGCACAGGACGGCGAGCGGCTGCGGGTGGAGACGCTCCGCGCCGCGCTGGGCCCGGCCCGGCTGGAAGGGCGCGGCGAGTTCAACCTGACGCGGATGCTGGGCACGGCCGACCTTCTGCTGGAAGCTGCCGATCTCGCGCCCCTGACCCCGGTGGCCGGAACGCCGCTGGGCGGCGGGGTGCGGCTCTCCGCCCGGCTGGCGCCGCAGGGCGCCGAGGGGGTCCAGCGCCAGGGGATCGAGGCGGAGTTGCGGGCGAACAACCTGCGCGCCGGCGGGCAGGTGGTGAACGGCACCGTCCAGGCGAGCGGGACGGACGCGGCGCTGGACCTGCGCGGCGACGTGCGGGCGCTGGACGGTCGGGCGACGCTGCGGGCTCGGTTGGCGCTAGACCAGCCGGACAAGCGGATCGAGCTATCGGCGCTCGACCTGCAGCGGCAGGCGCTGGGCATCCGGCTCACCGCGCCGGCCACGATCATCATCGGGGCGAATGGCGGCTTTTCCACGCCCGGGCTGGCGTTGCAGGGGCGGCCGGGCGGGGCATTGCGCGTGGCCGGGCGCTGGGGACCGGACAACGCGGACCTGCGCGCCACCCTCTCGGCGCTGCCGCTCTCGGTCGCCAACCTCTTCGTGCCGGATCCGCCGCTTGCCGGAACGGTCTCGGGCGAGGTCCGGCTTTCCGGGCCGGTCGCGCGGCCGGGGATCGACGGCGAGCTGCGCGGGACGGGGCTGCGCTCCGGCGCGCCCTGGGGCCGGAACCTGCCGGAGGGCACGCTGACGGCCACCGCCCGGATGCGCGGTGAGCAGGTGGAGACGCGGGCGGAGTTCCGCCTGGGCCGCGGCCTCTCCCTCAACCTCGACGCGCGGGTGCCGAGCGACTTCCAGGGGCCGATCTCCGCCACGCTGCGGGGAACCACGGACATCGCCGTTCTCGCCGCGCCCTTCCTGATCGGCGGCGCCAACCGCGTGGCGGGCACGGTGACGATCGACGCGCGCGCGGGCGGGACGGTGCAGGCACCGCAGATCTCGGGCGGCGCGCGCATCGCGGGCGGCAGCTTCCGCAACCTGGAGTACGGGCTCGCCCTGCGGGACATCACGGGCAGCCTGCGGGGGGACATGGACCGGATCGTGGTGGAGAGCATCACCGCCCGCGCCGGCACGGGCACGCTGACGGCGCGCGGGCAGGTGCAGCCCTTCGCCGAGGGGCAGCCGATCGAGATGACGGTGGCCGGGCAGAACCTGGCGCCGGTCTCGAGCGATCTGTTCCGCGGCGCCTTCGATGCGGACATGCGCCTCTCCGGCCTGCTGGCGCGCGGTATGCGGCTGGCGGGCACGATCACCACGCGCTCCTCCGTGATCGGCATCCCCGAGGGGCTGCCGGGCGGCGTGGCCGATATCGGCGAGGTGCGGGAGGTCGGGCGCGGGGCCCCTCCCCCGCCGCGCGGCACGGCGGCCGCCCGGAGGGGCGCCGCGCGTGAGGCGAGCGCGGCCGCCCCGCCGGCCGGGGCCGCGCCGCTGGAGCTGGACATCACGCTGCGGGCGCCGGGCCAAGTCTATCTGCGCGGGCGCGGGCTGGACGTGGAGCTGGGCGGCGACGTGCGGATCGGCGGCACGATCTCCGAGATCGTCTCCCAGGGCGCGCTGCGGCTGCGGCGCGGGACGCTGACGGTGCTGGACCGGCGCCTGACCTTCCAGCGCGGCGTGCTGACCTTCCAGGGCGACATTGCTTCGCCGGAGATCGACCTGCTTGCCACCTCCCGCGTGTCCTCCACCACGATCAACGTGACCGTCACGGGCACGCCGCGGGCGCCGAAGATCGAGTTCACCTCGTCGCCGGAACTGCCGCAGGACGAGGTGCTGGCGCGGCTGATCTTCAACCGCTCCGCCGACAAGCTCTCGCCCTTCCAGATCGCCCAGCTCGCCCGCGTGCTCTCGGGCGCCGTCTCCGGCGGGCAGGAGGATCCGGTGAGCGGCTTCTTCGGGCGGGTCAGCCGCACGCTGGGGCTGGACCGGCTGGGCGTGGGCACGGGGGCGAACGGCACGCCGGGGATTGAGGCCGGCGGCTATCTTGGCCAGGGCATCTACCTCAACGTGGATCCCGGCACGAGCACGGGCTCGCCCCGTGTCGGCGTTGAGATCGAGTTGACGCCGCGGCTGAAGCTGGAGAGCGGCGCAGGCACGGACAGCCAGGGAGCGGGGCTGACCTACGAGTACGAGTACTGAACGCGAGCACCAGACGGGGCGGGTATTCCGGCGCTGCCCGGGACGGGATAGACTCGGCTCGTCCCGGCGCGCCGGCCGCGCCAGCCGCCGCCCATTGGCCGCGCGCGACGGCCTGGCACCCGGGACGGCCTCGAGAATAGCAGGGAGAGGAGGAGCCGCATGCGCGCCTTCGAAGGACAGTTCAGCGACAACAAGCCGATCCGGCGCAACACGGACGAGAAGCGCCGGCTGCTGGCCGAGCTGGAGCAGACGCTGGCTGGGATGAAGCCCCATACCTCCCCGACCCTGCGCGAGAGCATCAAGGGGCGGATCGTGGAGCTGCGGGCCGAGCTCGGCGCCAAGCGCTGACCGGCGGTTGTTGAGACGGTCCCGCTCCCGGATGGGAGCGGGACCGTTTCCGTTTCAGCCGGCCAGTTCGGCCAGCAGCCGGGCATGGCTGCGGGCGCCGTGCATGAGGCAGGCCCAGTCGAACTTCTCGTTCGGGCTGTGGACCTGGTCGTCGTCCAGCCCGAAGCCCATGAGCACGCTGTCCAGGCCAAGGATACGGCGGAAGCTCTCCACGACGGGGATGGAGCCGCCTGAGCCGATCAGCACCGCCTCCCGCCCGTACTCCGCGGCGAGCGCCCGGCGGGCGGCCGCCACCTCCGCGCTGTCCTCCGGCACCACGACGGGCGGGGCGGAGGCGAAGCGCTGGACTTCCGCGCGCGCATCGGCGGGGAGGCGAGCCCTGACGAAGGCTTCCAGCGAGTCGAGGACGGCGTTCGGGTCCTGGTCGCCGACGAGGCGGAAGGAGACCTTGGCGTGCGCTTCCGCCGCGATGACGGTCTTGGAGCCCTCGCCGGTGTAGCCGCCCCAGATGCCGTTCACGTCGCAGGTCGGGCGGGCCCACTGTCGGACCAGCGGCTTCAGCCCCTTCTCGCCAGCCGGGACGGAGAGGCCGATATCGCCGAGAAAGCGGGCCTCGTCGAAGCCAAGGGAGTCCCAGGCGGCGTCGAGATTGCCGCCCACCTCCGGAACGGCGTCGTAAAAGCCGGGCAGCTGGATGCGGCCGCTCTCATCCGTCAGCTCCGCCAGAATGCAGCAGAGAAGGTTGATTGGGTTCAGCGCCATCCCGCCGTACAGGCCGGAATGCAGATCTCGGGAAGCGGCGAAGAGGTCAATCTGGGCGTAGGCCATGCCGCGAAGACGCGCGGAGATTGCCGGGCTGCGCGGGTCCCACATGTTGGTGTCGGAGACGATGACAGCGCGCGCCTCACGAAGCTCGCCGGCATGCTCCTCCAGGAAGGGGTCCAGGCTGGGGCTGCCGATCTCCTCCTCGCCCTCCACCAGGACGCGGATGGCAGTCGGCGGGCCGCCGGCCACCTCGTGCCAGGCGCGCATGGCGGCGAGCCAGGTCATGACCTGTCCCTTGTCGTCCACGGCGCCGCGGGCCACGGTCACTGGGCCGTTCCGCCCCTCCCTGACCGTCGGCTCAAAAGGCGGAGAGGTCCAGAGCTCGAAGGGCTCGGCGGGCTGGACGTCGTAGTGGCCGTAGTAGAGCAGCGGCCGGACGCTGCCGCCCGGGCCGGGGTGGAAGGCGACGACGGCGGGATGGCCTTTGGTTTCTCGCAGCTCGGCCGTGAAGCCGATGGAGCGGAGTTCCCCGACCAGCCACTCTCCGGCCCGGCGGCAATCGGCGGCGTGCGGCGGCTGGGCGGAGACGCTGGGAATCCGGAGGAACTCAAAGTAGCGGGCGCGGATTTCGGCCTCGGCGGCGTCGATCCGGGCGAGAACCGCTTCCAGCGCGCTCACGCCGAATCTCCGGTGTCAGCGACGAGGCCTGCGGCCTCAATGCCGGCGACCGCCGCGAGTTCATCCTTGTCCGAGGCGTCGCCGGAGACGCCGACCGCCCCGAAGATGGTGCCATCCGAGGACCTGACGAGGACGCCGCCGGGCACCGGTACGGCAGAGCCGCCGGCCAGGTCGGAGAAGGCGTTCATGAACCCCTGCATGGCCTGGGCGCGGCGCGCCAGTTCCCGGCCGCCGAAGCCGAGGCCCATTGCGCCGAACGCCTTGCCCTGGGCGATGGCCGGTCGCAGAAGGCTGCAGCCATCCTCCTTCAGCATCGCCTTGAGCTGCCCGGCCGCGTCCAGCACCACCACGGTGAGAGGAGCGAGCCCGAGGCGGCGCCCCTCGGCCAATGCCGCATCAACGACCTGACGGGCCTGGTTCAACGTGATTCCATGCTGGAACCCGATGGGCTGGTTGGGCATTCGCGTGACGCTCCCTGAACGGCGAGACTCTCGTTCTATGCCGCGCGTCATTCGGCGCAAGCGGCCGCGGGGTTTGCGCCGGTGTGGGAACGCGAAAACCCAGCCACCGTGAGGTGAGCTGGGTTGTCATGGTGTTGTATGGGATATGGATGCGGGGACAGGATTTGAACCTGTGACCTTCAGGTTATGAGCCTGACGAGCTACCGGGCTGCTCCACCCCGCGGTGGTGTAGTGATCATGTTCTCCGGTCGGGTGGCCTGGCGCTGACCGACTCTCCCGCGTCTTAAGACGCAGTACCATGGGCGCAGGGGCGTTTCACGGCCGAGTTCGGGATGGGATCGGGTGTGGCAGCCTCGCTATAGGCACCAGGCCACCGGGCCGGAGGACATGATGGGTGGGCGGACGCGGAGCGTTCTGCCCGGGATGGAAGGTGGTGTGTGGGTGGTGTGTTTGCGTGTTGGTGCTGCGTGCGGCGAGGGGGTTAGCCCTCAGCGGTGGGGGAGTGGAGTTCGATCGGGCGATTAGGACCGCTCGGCTGCGTCGGTTACCCGACTTCCACCTGCGGCCTATCGACGTGCTGGTCTGGCACGGCCCTTGGGGAGACCTGGTTTTGAGGCTGGTTTCCCGCTTAGATGCCTTCAGCGGTTATCCGTTCCGCACTTGGCTACCCGGCGATGCGGCTGGCGCCACAACCGGTGCACCAGAGGTGCGTCCATCCCGGTCCTCTCGTACTAGGGACAGATCCTCTCAAGTCTCCAACACCCATGGCAGATAGGGACCGAACTGTCTCACGACGTTCTAAACCCAGCTCACGTACCGCTTTAATCGGCGAACAGCCGAACCCTTGGGACCTGCTCCAGCCCCGGGATGCGATGAGCCGACATCGAGGTGCCAAACCTCCCCGTCGATGTGGACTCTTGGGGGAGATCAGCCTGTTATCCCTAGAGTACCTTTTATCCGTTGAGCGATGGCCCTTCCACGCGGGACCACCGGATCACTAAGGCCGACTTTCGTCTCTGCTCGCGCTGTCGCGCTCGCAGTCAGGCGGGCTTGTGCCTTTGCACTCAACAGCCGATGTCCGACCGGCCTGAGCCCACCATCGCGCGCCTCCGTTACACTTTGGGAGGCGACCGCCCCAGTCAAACTGCCCACCAGGCAGGGTCCCGGCCCCGGCTAACGGGGCTCGGTTAGACGCCAGAAAGGCGCAGGGTGGTATTTCAAGGTTGCCTCCGCAGAGGCTAGCGCCCCTGTTTCATCGGCTCCCACCTATCCTACACAGCCCCTTCCTGGCGCCACTGCCAAGCTGCAGTAAAGGTTCATAGGGTCTTTCCGTCTGACCACGGGTACCCCGCATCTTCACGGGGAATTCAATTTCGCTGAGCCCATGCTGGAGACAGTGGGGAGGTCGTTACGCCATTCGTGCAGGTCGGAACTTACCCGACAAGG